>JBEDFU010000300.1:0-2628 GCA_041174965.1 Pseudomonadota bacterium | reverse complement strand
GTGCGCTTGGGCAAGGTGTTGGCCGCTGTGCGCAGCGTGGCCGGTGTGGAGTCGGCCCGCCGCCGTTGATCGGCTGCGCTGCTCAGCGGCGGAATTCGTCCACCAAGGACTTGAATTCGTCGATGTCCTCAAAGCTGCGGTACACGCTGGCAAAGCGCACATAGGCCACTTTGTCGAGCTTTTTCAGCTCGCGCATGACCAATTCGCCCAGCCGGTGCGAGCTGATCTCGCGCAGGCCCGCGGCCAGCACCTTCTCTTCGATGCGCTCCAAAGCGCTGTCAACCTGCTCGGTGCTGACCGGGCGCTTGCGCAAAGACAAGTTCATCGAGGCTTGCAGCTTGCTGCGGTCGAACTCGATGCGCCGGCCGTCTTTTTTCACCACCGCGGGGTAGTTGACGTCGGGCCGCTCGTAGGTGGTGAAACGCTTTTCACAGGCGGCGCACTGGCGGCGGCGGCGCACAAAGTCGCCGTCTTCGGCCACCCGCGTCTCGACCACCTGGGTGTCGAGGTGGGCGCAAAAAGGGCATTTCATGGGTGTGCTTCAGCCATACACCGGAAAGCGGCTGGTCAGGGCATGCACCTTGGCGCGCACGGCGTTGATGTTGGCTTCGTCAGCGGGGTTGTCGAGCACGTCGGCAATCAAATGCGCGGTGGCACGGGCTTCGTCGTCTTTGAAACCGCGCGTGGTCATGGCCGGGGTGCCAATGCGCACGCCGCTGGTGACCATGGGTTTTTCCGGGTCGTTGGGAATGGCGTTTTTGTTGATCGTCATGTGTGCCGCACCCAGGGCCGCTTCGGCGGCTTTGCCGGTGATGTTTTTGGGCCGCAGATCGACCAGCATCACATGGCTTTGGGTGCCCCCGCTGACGATGCGCAGGCCGCGCTCGGTGAGGGTTTGGGCCACGATTTGGGCGTTCTTTACCACCTGTTGCTGGTACGCTTTGAAGCCGGGTTCCAAGGCTTCTTTGAAGGCCACCGCTTTGGCCGCGATGACGTGCATCAGCGGGCCGCCTTGCAAGCCGGGAAAGATGGCGCTGTTGATGGCTTTTTCATGCGCTGACTTCATCAAGATGATGCCCCCGCGCGGGCCGCGCAGGCTTTTGTGGGTGGTGGAGGTGACCACATCGGCATGTGGCACCGGGTTGGGGTAGACGCCAGCAGCGATCAGGCCCGCATAGTGGGCCATGTCGACCAAAAAGATCGCGCCCACATCTTTGGCCACTTGGGCAAAGCGCGCAAAGTCGATGTGCAAGCTGTAGGCCGAGGCGCCAGCGATGATCAGTTTGGGTTTGTGCTGGTGGGCTTTGGCCTCCATGGCGTCGTAGTCGATTTCTTCTTTGGCGTTCAGGCCGTAGCTGACCACGTTGAACCACTTGCCACTCATGTTCAAGGGCATGCCGTGGGTCAGGTGGCCGCCTTCGGCCAGGCTCATGCCCATGATGGTGTCGCCGGGTTTCAAAAACGCCAGGAACACAGCCTCATTGGCGGAGGCGCCGCAATGCGGTTGCACATTGGCCGCCTCGGCGCCAAAAATTTGCTTGATCCGGTCGATGGCCAGTTGCTCGACCACGTCCACATGCTCACAGCCACCGTAATAGCGCTTGCCCGGGTAGCCTTCGGCATATTTGTTGGTCAACTGCGAACCCTGCGCGGCCAGCACAGCGGGGGAGGCGTAGTTTTCGCTGGCAATCAGCTCGATGTGGTGCTCTTGGCGGGCGTTTTCGGCCTGGATGGCGGCCCACACTTCGGGGTCGGTTTGTTCAACCAAAAAATTGCGGTGGTACATGGCGGCAGTCTTTCAAATGAAGGACCCTGGCGCGGCCAATGGCTGCGCCCAGGCTGCCCAGGCGAACGGCTAAACACCTGACACCAGGTGGCACGCTCCCCAGTGGTGGGGCCTCAGCAGAAGCCGCGATCCACGTCAGCGGTGGGTGTCAAACCCACGCCTATCGCCAGTTGCGTGCGGGGCAGAGTTTACGCCAGTGAAAGACCCCCATGGGTTCCGCCCAGCGGTGCGGGCTGCCAAATCAGCAGGCGGCTTGGCATGGGCGGCCTGCCGGCGGCGGTGCTCAGCGAAACTTGGTGAATTTTTGCGCCCGCTCCCACAGCTTTTCAAAGGTGGTGGCGGGTGTTTCGGTGGGTTCGCTGGCGGGCACGGTTTGGCCGGCGGCCACCAGCAACAAGCGGGCGTGCTCAACCATCACTTTTTGGGCGTAACCGCCCTCCATTTCGCTGTTGCTCGCGCCCACATAAAACTTCAGCCCACCCTCGACCGAGCCGCCGGCGCGGGCAATGCACTCTTTGAGCACAGTCACCCCCACCCGCAAATTGGCCACCGGGTCGAAGGCGGCAAATTTACCGCCAAAACCTTCATATTTGTCAGAGTGAATCTTGGTCATCACCTGCATCAAGCCTTGCGCGCCCATGGTGCTTTGGGCAAAGGGGTTGAAGCCTGATTCGATGGCCATGACCGCCAAGATCAGGGTGGGCTCGATTTGGTTCACGGGGCCGAGTTCATAGGCCTCGGCGATCAAGGCACTCAAGGGCTCTGGTGCCACCCGGTATTTGCGGCTGAGCCAATAGGCCAAATTGGCCTGTTGCTTGGGCAGATCGCGCGGGTCATTGGCG
>JBEDFU010000299.1:0-3722 GCA_041174965.1 Pseudomonadota bacterium | reverse complement strand
GCCAACACCTGCTCAAAACTTTTGCGGTGTGCCGCCTCTTGTTCGGTGGAAAACACAATGCCTTCGGCCACCACCGCATTGAGGGCCATGGGCATCACCGCCACCAAGTGCAATTCGGCTTTGCCCCATTGGGCCAACTCGCGCGATTCGAGCAAGGCTTTTTGCCCGGCCACTGAGCCGTTATAGGCCAACAACAGTTTTTTATACATCTTCGGCACCTTCAAAAAAGCATCCAGAACAGCGCACAGCATGGGGCCAAATGCACTTGGAAACAAATGGGGTTTTCACTTCCATATGAACCCTGTGTGGCGCGCCCACCAAGCCATTGAAAATACAAGGGTGGGTTGACGTTGTGGCCCGCGCCAACCCTTTTCAACTTTGAGGTTCATCCATGCAGACAGCACCCTCTCGCCGCAGCTTGCTCAAAACCTTGGCCGTGGGCGCAGGCTCATTGGCCGCACCGGCCTGGTCCCAGGCGTCCTACCCCAGCCGGCCGATCAAGCTCATTTGCCCGTGGCCGGCTGGCGGCTCCAGCGATCAGGTCATGCGCGCCCTGGCCGACGCCACCGGGCGCGTGCTGGGCGGCACCATGGTGGTGGAGAACAAACCCGGCGCCAGCGGCATGCTCGGCCCCAATGAGTTGGTGTCGGCCAAGCCCGATGGCTACACCTTGTCGCAACTCACCATTGGTGTGCTGCGCTTGCCCCACATGCAAAAAATGGCGTTCAATCCTTTGAGCGACTTCACCTACATCGCCTGTCTGACGGGCTACACCTTTGGCATGGCGGTGCGCGCCGACAGCCCTTATAAAAGCATCAAAGACCTGGTTACTTTTGCCAAGGCCAATCCCGGCAAGTTCACCTATGGCTCGACCGGCACCGGCACCACCCCCCACTTGGCGGTGGAAGAGTTCGCCCTGAAGGCGGGCATTGAGTTGCAACACGTGCCCTTCAAAGGCAGCAGCGACGGGCTGCAGGCTTTGCTGGGCGGCCACATCGCGGCCCACAGCGATGCCACCGGATGGGCGCCGCACGTGGATGCCGGCACCATGCGTTTGCTCGCCACCTATGGCAGCAAGCGCACCAAGCGCTGGGCGCAGGTGCCCACCTTGAACGAGTTGGGCTTTGAAACCGTGTCGGACTCACCCTTTGGCATTGGCGCCCCACGCGGCATGGACCCGGCCTTGACCAAGCGCTTGGACGAGGCGTTCAAAAAAGCCCTGGAGGACCCGCAGGTCATCGCCAGCTTTGAAAAGTACGACCAACCGGTGATCTACATGGGCAGCGATGAATACGCCCGCTTTGCCCAGCGCACCTTTGCCAGCGAAAAGCGCTTGATCGAAAAATTGGGCCTGGCCAAGGCCATTTAACTTTTAATTCTTTTTGCGTATTTAACATTTCAACAACAGTTTTATTGACATACAAGGGGTTCCGGATAACATCCGATCCCCTGCGCGAGGAATTATCCGCAAGTGATTGATTTAAAACACTTGCGACTTCTCGGGCAGTTGGCAACAAAAAGGTTGATCGACATGGCATACAAAATTTTGGTGACCAGCCAAAAGGGCGGCGTGGGCAAAAGCACGGTTTCGGCCAATTTGGCGGCGTTTTTTCGCCGCCGCATGGCCTTGGAGACCACCTTGATCGATTGGGACTCGCATGGCTCTTCCAGCACCTGGTTGAAGCAAGCGCCGCAAGTGGGTGTGGTGGTCTTGCACGAGCACCTGCCGCTGGACAAGGGCGGCAACCGACCGATTTTGGAAGCGCGTTTGCACCTGCGCCGCGCCGCCAGCAGCAGCGAAGTGGTGGTGTGCGACCTGACCTGGAGCAACGCCATCGCCGCCGAGTTGATGTTTGAGTTTGATTTGGTCATCGTGCCGACCTCGGTGTCGGAAATTGAAATGGCCACCACCGCTGGCTTTTTGGCCCGCCACCGCTGGGTGTTTGACTCGGCCACCCTGCGCTCGCCCACCTTGTTGCTGTGCCCGACCCGGGTCACCTTGGAACAACTCGAGACCGATATGTTCTCCATGCAACGCTTTCCAGTCAGCTTCATGCTGGCCCCGCCGGTGCTGGAGTCGCAGACCGCGCGCGACATGTTCCAGCGTGGCTACCTGATGGATGCGCGCAACGACTGCGGCCAATCGTTCTTGGAGTTTGCCCGCGCCGTGTGCGAAGTGCGCGATATCCACAACCGCGAAGCCGCGCTGCGCACCACCCGGGCGCCTGCTGGGCCCATCTTGGGTCGGCGCAACAGCCCCTTGCCGGGTGTGTCAACGACACCCAAGCCCGCCATCGGGTCTGGGGTTTTGGCCCAGGCCACGGCCAGCCCGCAACACTCGGTTTTGGGTCAGCACCGCCAGCGCAAAGTGCTTGAGAAAGAGCCCGCCTCTTTGGCCGCACGCAGCATGACCGCCTTGGGCATCCCCCAATTTCTGCGCCGCATGTCGCGCACCGCTGTGGACACCAAGCCGTGAGCGACACGCGCATGAAACCGAGCCGATTCATCCCCCGCAAGGGGCTCAAGCAATACATCCCCGACCAAGGCTGGGTCACGCCCGGGCAAGATGTGACCCCGACAGCGTCGGCATTGGCACCCAGCCTGGAGCCCGTGATGGATGAGTTGGGGCCAATGCCCACTGAAGGCCTCCAACAGACGGCACACCAAGATCCACCCGCACCCCAGCCTGAGAGCCATTTGGGCGAGGGCCTGCGCGACCCCTTGCTGGGCGAGTTGCTCGAGCAATTGCACACGCCGCCCACCGATGAGTTGACGCAACACTGGCAGCGCATCGCCGCCGAAGTGGCCCAACTCAACCAAGGCATGCGTGAGCAAAAGCGCCTGCGCGAAGAACTGGCCGCCATTGAGGCCCAGTTGTTGAGCTTGCGCAGCACCATCTTGAATGACTTGCATGCCGTGCAACGCATCGCCGATCACCAATTGGTGCAAGCGCGCTTGCGCAGCGAGGTTTCGACTTTGGCGCAAAATCGCTTGGCCACCCGCTTGCAACACCCCCCAGAATAGGCCGCCCCATTGGGCGGGATCACCCATGCTTGAACGCCTGAATCAAATTTATCCCGTCCGCTACACGGCTTTTTTGGTCGCCATGGCGGGCTTGTGCCTGTCGGCTTTGATGGTGCTGGCCGGCGCGGGCCAGGTCGGGTGGTTGCTGTTGTTTGGCGCCCTCACCGCGGTTGGGGCCTATGACTTGCAACAGCAACACCATGCCGTGTTGCGCAACTACCCCATCATTGGCCATTTGCGCTTCATGCTGGAGTACATCCGCCCCGAAATTCGGCAATATTTTTTAGAAAGCGAAACCGACGCGGCGCCCTTTTCGCGTGCGCAACGCTCTTTGGTTTACGCACGGGCCAAGGGGCAGTCAGACAAACGGCCTTTTGGCACCCAACTCGATCTGCGCGCCATGGGCTATGAGTGGCTGACCCACTCCATCGCCCCCAGCCACATTGAGAGCCATGACTTTCGCGTGCCGGTGGGCGGCGACCAATGCACCCAGCCTTATTCGATGAGCTTGTTCAATGTGTCGGCCATGAGTTTTGGCGCTTTGAGTGCCAATGCCATCATGGCCTTGAACCAAGGCGCCAAGCTGGGCGGCTTTGCCCACGACACCGGCGAAGGCTCCATCTCCAGCCACCACCGGGTGCATGGCGGTGACCTGATCTGGGAGATTGGCTCAGGTTATTTTGGTTGCCGCGATGCAC
>JBEDFU010000298.1:0-3270 GCA_041174965.1 Pseudomonadota bacterium | reverse complement strand
CGATAAAGAACAACAAGGCCACAGCCCACACATCCTTGAACGCCACCCATCTTTCAACCCAGCTGGAATGTTCCGCACGGGGACCCCAACTCGGGTGGCGCCAGGTGATGAAAGAAATGGTCGCGCACATCAGGACCACGGCCATCAACCCTGGCAAAAAGCCAGCTGCAAACAGTTTGCCAATGTTGGTCTCGGTGACCAAGCCATAAATCACCAAGATGGTCGAAGGGGGGATCAAAATGCCCAAGGTGCCGCCAGCGGCGATGGTGCCAGAGGCCAACTCGTCGGAGTAGCCATGCTCGCGCATCGAGGGATAAGCCACCTTGGTCATGGTGGCTGCCGTGGCAATGGATGAGCCGCAAATGGCCCCAAAGCCCGCACAGGCCATGACGCTGGCCATGGCCAAACCGCCCCGAAAGTGGCCCACCAAGGTGTAGGCCAAGCGGTACAACTCTTTGGACATGCCCGCACGGGTGACGAAGTTGCCCATCAAAATGAACAAAGGCACGACCGACAAGGTGTACTGAAAACCCGACTCATAAACGGTGGAAGTGGCCGATGCCATGGAAGGCAACACACCCTTCATCCACCACAACCCCAAAAAACCCACCAAGCCCATGGAGATGGCAATCGGCACCCGAATCAGGGACAGAGACAACATGGCCAACAGGCCCAAAATGGCTTCAGTCATGGTTTCTTGTGGGCAGCGGTATCAGGTGGTGGTCGGGCCCAGCGAGCCATGCTCGCGGTGGGGAATGAAAATAAGCGCCAAGTGGGTCAAGGCCGCAATGACAATCATCGTGCCCATGATGTAGGCCACGGGGGCCAGGGGCAGTTTGAGGACATTGGTGGTGTCGCCATATTCGGCCACACGCACTGCGCGGCGAAAAATCAAATAACCAATGCCCGACAAGGTCAGACAACAAATGACGTCTGACAGCTTGTTGAAAAAGGCTTTGACCGCCGGGCTCATCAAAGTGTCCAAGGTGTCAATGACAATGTGCTCTCTGCGGATGGACACCAGCGGCAACGCGGCGTAAATCAACACGGCCAAGGCCATCTCGGTCATCTCGAAACCGCCGGGCAAGGGTTTGTTGAGCACATAGCGCCCGAACACATCGACGGTGGTGATGATCATCATCAAAAACAGCACCGCCGCAGAAATCACACCCAATAGTTTTTCCAAGGTTTTGGTCACGCCTGTCATCACTTTTCTCCTGCGCGCGATTGTCGTGCTTTGCGCACCCAGGCATCAAAAGTGATGTTCATGATGCGGTCGGTGCGCAAAAAGTCCCGGGCGCGCCGGGCTTGCTCCGCATCAACAGGCACCACCCCGCCCACCGCCGCCGCATTGATTTGCAAGCGCGCCATGCGCTCCATGAACACAGCCAAAAAACAAGCCTCTTGCACACTGCGCCCCGCGGTGAGCAAACCGTGGTGGGCCAAGAGCAAGGCATGGGCTTGTCCAAGGCTTGCGCTGATGAGTTCGCCCTCGCGATCGGCCGTGGGCAGGCCCGGCCACTCCGGCAAAAAAACCATGTCTTCAAACAAGGGGGTGGCGTCCATGTGGGCGACCACCAAGGGCACCTTGGCCGCGGCCAGGGCAGACGCCGCGGGCGGATGGGTGTGCACGATGGCGTTGACATCGGGCCGGCTGCGGTACACCCACAGGTGAAAGCGGGTGGCGGGGTTGGGCTCACGGATGCCGTGAGCCCCCTGCCCTTCAAGAACTTTCAAGTCGTTGTCGATCAACAGCCACGAACCGGGTGTGGCCTCGCCAAAGGCCAAACCCAGGGGCAAGGTCCAGTAGCAGTTGTCGCGCGGTCCGCGAGCGGTCAACTGCCCGGCCAAGCCCGACTCGTGATCCTCATCCGACAGTATCCAAGCGCAATGCGTTAAAACCTCGCGCGGATCAAGCCCCAAGTTGCTCAATTTCAACGGCCAGCGGCCACCTTTTTGAGCTCTTCGTGGAACTCGGCATACACCTTGGCGCCGTCAATGCCTTTGGCATTGGCCGCTTTGATCCAGTCGTTGATCAAGGGCTCGGTGCGCTTGCGCACATCGGCCACAAAAGCAGGGTTGGCATCGACCATCACCACACCGGCCGCTTTCAAGGCTTCAATGCCCACCTTGTCAGCAGCGTCCCAAGCCTTGCCGGCCAAGCGGGCCAAGGCCTCGCCCGACACCGAGGTGATGGCGTCTTGGTCTTGCTTGGACAGCTTGTTCCACTTGTCTTCATTCATGAAAAAGCCAAATGACGAAGAGTAGAAACCGCCCGGGAAGTAGGTGGCGTGCTTAACCACTTTGTCCAGGTTGAAGGATTTGATGGATTCAGAGGGGAAGAAGGTGGCATCGGCCACGCCAGAAGACAGCAATTCGTAGGACTCAGGTGCGGGCTTGACCAAGGGTGAAGCACCCAGGGCCTTGGCCGAGGCTTCAGAAATGCCACCGCCGCTGCGCACCTTCATGCCCGACAAATCAGCCACCGAATTGACCGGCTTTTTGACCGAGAACATTTGCCCGGGGCCGTGGGTGAACACGCCCAGCAACTTCACGCCTTTGTACTCGTTGGCTTGCTGCAAATACTTCCAGTGGATGCGGTTGTAGGCCACAGAATTGACTTCTGCTGAGCCACCAGAACCTGGCAACTCGGCGAGCAATGGCAAAGGATGGCGTGCAGGTGTGTAGCTGGCCGTGACATAAGACACATCCACCAATCCGTCGCGCACACCGTCAAAGGTGCCTGCTGCGGCCATGGGTGCCTTGGGCAGCATTTGCAATTTGACGCGGCCGTTGGTGGCCTTTTCAACCGCTGCAGCCCAACCACCCAGCACATCGCGGGTCAAGGGGTGGCTCGGGCCGACCCAGCTGGACATGGTCAAGGTGGTTTGCGCCGAAACGCCCCCCACGGACAAGACACCCAGCACGGTTGCGGTCAGGGCAAATTTGAATGCGGAGAACTTCATGGTTCAACTCCAATAAAAGGGGGGATTGGCGAAAAAAATCAAGTTTTACAACAGATTGATCAGTATAGACAGCCCCACAGCCCCTCAAGCCCAGTGAAAACCCGACCGGGCGGTTGGTTAACGGACAAGGCGCTCCAACGCCAAAACCTCCAGCGCTTGATCAAGATGGGCGTCAACATCCATCACCATCCGAAAAAATGCACCGATAAGATAGGCCCATGCCACCTCGTCCCAACTGCCGCCCATGAAGACCGAGCACGCCAGCACCATGTGGCCGCCTCGGCGTGTGCTGGTCACCGGTGCG
>JBEDFU010000297.1:0-4671 GCA_041174965.1 Pseudomonadota bacterium | reverse complement strand
GGGCGGCCCAGGCTTGGACGCGGCGCGAATAAAAGATGAATGACATGGCGAGGTTTCTCGTTAAATGTGGGCTGAGCCAACGCACAAACGCCATTGTCGGTGCTGGTGCACCCGCCGGGATGGGCACTGGCCGATAATTGGGTTTCAAACGATTCAATCAGGAGCTCAAAATGGACATTTCAGGCAAAGTTTTCATCGTCACCGGCGGCGCTTCGGGGCTGGGCGAGGGCACGGCCCGCATGCTAGCGGCCAAGGGCGGTAAGGTGGTGATTGCCGACATGCAGGTCGAAAAAGGCGAGGCCATTGCCAAAGAAATCGGTGGCGCCTTCATGCGCTGCGACGTCAGCAGCGAGGCCGATGGCCAGGCCGTGGTGGCCAAGGCGGTTTCCATGGGCAAGCTGATGGGCTTGGTCAACTGCGCGGGCATTGCACCCGCCGAAAAAACCGTGGGCAAGAACGGCGCGCATTCCCTGGCCGTGTTCACCAAGACCGTCACCGTCAACCTGATTGGCACCTTCAACATGATCCGCTTGGCCGCTGAGGCCATGTGCAAAAACGACCCCGAACCCACCGCCGAGCGCGGGGCCATCATCAACACCGCATCGGTGGCAGCCTATGACGGCCAAATTGGCCAGGCCGCCTACTCAGCCACCAAGGGCGGCGTGGTCGGCATGACCTTGCCGATTGCCCGCGACCTGGCGCGCAACGGTATTCGCAACATGACGATTGCCCCCGGCATTTTTGGCACGCCCATGATGTTTGGCATGCCCAAAGACGTGCAAGACGCTTTGGCCGCCAGCGTGCCCTTCCCGTCCCGCTTGGGCACCCCCCAAGACTACGCCCGCTTGGCCGTGCACATCTTTGAAAACGAGATGCTCAACGGCGAGGTGATTCGTTTGGATGGCGCCATCCGCATGGCACCGAAGTGACCCCCAGGCCCCTGCGCGCATGAAGGCTGAGCCCCAGCAGGCCGCAGGCTGCCGGCTCCACCTGCGCGCCAAGGCGCGCTGGGTCCTTCCCCTGCTGTGGGGCTTGTGCGCCCCTCTCGCATGGGCACAAACCGACCAGCCGCTGCAACCCGAGGCGGCCACGGGCTTGGTGGCTCAAAACAGCGTTCGCTTTGCACGCCAAGGGGTGAGCGCAGCCCATCCCTTGGCCAGCCAGGCGGGCTTGGACATCTTGCGCCAAGGCGGGTCGGCGCTGGACGCGGCCATCGCCGTGCAAATGGTGCTGACCTTGGTCGAGCCGCAATCGAGCGGTATCGGTGGCGGGGCTTTTTTGCTCTACCACGACGGCCAACGCGTGCGGGCCTATGACGGGCGCGAAACCGCCCCAGCGGCCGCCACCGAAAACCTGTTCATGCGCGAAGGCCGCGCCATGGACATGCGATCTGCGGCCATTGGCGGTTTGTCGGTGGGTGTGCCAGGCGTGTTGCGCATGCTCGAATTGGCCCACCGCAACCACGGCCGCCTGCCTTGGGCGCAATTGTTCAAACCCGCCATCACCTTGGCCCAGAACGGGTTTCCGATGGGGCACCGGCTGCATCAGTTGCTGCGCAGTGCCACCGATTTGCAACAAGACCCCCTGGCGCGGGCCTATTTTTACCAAACCAATGGCCAGCCCTGGCCTGTTGGTCACCGTTTGCAAAACCCGGGCTTGGCCCAGGTGTTGCAACGCATCGCCGATGGCGGGGCGGATGCGTTTCACCAAGGCGCGATCGCACAAGCCATGGTGCAAAAGGTACAAAATCACCCCGACCACCCAGGCTTGATGCGCCTGGAAGACCTGCGCCAATACCGCGCCATCGAACGCGACCCGCTGTGCTTTGACCACGCCGCCCAAGGCATGGTGAACCAGGTGTGCGGCTTTCCCCCGCCCAGCTCGGGCGCGGTGGCCATGGCCCAAATCTTGGGCATGCTGGCCAACGCTCTGCCCCGCACAGCGCCCGCACCATCTTTGCGACCAGACACCGTCGCCAACCCGGGGCAGACCGCGTGGGTTTGGGACGAAGCCTGGCTGCACACCTACACCGAAGCGGCGCGCCTGGCCTATGCCGACCGGGCTCAGTATCTGGCCGACCCCGACTTTGTCGCGGCCCCAGGTGGCGATTGGCGCAGCCTGATCGCGCCGGCTTATGTGGCGCAACGCGCCCAGCTGATCGGACAGCGCCGCATGGCCAATGCCCCCGCCGGTTTGCCCGGCGCTGGGCCGCTGGCCCGCGCCCCCATGGCCGAGCAAACCGAGCGGGGCACGAGCCACCTGAGCATCACCGACGCCTGGGGCCACACCCTGGCCATGACCACCAGCATTGAGTCGGCTTTTGGCGCCCACACCATGGTCAGCTTGGGCGATGTGGGTGGTTTTTTGCTCAACAACCAGCTCACCGATTTCAGCTTTGTCCCGCGCAACGAACAAGGCCTGCCGGTGGCCAACCGCGTCGAGGCCGGCAAGCGCCCGCGTTCGTCCATGTCGCCCACCTTGGTGCTGCGCCGCTCAAGCACCGACCAGACGCCCCAAGTGCACCTCAGCTTGGGCAGCCCCGGGGGTGCGGCCATCATCCACTACACCACCCAAGCCCTGTGGGGCCTGCTGCATGCGGGCTTGAACCCGCAACAAGCCTTCGATCTGCCCCACTTGGCGCTGTTCTCACCGACAGGACCGCTGTGGTTGGAAACCGGCCGCTTTGACCCAGCCACCCAACAGGCATTGACCCAGCGCGGTCACCCGCTGCGCCAGACCGACCTGACCAGCGGCCTGCACGGATTGCAACGGGTGCCAGGTGGCTGGCTGGGTGGGGCCGATGTGCGCCGCGAAGGGGCGGTGCGCGGCGATTGAGCACGCCCCATCTGGGGCTGAACCCAACCCAGACCGATGAGCCCTGCCTGAAGGTACCCCAGCGTTTGGCCCCTGACCCTGGTGCTGCCCCCGGGATGTCGCTGCCTACAATGCCCGCTCCACCCGACGCACCCATGGCCATTCCCCAATCCTTTATCCAAGAGCTGTTGGCGCGCGCCGATGTGGTGGACATCGTGGGCCGCTACGTGCAGCTGAAGAAAGGTGGCGCCAATTACATGGGCCTGTGCCCTTTCCACGGCGAAAAGTCCCCCTCTTTTTCGGTCAGCCCGACCAAGCAGTTTTTCCATTGCTTTGGCTGCGGCAAAAACGGTAATGCCATTGGTTTTTTGATGGAACACGCCGGCATGAACTTTGTTGAGGCCGTCAAGGACCTGGCCCAAACCTATGGCATGCCCGTGCCCGAAGACGATGCCTCGCCCCAAGATCGTGAACGCGCCGCGCGGGCTCGCGAGCGCCAAGCCACCTTGAGCGATGTGCTGGAAAAAGCCGCCGAAGCCTACCGCAAGCACCTGAAAACCACCCCTCCAGCGGTGGAATACCTCAAAGGCCGTGGCCTGTCGGGTGAAATCGCCAAAGCTTACGGCCTGGGCTACGCCCCTGAAGGCTGGCGCAGCCTGGCCAGCGTCTTCCCCAACTACCAAGACCCTTTATTGGTCGACAGCGGTTTGGTGATTCACCACGCCGAGGACGGCAGCGAAGACAAACGCTATGACCGCTTTCGCGACCGCATCATGTTCCCCATCCGCAACATCAAAGGCGAGTGCATCGGCTTTGGCGGACGCGTGCTCGGCGAGGGCACGCCCAAATACCTGAACTCGCCAGAAACCCCGGTGTTCAGCAAGGGGCGCGAGCTCTACGGTTTGTTTGAAGCGCGCCAAGCCTTGCGCGATTCGGGCTATGTGCTGGTGACCGAAGGCTATATGGATGTGGTGGCCCTGGCCCAATGGGGCTTTCCCCAGGCTGTGGCCACGCTGGGCACCGCTTGCACCCCAGAGCATGTGCAAAAACTGTTTCGCTTCAGCGATGCCGTGGTGTTCAGCTTTGACGGTGATGCCGCCGGTCGGCGCGCAGCGCGCAAGGCCTTGGACGTGGCCTTGCCCTTTGCCACCGACGTGCGCAGCGTGAAGTTTTTGTTCTTGCCCGCCGAACACGACCCGGACAGCTACATCCGCGCCTTTGGTCCCGAGGCCTTTGCGCGTTGCGTGAGCGAGGCCATGCCCTTGAGCCGGTTTTTGATCGATGCCGCCCGCGATGGCTGCGACCTGAGCAGCGCCGAAGGCCGCGCTCACCTGGCCAGCAACGCCCGCGACCTGTGGCTGACCCTGCCCGATGGCGCACTCAAACGCCAACTTCTGGCTGAATTTGCCGATTTGATCCAACTCGGTCTGCACGAGTTGCAGTCGCTGTGGCAGCCACCCAACCCCCAGGCCACGAAATGGCCGCGGCGCAACAACGCAGAAGCTGCACCGGCCAATGGAGCCAGCGCAGCGCCCTACCCCAGGCGGTTCAGCACCGACAAGCCGCCACGCGGCATGGGCCGCCAGTTGCCCGCCAGCCGTGCCGACCATGCCGTGCGTTTGCTGCTGGCCGATATGCGCCAGTGGCAAGACCTGAGCAGCGAAGAGCACCAGATGTTGTGCGAACTGCCCGCGCCGCATGGCCCCTTATTCACCTGGCTCGATAGCCAACACCAAGAGCACGGCACTTTGCCCTGGGGGGCCTTGCGCGAAGGCCTGCGCGAGCACCCCAGCGAAGCCCTGGCTTTGAAAGTCATGGACACGGGCTTCGAGGTCACCCCCATGACCCACACCGACG
>JBEDFU010000296.1:0-26839 GCA_041174965.1 Pseudomonadota bacterium | reverse complement strand
CCACACACCCATGCGCCCAGCCAAACATGGCGATGCTTCTGGCGTGCGCGGCGCGGCTTGGTTGGCACGTTGACCCTTGGAGAGGACACACCCATGACCATTCACACCATTTTGAAAATGGGCGACCCCAGGTTATTGCGCCAGGCCCAACCTGTGCCGCGCTTTGATACGCCGCAGTTGCATGCCTTGGTGCGCGACATGCAAGAGACCATGGCGCAGGTGAATGGCGCGGGCTTGGCCGCACCCCAAATTGGCGTGGACTTGCAGGTTGTGATTTTTGGCACGGGCCAGATCAACCCGCGCTACCCCGATGCCGAGCCCATTCCGGAAACCGTGTTGATCAACCCCACCATCACCCCATTGGGCGCAGAGGAAGTTGAAGACTGGGAGGGTTGCTTGTCGGTGCCCGGTTTGCGCGGGGTGGTGCCGCGCTGGCAAAGCATTCGCTACCAAGGATGGGACGTGCAGGGCCAGGTGATCGAGCGCGAGGTGTCGGGCTTTCACGCCCGCGTTGTGCAACATGAGTGCGACCATTTGGTCGGCAAGTTGTACCCCATGCGGGTGCGCGACTTCAGCCGCTTTGGCTACACCGATGTGCTGTTTCCAGGCATCAGCGCCGTGGAAGATGATTGAGCCTGTTCACTGAACGCTCAGGGATTCGAGCAACTCGGTTTCAATGTCGATTTGGCTGCGGTTGTGTTGCAGTGAAGGGCCGTCGATCAAAAAGGTGTCTTCCACCCGCTCGCCCAAGGTGGAAATTTTGGCCAATTGCAAATGAATTTGGTGCCGCGCCAAAACCCTGGCAATGCCATACAGCAAACCGACCCGGTCGCTGGCCGAGACACTCAGCAGCCAACGCTGGGCCTTTTCGTCGGGTTGCAAATTCACCCGGGGCGCAATCGGAAAACTTTTCACCCGCCTTGACACCCGGCCATGGCTGGCCGTGGGCAAAGGCCCCACCAGCGCCAAGGTGTCGGCCAAATCGCGCTCGACCATGGTGCTGAGTTCTCGGTAATGCTCGCTCATGTGTGGGGCCACCACCTGAAAGGTGTCCAAGGCTCGGCCATTGGGCGCGGTGTAAATCTTGGCGTCTTGCACGCTGATGCTGTTGTGGTCAAAGTAGCCACAGATGCGGGCAAACAAATCGGGCGCATCCGGCGCAAACACCATGATTTGCAATCCCTCACCGGTCGGAGACGGGCGGCAACGCACCATGGCGGGCGGTGTGTCCTGCGAATTTTGGCTCAACCACCGCGATAACTGTCGCGTGTGCCAAGCGATTTCCTGGGCATCATGCCGCATGAAATAGCCCACATCCAAAGAGTCCCACAGGCTTTTGTGCGCCTCATGGGGCAGCGCGTGCAAGGCCAAATTTTCCAGGGCTTCGCGCTTGCGCGCCTCCACCACCGAGTCCGGGTCCGGGGCCCGGCCACCCATGGCCCTGGCCGTGTACTTGTACAAGTCCTCCAACAACTTGCCCTTCCAGGCATTCCACACCTTGGGGCTGGTGCCACGGATATCGGCGACGGTCAGCAGGTACAAGGCGGTCAATTGGCGCTCGCTGCCCACGCGGCGCGCGAACTGGGCGATCACCTCGGGGTCGTTGAGGTCTTCTTTTTGCGCCACATGGCTCATGGTGAGGTGTTCGCTGACCAAGAACTCCACCAAACTGGCGTCTTCGCCGGTGATTTGGTGGGTGCGGCAAAACCTACGCACCTCCATGCGGCCTTCGACCGAGTGGTCTTTGCCGCGCCCTTTGGCAATGTCGTGGAACAGGGCCGCCACATAAAACAACCAAGGCTTGTCCCAGCCGCTGGCCAGTTGCGAACAAAACGGGTATTCATGGGCATGCTCGGCAATGAAAAACCGCCGCACGTTGCGCAACACCATCAGGATGTGCTGATCGACGGTGTACACATGGAACAAGTCATGCTGCATTTGACCCACGATGCGCCGAAAGGTCCACAAATATCGCCCCAACACCGAGGTTTGGTTCATCAAACGCATGGCGTGGGTGATGCCCAGGGGTGACTGCAAAATCCGCACAAACATGGCGTGGTTGGCTGGGTCTTTTCGGAATTGGGCGTCCATGACCGGCCTGGCGTTGTACAGCGCGCGCAGAGTGCGTGACGACAGCCCTTTGATGCCAGGGGTGGTTTGGTACAACCAAAAGGTTTCCAAGATCGCGTGGGGCTGTTGAAGGTAGACCTCATCGGTGCGCACATCCAACATGCCCGACTTATTGGCAAAGCGTTCGTTGATCGGGTGCGGCGTGTGGTCACCAGGGATGAGCTGCTCTTCCAAGTTCAGCACCACGATTTGGTTGAGCTGGGTCACCGCTTTGGCCGCCCAGTAATAGCGCTTCATCAAGGCCTCACTGGCCTGGCGGGCATGGGTGCTGCCATCCGGGTTCTGGCCCAGGCCCAAGCGCAATCCCAAGGCGCTTTGCAGATCGAACACCAAACGGTCTTCGCGCCGGTTGGCTTCCAGGTGCAACAAGACGCGCACCAGGCTCAGCCATTGTTCGTTGCGGGTGAGTTGGCGCGCCTCATGGGCGGTGACCAAGCCACTGCGGGCCAACTCACTCCAACTGTGGCCCAATCCAGCGGCCTTGGCCACCCATTTCAAAATGTGCAAATCGCGCAATCCGCCCGGAGACTCTTTGCAATTGGGCTCCAGGGCATAGGGTGTGTTCTCGAATTTGGTGTGGCGTTGGCGCATCTCCAAGGTTTTGGCCACAAAAAAGGCCTTGGCGTCCATGGCTTGGGCAAAGCGGCGTTGGAATTCTTCAAACAAGCCTTTTTGCCCACAAACCCAGCGCGCTTCGAGCAAAGAGGTCTGCACCGTCACATCTTTGGCCGACTCCAGCATGCATTCTTCAACCGTTCGCACGCTCGAGCCCACCTCCATGCCCGCGTCCCAGCACTGGCTGATGAAGCGCTCGACTTGGCCGCGCAAGGCGTCGTCTTGCTCCAAGGCCACGCCAGAGGGCATCAATACCAAAACATCGACATCCGAATAAGGATAGAGCTGGCCCCGCCCATAGCCGCCCACCGCCACCAAGGTCAGGCTGTCGGCCAATCCGCATTGGTGGAACAACTGCGTCAGGGTTTGGTCATTGAGCGCGCACAGCGCTTCCAAGAAGTGTGTGACACGCCGCACCGTGATCGGCGCTTGGGTCAAACCAGCCAATAGGTTTTTTTTGGCGGCGCGGTGGAGCGCATCGGGTGAGCCCATGAACAAGGTGTCAGCAAGAAGTGGTGGTGACAAAGGCGGGCAGGGCGGGGCTGCCTTCGGACAGGGTCAACACCTCATAACCCGTGGGGGTGACCAAAATGGTGTGCTCCCATTGGGCCGACAAGGAATGGTCGCGGGTGACAATGGTCCAGCCGTCGCCCAACTCTTTGATGTCACGCCGCCCAGCATTGATCATGGGCTCGATGGTGAAGGTCATGCCGGCTTGCAATTCTTCCAAGGTGCCGGGCTTGCCATAGTGCAGCACTTGTGGGTCTTCATGAAATTTTTCACCAATGCCGTGGCCGCAAAACTCACGCACCACGGAAAAACCATGGCCTTCAGCAAAACGCTGGATCGCAAAGCCAATGTCACCCAAACGGGTCCCCGGCTTGACTTTGACAATGCCATGCCACATGGCCTCGTAGGTGAGGCGGCACAGGCGCTTGGCGGCAATCGAGGCTTCGCCCACCGCAAACATGCGGCTGGTGTCGCCATGCCAGCCGTCTTTGATCACGGTGATGTCGATGTTGATGATGTCGCCGCGTTTCAAGGCCTTGTCGCTGGGGATGCCATGGCACACCTGGTGGTTGATCGACGTGCAAATCGATTTGGGGTAGGGCTTGTAGCCCGAAGGCGCGTAATTCAGGGGGGCGGGGATGGCGTGCTGAACCTGGGTGATGTAGTCGTGGGCCAGTTGGTCAAGCTGATTGGTGGTCACGCCCACTTGCACATGGGGTGTCAAAAAGTCCAAAACTTCTGAGGCCAGGCGACCGGCCACGCGCATGCCTTCGATGCCAGCGCTGTCTTTGTAGGTGATGCTCATGGCGGCGATTATCTCAGCCCTGTGACCCATTGCCCGTGGCGTAAAATCAAAGCCATTCTTCAACCTGCCCACACCCCAGTCAGCGGTGCGGCGCCAGACCACCAAGGCCACCCCGTGACCCTGCACATCACCGAATTCCCAGGCGACAACGCACTGAGTGGCTTTCGCCTGCGCCAAATCTTGCCGCGTTTGCAAAGCATCCATCCTCACTTGCAAGATTTGCAAGCCCGCCATGTGTATTTGGTGGCCAGCGACCAGGTGCTGAACGCCGATACCCATTCGGCCGTGCAACGCTTGCTTGGCCCCGCCCGGCATTGGCCCGCCACCGCGCAGCCCAGCTTGGTGGTCAGCCCCCGCTTGGGCACGGTCTCGCCCTGGGCGTCCAAAGCCACTGACATTGCGCGCAATTGCGGCTTGCCGCTGCACCGCATCGAGCGGGTGACCGAGTACCAATTTGCCTTCAGCGGTGGGCCTGCGCCGCAAAACGACATGTGGCAGGCCCTGGGCGAGCCCTTGTTTGACCGCATGACCGAGTCACTGCACCTGGGTTTGGCGGCTGCCCACGCCTTGTTTGCGCCGGTACAAGCACCTGCCATGCAGCATGTGGATGTGCTGCATGCGGGCCGAGACGCGTTGAGCCAAGCCAATGAGCAATGGGGTTTGGCGCTGGCCGACGACGAAATCGACTATTTGTTGGATGCGTTTCGCCAACTTGGTCGCAACCCCAGCGATGTGGAATTGATGATGTTCGCCCAGGCCAACAGCGAGCACTGTCGGCACAAAATCTTCAACGCCCGCTTCACCATTGACGGGCAAGCGCAAGCGCTGAGCATGTTCGGCATGATTCGCCACACCCATCAGCAAAACCCCCAACACACGGTGGTGGCCTATTCGGACAATGCCTCGGTGATGAGCGGCCACCGTGTGCAGCGCTGGGGTGCCACGGCCCAAGCGGGCATGTCGGTCTACCGCAAAGAGGACGCCTTGCACCATGTGCTGATGAAGGTGGAGACCCACAACCACCCCAGCGCCATCTCACCCTATCCCGGGGCAGCCACCGGTGCCGGCGGGGAAATTCGCGATGAGGGGGCCACCGGTCGCGGCTCTCGGCCCAAGGCGGCCCTGACCGGCTTCACCGTGTCCAAGTTGTGGGACAGCACCTTGCAGCGCCCCGCCCACATGGCCAGTGCCCTGCAAATCATGACCGAGGGTCCTTTGGGCGCGGCCGCCTTCAACAATGAGTTTGGCCGCCCCAACTTGCTGGGCTACTTTCGCGAATACGAGCAAGTGGTTGCCGGGGTGGTGCGCGGCTACCACAAGCCCATCATGATCGCGGGCGGCTTGGGCACCATCGACGCCCAGCAAACCGAAAAAATACGTTTTCCCGCAGGCACCTTGCTCATCCAGCTGGGAGGGCCGGGCATGCGCATTGGTTTGGGCGGAGGGGCGGCCAGCTCCTTGTCCAGCGGTGCCAATGCGGTCAACCTCGACTTTGACTCGGTGCAACGCGGCAACCCCGAAATCCAGCGCCGGGCGCAAGAGGTCATCAACCAGTGCTGCGCCCAGGGCAGCGACAACCCGATTTTGGCCATCCACGATGTGGGGGCCGGGGGTTTGTCGAATGCGTTTCCCGAGTTGGTCAACGATGCCGGGCGCGGTGCGCGCTTTGACATGGCCCAAATCCCCTTGGAAGAAAGCGGCATGTCACCGCGCGAGATTTGGAGCAACGAAAGCCAAGAGCGGTATGTGCTGGCCGTGTCGCCCACATCGCTGGATGCTTTCAGCGCCTTGTGCGCGCGCGAACGCTGCCCATTCGCCGTGGTCGGCGTGGCCACCGACGACGCGCATTTGAGCTTGCACCAAGCCTCCGGCCAGAACCCGGTGGACATGCCCCTCAATGTGCTGCTGGGCAAGCCGCCCAAAATGCACCGCAACGTCACCCGTCAAGCTTGGCATGGAACAGCCATGGACCTGGACGGCGTGAACTGGACGGATGCGGTCATCCAAGTGCTCAGCCACCCCACGGTGGCGTCCAAGCGCTTTTTGATCACCATTGGCGACCGAACCGTTTCGGGCCTGACCCACCGCGACCAAATGGTCGGCCCCTGGCAAGTGCCAGTGGCCGATTGCGCTGTCACCTTGGCCGACTACCAAGGGTTTGCCGGCGAGGCCATGGCCATGGGCGAGCGCAGCCCCCTGGCCAGCCTCGATGCCCCAGCGGCAGGGCGCATGGCCGTGGCTGAGGCGCTGACCAACCTGATGGCGGCCCCGTTTCAAATGGACAAGGTCAAGCTGTCGGCCAATTGGATGGCCGCCTGTGGTGAGCCCGGTGAAGACGCCGCCTTGTACCAGACCGTGCAAGCCGTGGCCATGGAACTGTGCCCGGCTTTGGGCATCTCCATCCCAGTGGGCAAAGACAGCTTGTCCATGCGCACCCAGTGGCGCGATCAAGGCCAAGACCACCAGGTGGTCTCGCCGGTGAGTTTGATCGTCACCGCATTTGTCATTCTGGACGATGTGCGCGGCACCTGGACCCCGCAACTCAATGCTTCTGAGGCCGACACCAGCCTGATCTTGGTGGACCTGGGCCGCGGCCAATGCCGCATGGGAGGCAGCGTGCTGGGCCAAGTGCTGGGCCAATCTGGCGACCGCGTGCCTGATTTGGACCAGGCACAAGACCTGCTGGCCTTGGCTGCGGCCTTGAACGGTTTGCGCGCCGAGAATTTGGTGCTGGCCTACCACGATCGCAGCGACGGGGGGCTGTTGGCCACCGTGGCCGAAATGGCTTTTGCGGGACAAGTCGGTGTGGCCTTGAACATTGACATGCTGGTCACCGAGGGCGACGGGATTGCCGACAGCCGCGCCGACCACGGGGACAGCAAAAACTGGGCGAGCCAAGTGGGGGCGCGTCGCCATGAACGCAGCCTGCAAGCCTTGTTCAACGAGGAGCTGGGCGTGGTGATCCAAGTGCGCACTGCCCAGCGCGATCAGGCCTTGGGCATCTTGCGCCAACACGGTTTGTCTTCGCACAGCCATGTGATCGGCAAAACCAGACCCGACCAAGCAGGTTTGCCCCGTGGCAAGGGCGAATTGAGCATTTGGCGCGATGCCAGTGAAATTTTCAGCGCCAAAATTTCCGACCTGATGCTGGCCTGGGACGCCGTCAGTTGGAAGATTTGCCAGCAACGCGACAACCCTGCCTGCGCCGATGCCGAGCATGCCGCCACGGCCCAACCCACGCCGCTGCACTGGCATGTGCCGGCAACGGTTCAGGCCCATCTGGACATGCCTTATGTGAATCTGGCCCGCCCCCGCGTGGCGGTGCTGCGCGAACAAGGGGTGAACTCGCACTTGGAGATGGCTTACGCCTTTGATGCGGCAGGTTTTGAAGCCGTGGACGTGCACATGACCGATCTGCAACATGGCAGGGTCAGCCTGCCAGACTTCGCTGGTTTTGTCGCTTGCGGTGGTTTCAGCTACGGCGACACCCTGGGCGCAGGCGTGGGCTGGGCGCGCAGCATTGCCTTCAACCCCCTGCTGGCCGATCAGTTTCAGGCCTTCATGCAGCGCAGCGACCGCTTTGGCTTGGGGGTGTGCAACGGCTGCCAAATGCTGGCGGCCTTGGCCGACCTGATCCCCGGCGCCCAAGACTGGCCACGCTTCACGACCAACCTGAGTGAACGCTTCGAGGCCCGTTTGTCCCAAGTGGAGGTGCTGGACTCACCGAGTTTGTTCTTCCAAGGCATGGCCGGTTTGCGCTTGCCGATTGCGGTTTCCCACGGTGAGGGCTACGCCAACTTTGCACTGCGCGGCGATTTGTCGCGGGTGCACCAGGCCATGCGCTTTGTCGACGGCTCAGGGGCGGGCACCGATCAATACCCGCTCAACCCCAATGGCAGCCCTGGTGGCTTGACGGCGGTGACCACCGCCGACGGGCGCTTCACCGCCATGATGCCGCACCCCGAGCGGGTGTTCCGCCAGGTGCAAATGAGCTGGACCCCAGCCGACCCCAGCGCGCACAGCCCGTGGATGCACATCTGGCGCAACGCCCGCCGCTGGGTGGGTTGAACACCACAAAAAAGGGGCCTCGCGGCCCCTTTTGTGAGATGCGCCCGTGAAACGGGCTCAGCCTTGAATCACTCGATCTTGGCTTTGGCGCGCAGGTCTTGTTGAAATTGACCCATTTTCTGTTGCAGCATTTGCTGAGAAATTTGGGGTTTGACTTCTTCGAACTTGGGCAACTGCGCTTCACGCACATCGTCCAAACGGATCACGTGCCAGCCAAACTGGGTTTTCACTGGCTTGTCGGTCAGTTGACCTTTTTTCAAGGCCACCATCGCTTCGGAAAACTCTTTCACGTAGTTGCCGCCAGCGGCCCAATCCAGATCACCACCGTTGGCGCCTGAGCCAGGGTCCTTGGATTGCTTTTTGGCCAGGTCTTCAAACTTGGCGCCTTTTTTCAGGCTGGCCACGATGGCCTTGGCTTGGTCTTCCTTTTCCACCAAGATGTGGCGGGCGCGGTACTCTTTGCCGCCATTGGCCGCCACGAATTTGTCGTACTCGGCCTTGATGTCGGCGTCGGTGACCTTGTCTTTGTTTTGTTGGTCGTTGAACAACTCGCGAATCAAAATCGACTGGCGCGCCAATTCCAATTGGTTTTTGTATTCGTCGGACGCGTCCAACCCACGGCGCACGGCTTCTTGCATGAAGATTTCGCGGTTGATGACTTCTTCTTTGATTTGCGCTTCCAACTCAGGCGTGACCGGTCGGCCTGACTTGGCCAGTTGCTCGGCCAGCACCTCGGCGCGGGCTTTGGGCACGGCCTTGCCGTTGACGATGGCCAGGTTTTGTGCCCACAAGGAAACACTCAAGGTGCTCAGGGCGCACGCGGTCAGCAAAGACCTGATGGAGGAATGTGTCATGAAATATGGCTCTATTAGGGGGGTGGGAGAAGAAGATTTGATCAAGTCTTGGGAGGATCAACAATTTCGATGGCCAAGGCGTGCAATCCTTGGTCGATGAAATCTTGCAGCGCATCATACACAAGGCGATGGCGCTTGACCCGACTCAAGCCATTGAATTGGCTGCAGCCAATGCGCACCCTGAAATGGGTTCCGAACCCCAGGTCATTGGCGCCCACGTGGCCAGCATGATCGGCACTTTCGTCGATCACCTCCAGGCTGAACGGATTCAGCACCGAACTCAAGCGCTGATGAAGTGACTCGGCTTGAGCCATCATGGCTTGGATTCCGGTTTTTCTGCGGTGACTTCGCCGTTGTCCATGAAGCGCCCCAGGTACATCGCTTGGGCCAACACAAAAACCAGCATCAAGCCCATGCCGCCAAACAACTTGAAATTGACCCAGGTGTCGGTATCAAAGTGATAGGCGACCCACAAATTGAGCACGCCCATCACAGCGAAAAACCCGCACCAACTCCACAGCATCACGCGCCACGCATGGTCGGGCAAGACCATTTGGCTTTTCATCAAACTTTGCAACCAATTGCGGCGGAAAAACACCTGCCCCACCAGCAAAGCCCCGCCCATGGCCCAATACAACACCGAGGGTTTCCATTTGATGAATGTCTCGTCTTGGGCGATCAAGGTCGCGCCACCAAACACCACAATCACCCCCAGGCTCAACCACTGCATGGGCTCGGTGCGTCCGGTGCTGTAACGCATCCAAGCCAATTGGATCAAAGTGGCCACGATGGCCACCGTCGTGGCGACAAAAATGCCCCAAATTTTGAACGCGCCGAAAAACAACAAAATAGGGAAAAAATCCAGCAGGAGCTTCATTTCTTGTCCTGTCCGCTGGGCACAAATTCCAAGGCCGCCGAATTCATGCAGTAACGCAACCCTGTGGGTTGCGGCCCATCCGGAAAGACATGCCCCAGGTGGGCGCCGCATTGGGCGCACAAGGTTTCAGTGCGCAACATCCCCAAGCTGCGGTCGGCGTGTTCGGCAATGGCGTTTTCATCGGCCGCTTGGTAAAAGCTGGGCCAGCCACAGCCGGCATCAAATTTGGTTTGGTGATCAAACAGTTTTTGGCCGCAGCAAATGCATTGGTAGCGCCCAGCCTCCCAGTGTGACTCATACTTTCCTGTGAAGGGTCGCTCGGTCGCTGCTTGGCGGGTGACGGCAAAGGCCAGGGGTTCGGCCCCTTTATCGGCCAAGTGTTGTTTCCACTCGGCGTCGGTTTTTTGGATTTTCATGAAGAGCAGCTGATGGCAATCGTGGAGGCCCAGTCGGGCGGAAATCCGGCCCGGTGTTCCGAGTCGGGGTGTTCATCAAAGGGGTGGCGCAACAGCGCATGCAAATTATCCACTTCACTGAAATCACCAGCCTGGGCCAGCCGGATCGCCGTTTCGCCCAAGTGATTGCGCAGCACATATTTCGGGTTGGCGCGCAGCATGGCCGCACCGGTTTGGGCCCGATCTTGGGTCCTCAGCCGGGCGGTGTAGCGCTGTTGCCAATCGGCCCATGCAGCGGTGTCCAAAAACAAGTCGCGCACCGGTGCCCATGCGGCGGCATCGTTGGACTGCCCGTGGCTGTTGAGTACCGCATGGCTCAAGCGGCGCCAAAAAATTGTGAAGTCCACCGCACCAGCGCTGAGCAAATCCAGCGCCGCCTGGGCCAGCTCAGCGTCCTCGGTGGCGGCACTGATCAGCCCCAGCTTTTTCCGCCACTGAGACAGCAAAGCTCGGGGCAGGGCGGTCTTGTAGGTGTTGAGGGCTTCGAGCACCGGCTCGGTCTCGCCCACCAGGGGGGCCACGGCTTGGCCCAAGCAGTAGAGGTTCCAAAAAGCCACCTGCGGTTGGCGCTGGAAGGCATACCGACCTTGGTGGTCTGAATGGTTGCAAATGTGGTCGGGGTCGTAGGCGTCCAAAAACTGAAACGGACCATAGTCCAGGGTCAGGCCCAACACGCTCATGTTGTCGGTGTTCATCACACCATGACAAAACCCCACGCCTTGCCATTGGGCCACCAGCTGCGCGGTGCGCTCGGTCACGGTTTGCAGCCATTGCAAGCAGGCCTGTTCAATGGGCAGTTGTTGCTGGGCTATGTCAGGGAAATGCTGGTCTAGGAGTTGGGTCAACAAACGCTTCACCGAATCCCAGTCGCCCAAAGACGCAAAGTGTTCAAAATGCCCAAAGCGGATGAAACAAGGTGCCACCCGGGTGACCACGGCAGCGGTTTCTTGGCTTTCCCGCCACACCGGCAGGCCAGAAGCGGTCAAGGCCAAAGCCCGCGTGGTCGGTATACCCAAGCCATGCATGGCCTCACTGCACAGGTATTCGCGGATGCTCGAGCGCAGCACCGCACGCCCGTCCCCGCGCCGTGAATAGGGCGTGGGCCCAGCGCCTTTGAGTTGCCAGTCTTGGCGCCCCAGGGGCGAGTCGATTTCGCCCAAAGACAAGGCCCGGCCATCGCCGAGTTGGCCGGCCCAAACCCCAAATTGGTGGCCGCTGTAAACGCTGGCCACGGGCACTGAACCGGGCCACACCGCGTTACCGCTCAATGCTTGCAAGCTCAAGGGGTCGTCCCAAAACGCATCGGGCAAACCCAATGCCTGGCCGAAATCCCGGTTTTGTGACACCCAATGGGCGGCACCCATGGGCGTGGGCGCGGTCGGGGTGAAAAAAGTCGGCCCCAAGGTGTGCATACCGCTGGACCAGGTCAAGTGGTGCGTGGGGGCCTGGTCTGGCCTGTTGGCCACGGCGCTGTAGGTGGATGGCATGGGATGGATTGTCGGTGTTTGAAAAAGACCTGTGTCGCTCAGGGCATCGCGTCGCTGGTGGACCGAGCAGGTTCACCCGACTGAGCACCAGATCGCCCCACTTTTCCATGCAAAATAAGCGCCTCTCCAGTACACATTCAAGGGACAAACCATGTTGGGATTGATGCAAGGTCAAGGGTTGGCGATTTCATCCTTGATTGATTTCGCCGAAAAGCACCATGGCGATGTCGAGGTGGTGTCCAAGCGGGTGGAAGGCGATGTGCACCGCACCCATTGGGCAGGCATCGCCCAGCGCGCACGCCAAGTGGCCAATGCTTTGGATGGTTTGGGTCTGGTCTTTGGCGACCGTGTGGCCACCCTGGCCTGGAACGGTTATCGACACCTCGAGTTGTATTTCGGGGTCAGTGGCACGGGCCGGGTGCTGCACACTGTTAACCCCCGTTTACACCCGGATCAAATCGCTTGGATCGCCAACCACGCCCAAGACCAGGTCATGTGCTTTGACATGACCTTTTTGCCCATCATCGAAAAAATCCACGCCCAGTGCACCACGGTCAAGCATTGGATCGCGCTGTGTGATGACGCCCATTTGCCGGCCCAAACCAGCATCCCGGGCTTGCGCAGCTACGAGTCCTGGCTGCAAGCGCAAAGCCAGCAATATGTTTGGCCGGTGTTCGATGAAAACTCAGCCTCCAGCATGTGCTACACCAGCGGCACCACGGGCAACCCCAAAGCGGCCGTGTACAGCCACCGCTCCACCATTCTTCATGCGTATGCCGCGGCCTTGCCCGATGTGATGTGCATGTCAGCCCGCGACAGCATCTTGCCGGTGGTGCCCATGTTCCACGTCAACGCCTGGGGCATTCCGTACAGCGCCGCCATGGTGGGGGCCAAATTGGTGTTTCCTGGGCCGGCATTGGATGGCGCATCGGTCTACGGCCTGATTGAAGCCGAGGGTGTCACCTTTGCCGCAGGCGTGCCCACGGTGTGGCAAATGATGCTCAGCCACATGGGCCCCAAGGACTTGCGCTTCAGCACCCTGCAGCGCACCGTGATTGGGGGCTCGGCCTGCCCACCAGCCATGATCCATGCCTTCAAGAACAACTATGGGGTCGAGGTGTTGCACGCTTGGGGCATGACCGAGATGAGCCCCTTGGGCACGCTGTGCACCTTGAAGAACAAACACTTGGGTCTGCCGCCTGAGGAGCAGATGCAAATTCGCCTCAAACAAGGGCGCTGCATTTACGGCATTGACATGAAGATCATTGGCCCCGAGGGCCAGGATTTGCCTTGGGACGGTGTCGCCACAGGAGACTTGTTGGTCAAAGGGCCTTGGGTGTTGCGCGAGTATTACCGCCAAGAAGGCCCCAGCCCCTTGATCGACGGCTGGTTCCCCACCGGCGACGTGGCCTCCATCGACCCCGACGGCTTCATGCAAATCACCGACCGCAGCAAGGACGTCATCAAATCCGGCGGTGAATGGATCAGCTCGATCGACATTGAGAACATTGCCATGGCCCACCCCGACGTTCAAATGGCCGCATGCATTGGCGTGGCCCATCCCAAATGGGATGAGCGCCCGATTGTGGTGGTGGTGAAAAAACCCGACAGCAGCTTGGATGCCGCCACGTTGTTGGCCTTTTACCAAGGCAAAACCGCCAAATGGCAAATCCCCGACGACGTGGTTTTTGTGCCCGCCATTCCCCTGGGGGCCACTGGAAAAATGCTCAAAACCCGTTTGCGCGAACAACTCCAGGATTACCGACTGCCGGCTTGATGCTGGCTCCAAAGGCTCCTGACAACACACCCAGCAACCGCACCATGACCGCCACCTGACCGAACGGAGAAGCCCTTCACCCTGTCGCTGGTATCGGCGCGCACAGGGTGTTTCTTGCAACCATGGAGTTTTTTCTCATTTCCCTGCTCAATGGGGTGAGCTATGGATTGCTGTTGTTCATGCTCAGCGCGGGCCTGACGCTGATTTTCAGCATGATGGGCGTGCTCAACTTTGCCCATGCCAGCTTTTACATGCTGGGCGCCTACGTGGGTTACAGCTTGAACGCCGCATGGGGCTTTGTCCCCGCATTGGTCCTTGCGCCCTTGGCTGTGGGTTTGTTGGGCGCGTTGTTTGAGAAATGGTTTTTGCGCCGCGCCCATGCCCACGGCCATGTGCCGGAATTGCTCATCACCTTTGGCTTGGCCTGTGTGCTGGTGGAAGTCGTGCAGCTGTTGTGGGGCCGCGCCGCCGTTCCTTTTGCGCCCCCCGATTGGCTGCAAGGGCCAGCCTTCACCCTGGTGGGCGGCGGCCATGTCACTGACTTGCAGTGGGTTTGGGGGGCTGCGGCCGAGGCCTCCTGCCAAGGGCCTGCGCTGTGCTCGCCGTTCCCCGCCACCCGCGCCTTCATCATGTCAGTGGCCTTGACCATGGTGCTGGGCCTGTGGGCGCTGATCACCCGCACCCGGATTGGTCTGGTGATCCAAGCGGCCTTGACCCACCCGCAAGCCGTGCAAACCCTGGGCCACAACGTGCCCCAGGTGTTTATGTGGGTGTTTGGCGTGGGGACAGGCTTGGCCGCTTTGGCCGGGGTGATTGGGGGCAGCACCTTCGTCACCGAACCTGCCATGGCGGCCACCGTGGGTTCGCTGACTTTTGTGGTGATTGTGATTGGCGGCCTGGGTTCCTTGGCCGGTGCTTTTTGGGCCTCTGTGCTCATTGGCACGGTCCAAACCCTGGCCGTGTCCAGTGACATCTCTGTGTGGGATCTGTGGGTCGCGCTGGGTTGGCCCGCTCAAGCCGATGCGAGTCATGCACCCTGGATGGCATTGACCTTGTCACAAGCCGCGCCCATCTTGCCGTATTTGTTTTTGGTGCTGATATTGATGCTCCGCCCCCAAGGCTGGATGGGTAGCCGTGAGGGCTGAAGCATGAGCCCATCGACACCAAGCATCGCCAGCCCACAGGCTCTGCCCAGACCTTGGTTTTGGCTGGGTGTGGGGGCCGTTGCAATGGGACTGGCACCGTGGATTTTCAATGCCCCGTTTGAACAATCGGTGTTGACGCAAATCGCCATTGCCATGGTCGCATGTCTGTCCTACAACATGCTGTGGGGCCAAGGGGGCATGCTCAGCTTTGGTCATGCTGTTTACACAGGCTTGGGGGCATACATGGCCATGCATGTGCTGCAAGGCTTGGGCAGTGGTGGATGGGGGGTTCCAGTCAGCCTGATTCCTTTGGTCGGTGGCGTTTGCGGCATGGGCTTTGCTGTGGTCTTGGGTTATGTGTCCACCCGTAAATCGGGAACCACCTTGGCCATGATCACCTTGGGGCTGGGCGAGTTGGTGTTTGCCATATCGCTGATGTTTTCGGATTTTTTTGGCGGTGAAGCGGGTTTATCGGGCAACCGGGTTCAAGGGCCTGCCCTGTGGGGCATCGATTTCAAGTCACCCATCCAGGTCTACTACCTGATCGGCGCCTACACCTGGGTGAGTGTGGCTTTGATGTATGCCTTCACCCAAACACCACTGGGTCGCTTGCTCAATGCCGCGCGCGACAACGCCGAGCGCCTGTCTTTCATTGGTTATCAACCCCAGCGGGTGCGTTACTTGGCCTTCATCATCTCCGGATTTTTTGCCGGCGTGTCCGGGGGCATGGCGGTGCTGCACTTTGAAATGGTCACCGCCGATGTGGTGGGCACCGCCCGTTCGGGTGCCTACTTGTTGTTCACCATTGTGGGCGGATCGGGTTATTTTGTCGGCCCCCTGTTGGGCGCGGTGGGGATGGTGCTGTCGGGGGTGCTGCTGTCGGAGTGGACCACCGCAGGGCTGCTCTACTTGGGTTTGTTGTTCATGGCGATGGTGATGTATGCGCCTGGTGGCTTGGCCAGCTTGGGGGTTTGGCACCTGAGTTGGGTCACACGGACGGGTGCGGCTCGTTTGTGGCCTTGGTACCTGGGGTGTCTGATGAGCGCGGGTGTGGCGGCGCTGGGCGCTGCCAGCGCCATTGAACTCTTTTATCACCGCCAATGGCATTCCTCGGTGGGTCAACCCTTGCGCTGGCTGGGCCAGCCTTGGGCCACCGATCAGCCCTTGCCCTGGGTTTTGGCTGCCTTGGCCTTGACCGCGGGGTTGGTCGGCTGGATGTTTTGCAAACGCCATTGGGATCGGGCCTGGGGTCAGATGGCATGGGTGCCCAATGGGGCAAATCCATGACGCCGGCGCTGGCGCTGCGCGGCGTGCACAAACGCTTTGGCAACACCGAGGTGATTCAAGGCGTGGACTTGAGCGTGATGCCCGGCGAGCGGGTGGCCATCATTGGACCCAACGGCGCGGGCAAATCCACTTTGTTCCATTTGATCAGTGGCAAATTCAAGCCAGACCAAGGCCACATCGAACTGCGGGGCCAGCGCATCGACGGTTTGCCGCCCCATGCCATCCACCGCTTGGGTTTGTCGCGCAGTTTTCAAATCACCAACTTGTTTGCAGGCATGTCGGTGTATGAAAACCTGCGCTGCAGTGTGCTCTGCGCTTTGGGACACGGCTACAGCTGCTGGAAGTTTTTGTCTGGATTGAAAGACGCCAACGCCAGAACCGAGACCTTGCTTGATCAAATCGGACTGTGGCACAGACGCCACGACCTGGCCATGAACCTGAGCTATGCAGAGCAACGGGCTTTGGAACTGGGCATCACCTTGGGCGGCGATTCTGCGGTCTTGCTGTTGGACGAACCCACCGCAGGCATGAGCCGCAGTGAAACCCGCCACTTCATCGACCTGATTGCCCAAGTCACCCAGGGCAAGACCATGTTGATGGTCGAACACGACATGGGTGTGGTGTTTGAACTCGCCGACAAAATTGCCGTCTTGGTCCATGGCCAGGTGATGGCATGGGGCACCCCCAGCCACGTGCGCGAAAACCCACAGGTGCAAGCGGCTTACTTGGGGGCCATGGCCCCAGGGCAGGGCCACCATGCTTGAAGTCGAAAACCTGCACGCCCACTACGGCAAAAGCCATGTCTTGCACGGGGTGAACTTCACCGTGGGCGAGGGCGAGGTGGTGTCCTTGTTGGGGCGCAATGGTTCGGGTCGCAGCACCACGGCCAAAGCCATCATGGGCTTGGTTCAGGCCAAAGGGACTGTGCGCTGGCGCGGTCAACCCTTGTTGGGTAAGCCCCCGCACGAAATCGCCCGCCTGGGTGTGGGTTATGTGCCAGAAAACAAGGATGTGTTTCCACGCCTGACGGTGCATCAAAACCTGTTGCTGGGTCAAAAAGGCTCCGCTACCCGCACCCGTTGGGATTTTGACGACATGTATGCCTTGTTTCCACGTCTGCGCGAGCGCCAACACGTCCCAGCTGGGGTGTTGTCGGGCGGAGAGCAACAAATGCTCACCTTGTGCCGCACCTTGATGGGAGAACCCGCCCTGATGTTGATCGACGAACCCACCGAAGGCTTGGCCCCCCAGGTGGTGGAACAAGTGGCGGCGTTTTTGCGCACCCTGAAAACGGAACGCATGTCCATGGTGTTGATCGATCAAAAGTTAAGCTTTGCCTTGGCCATTTCTGACCGCATTCTGGTCATGGGCCATGGCGAAGTGGTGTTCAATGGCAGCCCACAAGCCTTTGATCGGCATCCAGAGATCCGCCACGAATGGTTGGAGGTGTGAGGCGGCACACATTCTCCCAAAAAAGAACGATCGTTCTTTTTTGGTATGCTCCCAACACTTTCGACCTCACAGGCCCACAGGCCATCACCTAAGGAAAATCGCATGAGCGCTGACTACACCGTCCAAGGCGACTTGGCAGTGATCACCATCAACAACCCGCCCATCAATGGCATGGGTTTGAGCACCCGGCAGGCCATCGTGGCGGGCCTGGATAAAGCCTTGGCCGACGACAACGTCAAGGCCATCATCTTGACCGGTGCTGGCAAAGCCTTTTCGGGCGGGGCCGACATCAAAGAATTTGGGTCGCCCAAAGCTGTTCAAGAACCCAACCTGCTCAATCTGATATCGGCTTGCGAAAACGCCACCAAACCCGTCATTGCCGCCATCCACACCGTGGCCATGGGCGGGGGTTTGGAGTTGGCATTGGGTTGCCACTATCGCATCGCCGCCCCGGGCTGCGATGTGGCCTTGCCCGAAGTCAAACTCGGGCTCATCCCAGGCGCGGGCGGCACCCAGCGCTTGCCCCGAGTCTTGGGGGTGGAAGCGGCCCTGAACATGATCGTCAGCGGCGAGGCCATCAAAAGCGAGATGCTGGCCATGCTGCCGGGTCAAAAACTGTTTGACCAGATGGCCAGTTCGGCACAGACCTTGGCCCAAGAGGCCGCTGACTTTGCCCACGAAGTGCTGCAAAACCACGTGCCTGGCATGGCGCTGCCGCGGGTGCGCGATCTGCCCTGCAAGCACCCGAATGCCGATGCCTTCTTCAAGTTCAGCACCAACATGGTCAACGGCATGACCAAGGGCAAATACCCCGCGCCGCTGAAGTGCATTGAAGCGGTGCAAAACGCCACCAAAATGAAGTTTGACGAAGGCATGCGCGCCGAGCGTGAAATTTTCACCAACCTGATGTTCACCCCCGAGTGCCGTGCTTTGCGCCATTTGTTTGTGGCCCAACGTGCCACCACCAAAATCGCCGATGTGCCCGCCGATACTCCTGTGCGTGAGATCAAAAGCGTGGCCGTCATTGGTGCGGGCACCATGGGCGGCGGCATCAGCATGAACTTTCTCAATGCGGGCATTCCGGTCAAGATTTTGGAGATGAAGCAAGAGGCCTTGGACAAAGGCATTGCCATCATCGAGAAAAACTACCAAGCCCAAGTGAAAAAGGGCAAGCTCAAAGAAGACAAGTTCCAACAACGCATGGGCATGCTGAGCACCACCCTGAGCTATGACGACATCCGCGATGCAGACTTGGTGATCGAAGCGGTGTTTGAAGAAATGGGCGTCAAAGAAAAGGTCTTCAAAAAACTCGACGAGGTGATGAAACCCGGCGCGATTTTGGCGTCCAACACCTCGACCTTGGACGTGAATGCCATTGCTGCGTTCACCCAGCGTCCCCAAGACGTGGTGGGCTTGCACTTTTTCAGCCCCGCCAATGTGATGAAGCTCCTAGAAGTGGTGCGCGGCGCGGCCACGGGCAAAGACGTGATGGCCACCGTCATGGGCGTGGCCAAAAAGATCAAGAAAACCGCCGTGGTGTCAGGCGTGTGCGATGGCTTCATCGGCAACCGCATGATCGAGCAGTACAGCCGCCAAGCCGGTTTCCTGATCGAAGAAGGCTGCACCCCGCAACAAGTTGACAAAGCGGTGGAGAAGTTTGGTTTCGCCATGGGCCCCTTCCGCATGGGCGACTTGGCTGGCAACGACATTGGCTGGGCGATTCGCAAGCGCCGCTATGTGGAAAAGCCCGACTTGAAATACAGCAAAACCGCCGACCTGTTGTGCGAGATGGGTCGTTTTGGCCAAAAAGTGGGCAAGGGGTGGTACGACTACCTGCCTGGCAAACGCGACGCCATCCCCAACAAAGAAGTGGAAGACATGATCGCCAAGCACCGCACATCGCTTGGCATCAGCGCTCGCAAAATCAGCGACGATGAAATCGTTCAGCGCTTGGTGTTCTCGTTGGTCAACGAAGCCGCCTTCATTTTGGAAGAGGGCATTGCCGCCCGTGCCAGCGACATCGACATGGTCTATATCACCGGCTACGGTTTCCCCATCTACCGTGGCGGCCCCATGAATTACGCCGACCAGTTTGGCTTGTTCAATGTGGTGCAAACCATGCACCGCTTTGCGCAAAACCCGCACGATGACGCCAAATTCTGGCAACCCGCTCCCTTGCTCGCTCGCTTGGTGGCTCAAGGCAAAACATTCAATTAAGGAACCCATCATGACCAACGCTGTCATCGTCTCCACCGCTCGCACACCCTTGGCCAAAAGCTGGCGCGGTGCTTTCAACATGACCCATGGCGCCACCTTGGGCGGCCACGCGGTCAAACACGCCATCGCCCGTGCCGGCATTGACGCCGCCCATGTCGAGGACGTCATCATGGGTTGCGCCAACCCCGAGGGCGCCACCGGCGCCAACATCGCCCGTCAAATCGCTTTGATGGCCGATTGCCCCATCACCGTGAGTGGCCTGACCGTCAACCGTTTTTGCTCGTCGGGTTTGCAAACCATAGCGTTAGCGTCTCAGCGGGTCATCGCCGGTGAAGGCGATGTGTATGTGGCCGGTGGCGTGGAAAGCATCTCTTGTGTGCAACAAGAAATGAACCAACACATGCTGATGGACCCCGCGCTCAACAAAAAGAAGCCCGAGATTTACTGGAACATGCTGCAAACCGCCGAGCAAGTGGCCAAGCGCTACAACATCGGCCGTGACGCCATGGACGAGTACGGTGCGGCCAGCCAGCAAAAAGCCTGTGCGGCCCAAGCCGCTGGCAAGTTCAATGACGAGATCGCCGCCATCACCGTGCAAGCGGGTGTGGTCGATAAAGTGATGGGCATGATGACCAAGCAAGTCACCGTCAGCGCCGACGAGGGCTTGCGCGAAGGCACGACCGCTGAAGGCATTGCCGGCATCAAACCCGCCATGCCTGGTGGCGTGATCGCCGCCGGCAATGCCAGCCAGTTCTCGGACGGTGCAGGTGCTTGCGTGGTGACCAGTGAAGCCTATGCAACCCAGCACAACCTCAAACCCTTGGGCCGATTCTTGGGCTTTGCCGTGGCCGGTTGCGAGCCTGACGAAATGGGTATCGGCCCGGTGTATGCCATCCCGAAGGTTTTGAAGCGTTTGGGCTTGAGCATCCAAGACATCGACCTGTGGGAACTCAACGAAGCCTTTGCGGTGCAAGTGCTGTACTGCCGCGACAAGCTGGGCATTCCCCCGGAGTTGCTCAATGTCAACGGTGGCGCGATTGCCGTGGGTCACCCCTATGGTGTCAGCGGTCAACGCTTGACGGGTCACGCCCTGATCGAAGGCAAGCGCCGTGGTGCCAAGCGCGTTTGCGTCACCATGTGCATTGGCGGCGGCATGGGCGCGGCAGGCATTTTCGAGGTGCTGTGATTGCTTTGCGAGATTGCTTCGCTTCGCTCGCAATGACGTCCTCGTCACTTAATGACTGCTTCGTCACTGCGAGGAGCGCAGCGACGAAGCAGTCCCTTGGGGGATTGCTTCAGCCCTTCGGGCTTCGCAATGACGATCTTTGTAACGCAATGACCGTTTCGTCAATGACCGTTTTGTCAATGAGCGTTCGTCATTGCGAGCGAAGCGAAGTAACCTAACCCACTCACACCATGGCCCTCAGAAACACCGTTGATTTTTTGTTGTACGACTGGCTTCAGGTCGAACAACTGAATCAGCGGGCGCGTTTTGCGGACCACAGCCGTGAAACTTTTGACGCGGTCTTGGACACCTGCGAGCGCATTGCTCGCGAGAAATTCGCGCCGTTCAACCGCACGGTGGATATCCAAGAACCAGCGTTCGATGGCGAGAAAGTCATCTTGCCTGCCTGCACCCAGGATGCGCTCGACGCCTATGTGCAAAGCGGGATGCTCAGCGCCGCGCAAGACCATGACATCGATGGCATGCAATTGCCGTACACCGTGGAAGCCGCAGCCAATGCGTTTTTCGCTTGTGCCTCGGTCAGCATCGGGGTCACCATGTTGACGGTGGGCAATGCCAATTTGCTGATGAAGCACGGCAGCGAGCTGCAAAAAAAGGTGTTTGCACTCAACGAATTCAATGGCCGCTTTGCCGGCACCATGTGTCTGAGCGAACCCCAAGCGGGTTCGTCTTTGTCGGATGTGGCCACCCGCGCCACGCCCGATGGTGAGGACCATGGTCAAGACCCCTTGGGGCCGCGCTACCGGCTCAAGGGCAACAAGATGTGGATTTCCACTGGCGACCACGAGTTGACTGAGAACATCATTCACTTGGTGCTGGCCAAAATCCCCGGCCCGGATGGCAAAACCATTGCAGGCACCAAAGGCATTTCGCTCTTCATCGTGCCTAAAAAATTGGTGGACACCCAAGGGCAGTTGACAGGTGAACGCAACGATGTGGCGCTGGCCGGGCTGAACCACAAATTGGGCTGGCGCGGCACGGTCAACACCTTGCTGAATTTTGGCGAAGGCAAGTACCCAGTGCGGGGCAGTGCAGGGGCCATTGGTTATTTGGTGGGTGAAGCCGGCAAGGGCTTGCAATGCATGTTCCACATGATGAACGAGGCCCGCATTGGGGTCGGTCTGGCTGCCACCATGTTGGGGTTGGCGGGTTATTACGCCTCACTGGATTACGCGCTAACCCGCACCCAAGGCCGACCTGTGGGGCCTGCGGGCAAAGACCCCGCGCAGCCGCCCGTACGCTTGATTGAACACGCCGACATCAAGCGCATGTTGCTGGCGCAAAAAGCCTATGGCGAAGGCGCTTTGGCGCTGGGCCTGTACTGCGCCCGTTTGGTGGACGAGTTGCACACTGGCGACGAAGCGCAACGCAGTGATGCGCAATGGTTGTTGGAAGTGTTGACGCCGATTGTGAAAAGCTGGCCCAGCGAATGGTGTTTGGAAGGCAACAGCTTGGCCATCCAAATCCATGGGGGCTATGGCTACACTCGGGACTTTCCCGTCGAGCAATATTGGCGCGACCAGCGCCTGAACATGATCCACGAAGGCACCCACGGCATCCAAGCCATGGATTTGTTGGGTCGCAAAGTGCTGCTCGAAGACGGGCGCGGTTTGAAGCTGCTGGGACAGCACATCCAAGCCACGATCGACCAAGCACTTGACGGTAGCAATCGGGAACCACCCAATGGTCATGCCGAGGCATCTGACAGTCATCGCGAGCACCCCAACAGTCATCGCGAGCATTCCAACAGTCATCGCGAGCGAAGCGAAGCGATCTCACTGCAAACCCACGCCCACGCTTTGCAACAAGCATGGGGCCAAGTGGTGCAAGCCACCCAAGCCGCTTGGGCCGGTGGCGAACCTGCGGTGGCGCTGGCCAATGCCGTTCCTTATATGCAAGCCTTTGGCCACACCGTTCTGGCGTGGACCTGGTTGCAAGTGGCTTTGGCGTCGCAAGGCGAGGGCGATGCCAACCTCGGGCGACGCAGCGCTTGCCAGTTTTTCTTTCACTACGAATTGCCCAAAATCGGCGCATGGCTTGAAGTGGTGCGCCAACGCGACACCACCTGTGCCGACCTGCCCGAATCGGCGTTTTAGGCCACGGCACAATGGCACACCGCTGGGAACGCCAGCATGACATTTCTTCGGAGAACCCCACATGACACGCACCGTCACCCAACTTTTTGATTTGCATGGCAAAACCGCCTTGGTGACTGGGGGTTCACGGGGCTTGGGCTTGCAATTGGCCCATGCCTTGGGCGAGGCCGGTGCACGCTTGATGTTGACTTCGCGCAAACAAGCCGATTTGGACGAGGCCGTGGCCGAGCTCAAAGCCGCCGGTTTGAACGCCACTGCCCTGGCTGCCGATTGCGCCAAGGAAGACGACATTCACCGCTTGGGCGCCGAGGCCTTGAAGCAAATGGGCCATGTGGACATTTTGGTCAACAACGCCGGTGCCAGTTGGGGCGCACCTGCCGAGGACCACCCCTTGGAAGCCTGGGACAAGGTGATGAACCTCAATGTGCGGGGCTATTTTTTGCTCAGCCAATACATCGGCAAACACGACATGATTGGCCGCCGCCAAGGCAGCATCATCAACATCGCCTCCATCGCCGGCCTGGGAGGCAACCCCAAGGGCATGAACATGATCGCTTACAACACCTCCAAAGGGGCGGTGATCAATTTCACCCGCGCGTTAGCGGCTGAATGGGGCGCCCACAACATCCGCGTGAACGCCATTTGCCCCGGGTTTTTCCCGAGCAAACTGACGGCTGCTACCCTGGCCAAAATGGGTGACAGCTTGGCGGCGCACGCCCCCTTGAACCGCTTGGGCGACGACGAAGACCTCAAAGGCCTGTGCGTTTTGCTGGCCTCCGATGCGGGCAAACACATCACCGGCCAGTGGATGGCGGTCGATGGTGGTGTGAGCATCATCACCGGCGGTTGAAGGCATGGCTTCATCCATCCAGCCCTTGGACGGGGGATTTGGCATCCACATCCCGTTTGTGGCCATGCTGGGCTTGCAATTGCACCGCTTTGAAAATGGTGAATCCGATTTGTTTTTGCCCTACAAGGCCGAACACGACAACTCATTCGCCGTGATCCATGGTGGCACCTTGATGACTGTGCTGGATGTGGCCATGGCCAGCGCGGCCCGCAGTGTGGACCCCGACAAAGGCGTGCTCACCATTGAAATGAAAACCAGCTTCATGCAAGCCGTGCGCGGGGACTTGTGGGCACAGGGCCGACTTTTGCACCGCACCCAACGGCTGGCCTTTGTGGAAGCCACCATTTTTGACACATCGCGCGAGCGCTGTGCCCACGCCACTGGCACCTTTCGCTATGTGGCGCGCAAGCCCCCCGACGAGGGCCACACGCCCATCGCCACCGACTGACCCCAGGAGACACCCATGACCATCAACCACCAATGGCAATTGGTTCAACGCCCCAACGGCGAGGCCAGCACCGACAACTTTGCCATGGTCAGCGCCCCCATCCCCAGCCTGCTCGAAGGCCAGGTGCTGGTGCGCCACCATTACCTCAGCCTGGACCCGTATATGCGTGGTCGCATGAACGATGGCAAAAGCTACGCGGCCCCCCAAGCCCTCCACAGCGTGATGATTGGCGGCACCGTCGGCGAGGTGGTGGACAGCCGCCACGCCAAGTTTGCCCCCGGCGACCGCGTGGTCGGCATGGGCGGCTGGCAAGACTTCAGCGTGGTCGACGCGAACGAGCCTGGCTTGCTGCGCAAGGTGGACACCACGCATGTGCCCCTCAGCCATTACCTGGGCGCCGTGGGCATGCCGGGGGTCACCGCCTGGCATGGTTTGGTGCGCATCATCGAGCCCCAAGCCGGGCAAACGGTGACGGTCAGCGCGGCCAGCGGCGCGGTGGGCAGTGCCGTTGGTGCATTGGCCAAAGCCCGGGGCTGCCGCGTGGTGGGCATCGCCGGTGGTGCGGACAAATGCAACTACGTCACCCAAGAACTCGGTTTTGATGCCTGCATCGATTACAAACAACATCCCGACTACATCTCACTGTCCAAGGCCTTGAAGGCGGCTTGTCCGGATGGCATCGATGGCCATTTTGAAAATGCCGGCGGCAAGGTATTGGACGCCGTCATGCTGCGCATGAACGCCTTTGGCCGCATCGCGGTGTGCGGCATGATCGCTGGCTACGATGGCAACCCCATCCCCATGGTCAACCCCTCACTCATTTTGGTGAGTCGACTCAAGGTGCAAGGCTTCATCGTCAGTGAGCATCCCGCCGATTGGCCCATCGCCCTCCAGGAGTTGGGAGCATTGGTGGGGAGCGGGAAATTCCGGCCACGTGAAACCGTTTCCATGGGTTTGGACAGCGCACCCCAGGCGTTTTTGGGTTTGCTCAAAGGTCAAAACTTTGGCAAACAATTGGTCAAGCTGGTTTAACCCCCGTGGCGATGCCCTTTGCACCCATCGCCCCCCGCCATTCGATCCACGCTGAAAGCCCCGCCACATGCCTGAATTGATCCTGCACCATTACCCGCTGTCACCCTTTGCCGAAAAAATCCGCTTGATCTTGGGCTTCAAGAAACTGCCCTGGCACAGCGTGTTCATCCCCAACATGATGCCCAAGCCCGACGTGGTGGCATTGACCGGTGGGCACCGGCGCACCCCTTTTTTGCAAATCGGCTCGGACATTTATTGCGACACGGCTTTGATTGGCGATGTGCTAGAGCAACTCGCCCCCAACCCCAGCCTGTACCCGCCGGCGCAAAAAGGCGTGGTGCGCATCGTCGCCCAATGGGCCGACAGCCTGCTGTTTCCGGTGGCCATGGCCTACAACTTCAACCCGGAAGCCGCCAAAAGTTTTTTCGCCAACCAGGACCCCGCACATGTGCAAGCCTTTGTGGCTGATCGCACCGCCATGCGGGGTGGGGCGCCCCGCATGCCTGCCCCTGATGCCGCCGCCATGTACAAAAGCCATTTGCGCCGCCTGTCACAAATGCTGGAAGGCCAGCCCTTTTTGTTCGGTGCGCAAGCCTGCTTGGCCGATTTTTCAGCGGTCCACCCCCTGTGGTTCACCACCCAACAGGTGCCTGTGGCCGCCGACATTTTGAAGTCCACCCCCCATGTGCAAGATTGGGTGGCGCGCATGCTGGCCATCGGCCACGGCGATCACACTGCCATGACCGCATCGGACGCCATTTCTGTGGCCCGTTCGGCCAAGCCCGCCGCGCTGGACCCGGGCCAACATTTCCAAGACGAACACGGCATCCCATTGGGCAGCGACGTGGTGATCCAGGCCGAATCTTTTGGCACCGAACCCAGTGCCGGGCAGTTGGTGGCCGCCACCCGCACCCGCTACACGATTCGCCGCACTGACCCACGGGCGGGCACGGTGCATGTGCACTTTCCCCGCATTGGCTTTGTGTTGAAACGGGCCGGCACATGATCAAAGACTTTGCGGGAAAAACCGCGGTCATCACCGGCGCTGGTTCTGGTTTTGGCTTGGCCTTGGCCCGCCTGGGCGCGAAACTGGGGATGAAACTGGCCTTGGTGGACGTGCAAAAAGACGCCCTCGACGCCGTTTGCGCTGAACTGCAGATCATTGGCACCCCGGTGATGGCACGCCGCGTGGATGTGGCCGATGGCGGGCAAATGCAGGCCCTGGCCAACGATGTGGGGGCCCAATGGGGTGCGCCGCATTTGGTGTTCAACAACGCTGGTGTGGCCGCTGGTGGATTGGTGTGGGAGAACACCGAGGCCGATTGGGATTGGGTGCTGGGCGTCAACCTCAAGGGGGTGGTGCATGGCGTGCGTTTGTTCACCCCCATGATGCTGCAAGCCGCCAAGGCCGACCCGAGTTGGCGCGGTCACCTGGTCAACACCGCGAGCATGGCCGGTTTGCTCACCCCGCCCAACATGGGCATTTAC
>JBEDFU010000295.1:0-16265 GCA_041174965.1 Pseudomonadota bacterium | reverse complement strand
TTAAAAGCCTTGGTGGCAGGTTCAGCCTTGGCCATTGAAAGGCTGGCTCAGCACTGAGGCGCTGATGCCACCGCCTCGGGCTTGGCCATCACACCCGTTTCCGGGTCAAACTCGGCGGCCTTGAGGTACAGGGCCAAGCCTGCATCCATGGTTTGGGCGTGTTGCTCAAACCACATGCCGACTTCGTGCAACAGCTGCCTGACCAAGGGCAATTGCTGGAGTTCGCGGCCACGGCGCAAACCTTCTTGCATGACTTGCAAAATGGTGTCGTGTTGCTGGGCGTGGCAACCCATGGGTCCAAATTGGGTTTGTGCCATCCAGCGGTCTTCGCGCTCGAAATGGTCTCGGGTGTGGGTGAGGACGGCCTCGTAACGGTCCATCAAATCGGCATCGCTGGCCATTTGGGCAGCGCCCAGCAGGGCGACAAACTCCACATGGGTCTCGTCCATGTGGGCCATGTCCACCGCCAAGTCATCTGACCATTGCAAACTGGGTTCGCTGGGGTTGGTGTATTTGTCGTCAATCACGATCTCGGTCATGGTGTCGCTCGCCTCAATGGGTTTTGGTTGGGGACAGTTGGGCTCAGCCCGCGCTCAAGCGCGCTCGAAGATGGCGGCAATGCCTTGGCCGCCACCGATGCACATGGTCACCAAGGCGTAGCGCCCTTGGATGCGATGCAGTTCGTGCAAGGCCTTGACGGTGATCAATGCGCCCGTGGCGCCAATCGGGTGGCCCAGTGAAATGCCCGAGCCATTGGGGTTGACTTTGGCGGGGTCGAGGCCCAGGTCGCGGGTGACCGCACAGGCCTGTGCGGCAAACGCCTCGTTGGCTTCGATGACATCCAAATCGGCCACCGTCAAGCCGGTTTTGGCCAGGGCTTTCTGGGTGGCAGGGACGGGGCCAATGCCCATATAAGCTGGGTCCACACCCGCATGGGCATAGGCCACCAACCGTGCCATGGGCGTCAAGCCACGTTGCCGGGCCACTTGGGCGTCCATCAATACCACGGCGGCCGCCGCGTCGTTGATGCCCGATGCATTGCCTGCGGTCACGGTTCCGTTTTCTTTGATGAAGACCGGTTTGAGTTTGGAAAAGTCTTCCGCAGTGGCCCCGGTGCGAAAGTGTTCGTCGGTGGCATAGGCGACGTCTCCTTTGCGGGTTTTGAGCATGACGGGCACGATTTGATCTGTGAACCGACCTTGCGCCGTGGCACGCTCGGCGCGCAGGTGGCTTTCCAGCGCCAAAGCGTCTTGCTCATCCCGGGTGATGCCCCATTTTTTGGCGATGTTCTCGGCCGTCACCCCCATGTGGATGGTTTGAAACGGGTCGTGCAAGGCGCCGACCATCATGTCCACCATTTTGGTGTCGCCCATGCGTGAGCCCCAGCGCATGTTCAGGCTGGCAAAGGGCGCGCGGCTCATGTTTTCGGCACCGCCGCCAATGGCAATGTCGCAGTCACCCAACTGGATGGCCTGGGCCGCAGACACGATGGCTTGCAAGCCAGAACCGCACAAGCGGTTCACATTGAAGGCTGGGGTTTCATGGCTGCAACCGGCTTGGATGGCGGCCACCCGAGACAGGTACATGTCTTTGGGTTCCGTGTTGACCACGTGGCCAAACACCACATGGCCCACATCCGCGCCATTGACCTGGGCGCGGGACAAGGCCTCGCGCACCACCGTGGTTCCCAATTCGGTGGGCGGCACATCTTTCAGGCTGCCGCCAAAGGTTCCAATGGCGCTGCGCACAGCACTCACGACAACAACATCACGCATGGGGTTCTCCTGGATAAAGGTGACAGTTCAGTGGGCTCAAGCGTCGCGCGAGTCGGCCACCGGTTGCTGGCCAAAGTCGGGGCGCTTCAGGTAGGTCAGTATTCGAGCAGCGGCCTCATCTGGAGAGGCCAGCGCGCCCGTGGTTTTGAGGTTGACAAAATTCTCTCGGTCGGGAAACTGGCTGGGGTCCCCAGCACGCAAATCGGATTGCATATCGGTGTCGATCACCCCGGGTGCCAAAGAAACAATGCGTGCGCCGTTGGGCAAGCTGGCCTCTTCCAGGGCCACACAGCGGCTGAAGTGATCCAAGCCGGCTTTGCTGGCGCAGTACATGCTGCTGCCAGCCATGGCGCGCCGACCCAGACCAGACGAAATATTCACCACCTTTTTGGATGCATGCCAGGCGCGTGTGGCGGTCAAAAAGGCCGCAGTGAGTTGCATGGGGGCTTGCAAGTTGATGGCCAAAGTTTGTTGTAAAAGCCCATCACTTTGAGGCGTCATTGGACCCAAGTGGCCAATCACGCCCGCGTTGTTGATCAAGGTGATGCTGGCAAATTGAGCAGGGTCCAACTGTTGCAACCAAGCCAACAGCTTTTGCGCCACTGGTGTGGGCTGTGCAAGGTCCGCACGCCACTGAACCAAGCTCGCCCCCTTGCTGGCAGCCCAGTTGTCCAAAGCGGGAGCGCTTTGGCGTGAAATACACAGCAATTGGGCATTCGGCTGGACACAAAGTTGTTGCGCCAATGCCAAGCCCATGCCACGGGAAGCGCCGGTCAATATGGTCAGGTTTTTCATGCGGTGCGTGTGAATGAATAAGCGCTTCATTATGACCAGAGTTCAGGCCGGATGGCGGGGCAAGCAGGGCCCCAGAGTAGCTGTGGTGACATCCCTGCTTGGGGAGTGTCTCATGGGGTACAGCGGGATGCCCAAGCCTTGCTGGCATGGGTAAATCCCTCGGTTTGAGCCCATCTTTTTCGGGCATGATCAGTGATGTCGATCCACAGATTCAATCCCCACTCATTATTTGGCAGCGCATGAAAACTTTTCCCATGGAATGCCCCGACTCTCGTTTGTGCACATTGGACTTGAGCCGCCGCCAGTGGCTCAAAGCGGGTGCTTTGGGCCTTGGTGGCGCCTACAGCGCCATCTCTTCGCCCCTGGGTGCCCAAGAGGTCTGGCCTGCTCGACCGGTGAAGCTGATCGTTTCCTCCTCGCCAGGTGGTGGCACCGATCTGTACGCCCGCATGTTGGCCCAGGCCTTGGGAGATGTGTTCAAGCAGCAGTTTGTGGTCGAAAACCGGCCTGGGGCCAGCGGCAATATCGGGGCCGCAGCGGTGGCCAAATCGCCACCAGACGGTTACACGTTTTTGGTTTCTGCCAATACATCCTTGACCATCAATGGCAGCTTGTTTAAAAACTTGTCCTATGACGCGGAGCGTGATTTCGTACCCATCATGCGCGCGTTTGCGCCTTTGGTGCTGGTGGTCCATCCAGCCACCAAGGCACGCAGCTTGGCCGAGTTGATTGACTTGGGCAAGCGCGAACCGGGCAAGGTCTCATTTGGCTCGGCGGGCACGGGCAGCACCACTTACCTGGGGGTGCGCATGCTGGAAGAGAAAACCGGCGCGCGCTTTTTGCATGTGCCCTACAAAGGTGTCGGCCCCGCATACCAAGATTTGCTGGCCGGGCAGTTGAATTTCTTGTTCCCAGATGTGGCCTCAGCGTTGTCTTTGATCAAAGCCGGCAAAATCATCCCCATTGCCAGTGAGCAGCGCACCCCTTTGCTGCCGGGCCTGCCCACAGTGGCAGAGGCGGGTGTAGCCGATGTCAGCACCAACAGCTCTTTCAGCTTGGTGGCACCCACCGGTACCCCGGCTGCGGTGGTGGAGCGCATGAGCCGTGAGTTGTTGGCCATCACCAAATCAGCCCCATTTGCAGCCAAGCTCGAGTCGCAAGGCCTGGTGGGTGAATTGGAAACACCCTTGGCTTTGGCGGCCTCGATGAAAAAAGAAAGAGACATTTATGCCGCATTCATCAAACGCAATGGGATTGTGGCCAGTGATTGAGGGGGGTCTATGACATCGGCGTTGACTCAGCAACACCCTGTGGTGGTGGTGGGCGGCGGCATTGGTGGTGTGGCCATGGCCCTGGCCTTGGGCCGACAAGGCCATCGTGTGCAACTGCTCGAACAGGCCGATCAAATCGGCGCCATTGGTTATGGGGTGCAAATGGGCCCCAATGTCATGCCCATGTTGGACGAATTGGGTGTTGGGGCAGAGGTTCGCGCAGCTGCTTATTTTCCCAAAGACATCATGCTCTACGACTACCTCACGGGGCAAACCTTGTCGCACATTCCTTTGCAGACAACAGAATTTGCACAACGCTATCAGTCGCAGCCTTACATCGCCATTCACCGTGTGGACATGCACGAATTGCTGCTCAAAGCTTGCGAAAAGTACCCTCACATTTCGCTCAACCAGTCCACCACCGTCACGGGCTACACCCAAACCGGTGATGTCGTGAGCCTGCACACCGCGCAAGGCAACACCATCCAAGCTGCCGCTGTGGTGGCCTGCGACGGGCTGCGCTCACGTTTGCGCGCCCAAATGCGCCCTGACGACCTTCCGCGTGAATCGGGTTATGTGGCCCACCGCAGCCTGATCCCGATGGACCAAGCCCCGGCCCAAGTGCAACAGCGCCAAACTGTCACCATGTGGGCGGGACCGGGCTTGCATGTGATTTACTACCCCTTGCGACAAGCCAGCTTGCTCAACATCGTGCTGGTGGTTCAGCTGCCTGCGCATGTGTCGTCCACCCAGGATCAGGGCTATATGGACTACCTTCAACATCTGTTGGCGCAGGCGCAACCCGAGCCGCAGCAAGTCGCCAAGTTGGTTCATCTGGATCGGCGTTGGGCGATCGCTGACCGCGAGCCGATGCGCCATTGGCACGATGGCCGTGTTTGCTTGTTGGGCGATGCGGCCCACGCCACTTTGCAATCCTTGGCCCAAGGTGCGGGCATGGCCATTGAAGATGTGGTTTGTCTGTCTGGGCTCATGGCGCAACACGGCACGGATGTTTCGTCCGCCTTCAAGGACTTTGAGCGCGCGCGTTTTTTGCGGACGGCGCGGGTTCAATGGGTGTCGCGCCACCTTTGGGAAGACTATCACTGCCAAGGGGTGCAAGCGCAGGTGCGCTCTGAAATTTATAGCCAACGTGATGTGGCCGATCATTACCGCTGTCTGGACTGGCTGTGGACGCCTCAACCCCTGGTTTCGTGAACGCTGTGCTGGTGCGTGGCATGCCTGGTGAAGCCGCTGGCTTGAGGGTGTTGCGCTGGGTGTGCAAATGACTTTGGCCCATTCCATCGAAGACTTGCGCTTGGCCGCACAGCGCCGCTTGCCCCGTGCCTTGTATGACTTCTTTGAGGGTGGGGCAGAGGATGAGGTGACCTTGCATGCCAACCGCCGTGCATTCCAGGACTTGCGTTTGCGTCCCCAGTTGTTGCGCAACGTCTCCACGATCAACACCCAACGCGAACTGTTTGGGCGCAGCATCGCCTTGCCCATGGCCACGGCCCCGACCGGTGCACTGGGGTATGGCTATCCGGGTGCCGATGTGGCCATTGCGAAAGCGGCTGTGGCCACAGGCATCCCCTATATTTTGTCGAGCACGGCCACCGCATCGATTGAACGCATTGCCAAAGCCGTTCAAGGCCGGCTGTGGTTTCAGCCGTACACGCTGAAAGACAAAGACTTTTTCTTTAACTTGATCCGCCGCGCCTTGGCGGCCGATTACGAGGCGCTGGTCATCACCGTGGATTTGCCAGTGGGCGGAAATCGCGAACGCGACCATCGAAACCATTATTCCGTGCCATTTCGTTTCACCCCGCACAACCTGGTGGACTTTGCATCCAAGCCAGCCTGGTGGTGGCGCATTGCGCGGCATGGCATGCCGGTCATGGAAAACCTCTTGGGCTTGGCGGCACAGCAAACCAGTGCCTCGGCTTTGGCTTCATCGGTGGGGCGCAACCATGACACCGGCTTTGATTGGGCGGCCTTGCAACAGGTGCGGGATCTCTGGCCCAGGCCCTTGGTGATCAAAGGCATACTGCATCCGGCCGATGCCGAGCGTGCTTGCGCCATGGGTTGCAATGCCGTCGTGGTGTCCAACCATGGTGGTCGACAGTTGGATGGGGCCGTGGCCTCGCTGCACGCGTTGCCCGATGTGGTGCAGGCTGTGCGCGGACGCATACCGGTGTGGGTCGATGGGGGTGTGCGCCGTGGTCAAGATGTGGTCAAGGCCTTGGCCTTGGGGGCTCACGGCGTGTTGATTGGGCGTGCCATGGTCTATGGTGCCACTGCCGGTGGTGAGGCCGGTGCCCAGCGTGCCTTGGCCATCTTGCAAGCGGAATTGGTTCGCACCATGAGCTTGTGTGGGACACCGAATTTGAGCGACATCGGGGCAGAATTGTTGATGCCGCATTCCCAGGGTTGGCACGGTTGAATTTGTCATTCTGTGTGCAGCTTATCGGGATGGAGCAGGCTGGTTATTTAGAAGGATCTGAGAAGTGAGTTTCATGCGCAAAAAAGCGGTTGCCTGGGCTGGCATTTGGCTGTTGTTGGGTTCCATCAGTTGGGCCCAAACCGCCGTCGACCCGGCCGTCTACAAACCCACCTTGGGACAAATGGGCAAGGACGTGATGTGGTTGCCCACCCCCAACGAACTGGTCGACAACATGCTGCGCATGGCCCAAGTCAATGACCAAGACTTGCTTTACGACTTGGGGGCGGGCGACGGGGTGATCGCCATCACCGCGGCCAAAAAACATGGCGCGCGCGCAGTGGGCATTGAGTACAACCCCAAATTGGCGGCCTTTGCCCAGCAAAAAGTGGTTGAAGCGGGTGTGCAAGACAAGGTGCGCATCATCCAGGGCGACATTTTTCAAACCGATTTCAGCCAAGCCACCGTGCTGACCCTCTATTTATTGCCTGAAATCAATTACCAACTGCGGCCCACCATCCTCAAAATGAAGCCTGGCACACGGGTGGTTTCGCACGACTTTGACATGGTCGAGTGGGAGCCCGATGCCGTCACCCAAACCGCCCGGTCAAAGGCCATGATGTGGGTGGTGCCCGCGGATGTCGCTGGCAACTGGACCTTTGAGCCCGCCCAAGGCGCCGCATTCAACGTGCGCCTGGACCAAATTTTTCAGCGCATTGGGGGCGTCCGGCGCATGGGCGGACAAGAGCAGGCCTTGGTCGGGGCTCAGTTGCAAGCCGACCGTTTGAGCTTTCAATATGTGGCGGCCGATCAAAGCATTCACACCGTCAGGGCCACCGTGCAGGGCAACCGCATGCAGGGAGAAGACATTTCTTTGGGCCATAAAGTGGCCTTGACAGCCCATCGTCGCTGAACCCAACCTCCAGTTATGTTTATTTTCAAACCAAAGCCACACCATGAATAACGCCACCCGCCCGCAGCACGAAACCACCTCCGAATGGGTGCATATTTCTTTCGCCGAACCGTCCGCCTTCAAGTCGGTTTACGGTTTTGCCGGTTCCTTGGGAACCGTGCACTTGGAAGGCATTCGCTACCTTCCCAAAGGGGTGAATTCCAAAACTTTGGTCATCTACATGCACCCGGCCACCACCTTGCAGTTGTTGCCCATGCCCCGCGCCATGGCGCAGGCGGGGTTTCATGTGCTGTGCGCAGGCAGTCGCTATGCCCGCAACGACAGTGCCTTGATCATGGAGAACGTGGTCGTCGATTTGGGGGCCTACATACGCCACGCCAAAACCGTCTGGGGCTATGAAAAAGTGGTGTTGGCCGGTTGGTCTGGGGGCGGTTCACTGGCTTTGTTGTACCAATCACAAGCAGAGCGACCCAGCATCACCCACACCCCGGCGGGTGACCCTTGCCACATCATGACCGCAGGTTTGATGCCCGCCGATGCGTTCATTTTTCAGGCCGCCCATGTCTCGCGCGCCGTGACTTTTGCGGATTGGATCGATCCCAGTGTCATCGACGAAAACAACCCCGATGTGCGCGACCCCGAGTTGGACATCTATCACCCTGATCGGCGCTCCCCTTACAGCGCCGAGTTCATGCAACGCTTTCGGAATGCGCAACTCGCGCGCATTCGCCGCCGCACCGAATGGGTCAAACACACGCTGGCGCAATTGCGCAGCAGTGGCGGCAAGGAAATGGAGCGCGGTTTTGTCACCCACAGGACCATGGCCGAGCCCCGATTTTTAGACCCATTGCTCGACCCCAACGACCGCCCCATTGGCACGTGCTTCATGGGCGACCCCGAAACGGCCAACAATGGCCCGGTGGGCTTGGCCCGCTTTTCGACTTTGCGCTCTTGGTTGTCCCAATGGTCGCCCGATGACACCCATGCCCATGGGGAAACCTGTGCGGCGGGCATTTCGGTGCCCATGTTGTCGATCGAGCACACCGCAGATGATGCGGTTCCCCAACCCCACACCCACCGCATCCACACCGCTTCGGCCAGCCGTGACAAGACCATGGTGGCCATTCAGGGCGCGAACCATTATTTTGTGGGGCAACCCGCCTTGCTGGACCAAGCGGTGAAGCTGTGCACCGATTGGATGCGCGATCGGCATTTGGCATGAGTGGCCAGCCGATGACCCATTCTTTGCAAGCGTTCATGGCCGGCCAATGGCGCGATGCCAGCGGACCCGAATACTCCACCCATTACCCAGCCGATGGCAGTGAGGTGGCGCACCTGCATGCGGCCACCGCGGACGATGTGGACGAAGCCGTGCAAGCGGCTGAAAAAGCCCGGCTGCACAAAAGTTGGGCCGGCCTCAAGCGCCATGAGCGCGCGGGCATCCTCTACCGCATCGCCGCAGGCATCCGCGAGCGGGCAGAAGAGTTGGCACAGCTGCAACGCTTGGACAACGGCAAGCCCATCAACGAGACGCGTGCCTTGGTGGCCAGTGCGGCCGGCACTTTTCAATACTTTGCGGCGGCCTGTGAAACCTGGGAGGATCAACTCACCCCCCAGCGCGGCGACTTCATCACCATGAGCGTGCACGAACCCTTGGGCGTGGTGGGTGCGATCACCCCCTGGAATTCACCCATCGCCAGCGAAGCCCAAAAAATCGCGCCGGCCTTGGCCGCTGGTTGTGCCGTGGTCATCAAGCCCGCGGAGATCACCCCCCGCATGGCCTTGGAGTTGGCGCGCATTGGCCAGCAAGCGGGTGTGCCCGATGGCATTTTGAGCGTGTTGCCGGGCAAAGGCTCGCTGGTGGGAGAGGCCTTGGTGCGCCACCCCTTGATCCAGCGCATCGCCTTCACCGGTGGCACCGAAGTGGGTTTGGGCATCCAGCGCTTGGCCGCAGAAAAGCTCATGCCCACCTCCTTGGAGTTGGGTGGAAAGTCCCCCACCATTGTGTGCGCCGATGCCGATTTGGACCACGCGGTGGCGGGGGTGTTGTATGGCATCTTCAGCTCTTCGGGTGAGTCCTGCATCGCCGGCTCCAGGGCTTTTGTGCATGCTTCGGTTTACGCGGCTTTTCGCGAGCGACTGCTGGCTGGGGTGCGTGCCTTGCAGGTCGGTGACCCCGCTGACGAGCGCACCCAAATGGGCCCGCTGATCCACAGCCGCCACCGCGCTGAGGTCGAGCGCTATGTGCAGTTGGGTTTGTCTGAGGGAGGGCAGTTGTTGCATGGTGGCGACCGGCCCACAGGGGCCATCTATGAGCGCGGCAGCTATTACATGCCCACGGTGATGGAGGGCTTGCCCAACACGGCACGCATGTGCCAAGAGGAAATTTTTGGCCCCGTGTTGGCCCTGTTGCCTTGGCACAGCGAGGAAGATTTGCTGGCCCAATGCCATGACAACGTTTATGGATTGGCCGCCGGCATTTGGACCCAAGACTACAAAACCGCATGGCGACTGGGCAGTGCGCTGCACACGGGGACGGTATGGGTCAACACCTACAAAGTGTTTTCCATCAGCACCCCGTTTGGTGGCATGAAAATGAGTGGCATGGGCCGTGAAAAAGGCCGCCAAGGCATTTTGGAATACACCCGGCAAAAGAGTTTTTACTGGGGTCTGAATGCCAACCCCATGCCTTGGGCCACACCCACTTAACGACATTTTTTTGATTTTTATTCGCCAGGAGACACCATGCTTTTCCCCACCACCATCGTCGGCAGTTACCCCCAACCCGATTGGTTGATCGACCGCGAAAAACTCGCGGGTCGTTTCCCACCCCGGGTGCGTGCCAAAGAACTGTGGCGCGTGGCAGAGCCGCATTTGCAGCAAGCCATGGAGGACGCCACCTTGCTCGCCATACGCGCCCAAGAGGATGCCGGTTTGGACATCATCACCGACGGCGAAATTCGGCGCGAGAGTTACTCCAATCGCATCGCCACCGCATTGGAGGGCATTGACATCGACAACCCTGGCGTGGGATTGGACCGATCAGGTCACCCCAACCCGGTGCCCCGCATTGTGGGCAAGATACGGCGCGCCCGGCCCATCGAGTTGGAGGACTTGCTCTTCCTCAAGGCCCATACCCAGCGCCAGGTCAAGATCACGGTGCCTGGCCCGTTCACCATGTTGCAGCAGGCACAAAACGATTTTTACGCCACTGAAGAGGAGGCGGCCATGGACTATGCCGTGGCCTTGAATGCAGAAATTTTGGAGTTGTTTGCCAATGGCGCAGACGTGGTTCAAGTGGATGAACCTTATATGCAAGCCCGTCCAGAAAAGGCCCGTCAATACGGCATCCAGGCCTTGAACCGCGCTTTGCAAGGCGTCACGGGCACCACCGCCGTGCACATTTGTTTTGGCTATGCCGCCGTGATCCATGCACGGCCAGAGGGCTACAGCTTCTTGCCCGAATTTGCCCAGTGCAGTTGCAGCCAGGTGTCGATTGAAACCGCGCAATCAGGCCTGGATTGCGCGGTGCTGAAAACCCTGGGAGACAAGCAAATCATGGTCGGTTGCTTGGACTTGAGCGACATGGCCATTGAGTCCCCGGTGGTGGTGGCTTCGCGCATCAAGCGCGCTTTGGCGTTCATCAAGCCCGAACAAGTGATCTTGGCGCCCGACTGCGGCATGAAATACCTGCCCAGGGAAGTGGCCCAAGGAAAGCTGCAAGCGATGGTGGAAGGCGCCAAAATTTTGCGCGCCGAGTATGGGTCTTGAGCCAGCGTCCTTGTCCACACGGGTCGCCAGCCTTGTTCAGGGTATGCCCGTGAATTTCAGCTCGAAGCCTTCAAAACTTGGCGCAAAAAGCGCGTGGGCAAGGTGGGCCCCAGTCCTTGGTAGCCCGGCATTTCCAGATTTTTGGCTTTGACCAAGGCATGCGCGTGTAAGTTGGCGTAGAGCGCGTCGTAAACGGGAAAGCTGGCCTTCAAGATGGCGTCGTCGGTGTCGTGCACCAGCATGATGCCTTCAGAAATCGCCAGCAGCCCCACAGCAATTTGCGCCCAGCGGTCGTCTGGACCCGCTTTGGCATGGTGCAGCACATGGTCGACGCCCGCTTGGATGATGGTGGCGATGTTGCGCAAGGACGGGTCATCCAAGGCATATTGGCGCATGATTTTTTCAAAGGTGGTGCCATGTTCATCATGCGAGGACAAGGCCACGCCGGGCATCCCAAAGGGTGTGGCATCGCTGGGTCGCGTTTCTTCTTGGCCCCAGGGGACAAACACAAATTCCGCTTGGGAATCGACAAAGCGCTGTATCAACCAGGGGGAGGCCACCCGGTCGAGGTGAACAAAATCACGGGTGACCCATTTCATGTGCGTCCTTTGTGGGGTTGATGGATTCAGTAAATGGCCGGCTCATCGACCGGGCCACCGAATGCAGTCTCTAAAAAATCAAAGTCGCAGCCTTGATCGGCTTGCAGGATGTGGCGGCTGAACATCCAGCCATAGCCGCGTTCATAGCGGGGTGCCGGGGCTTGCCAATGGGCGCGCCGCTGGGCCAATTCCGCGTCACTGACTTCCAGGTGCAAACGGCGCGCAGGCACATCCACGGTGATCAGGTCGCCGTTTTTGACCAAAGCCAGGGGGCCGCCAATGAACGACTCAGGCGAGACGTGCAGGATGCAGGCACCGTAGCTGGTGCCACTCATGCGCGCATCGGACAAGCGAACCATGTCGCGCACACCTTGGGCCAGAAGTTTGCGGGGAATGGGCAATTGGCCCCATTCGGGCATGCCGGGGCCGCCTTGTGGCCCGGCATTGCGCAGCACCAGCACATGGTCGGCGGTGATGTCCAAATTTTCGTCATCCACAGCGGCCTTCATCTCGGGGTAGCTGTCAAAAACCATGGCTGGACCTGTGTGCTGGCGCAAATGCGGCGCGCAGGCGCTGGGTTTGATCACGGCACCTGCTGGGGCGATGTTGCCTTTGAGCACCGCCAACGCGCCTTCGGCATACAAAGGGCGATCCAGCGGGCGGATCACATCCGCGTTGTGCACCTGCGCTGAGGCCACGTTCTCGCCCAGGGTCTGGCCATTGACCGTCATCGCATCCAGGTGCAGGTGGTCTGACAAGGTCTTGATCAGGGCTGGCATGCCACCTGCGTAGTAAAAGTCTTCCATCAAATAGGTGTCACCGCTGGGCCGGATGTTGGCGATCACGGGGATTTTTCGGCTGGCCGCGTCGAAGTCGTCCAAGCCCACGGTGCAAGCGGCACCCGCTCGGCGGGACATGGCCACCAAATGGATGATGGCATTGGTGCTGCAACCCATGGCCATGGCCACGGTGATGGCGTTTTGAAAATGGTGCGGGGTCAGCAGTTTGGCCGGGGTCAGGTCTTCCCAAACCATGTCCACAATGCGCCGCCCACAAGCGGCCGCCATGCGCGGGTGATTGGCATCTGGCGCAGGGATGCTGGAGGCGCCTGGCAAGGTCATGCCCAGGGCTTCGGCCATGCCCATCATGGTGGCGGCTGTGCCCATGGTCATGCAGGTGCCGTGGCTGCGGGCAATCCCGCCCTCAATGCCCAACCATTGCACATCGCTGATTTTTCCGGCACGTCTTTCGTCCCAATATTTCCAGGCATCAGAGCCAGAGCCCAGGGCCTGTCCTTGCCAGTTGCCGCGCAGCATGGGACCAGCGGGCAGGTAAATGCATGGCACACCGGCTGAAATGGCCCCCATCAACAGACCTGGGGTGGTTTTGTCGCAACCGCCCATCAGCACGGCGCCATCGATGGGGTGGCTGCGAATCAGCTCTTCGGTTTCCATGGCCAGCATGTTGCGGTACAGCATGGTGGTTGGGCGCACAAAAGCTTCGGCCAGAGAAATGGCCGGAAGTTCCAAGGGAAAACCGCCGGCTTGAAAAATGCCGCGTTTGACGTCTTCCACCCGTTGCTTGAAGTGGGTGTGACACGGGTTGATGTCCGACCAGGTGTTGACGATGGCAATCACCGGTTTGCCCGCCCAGTCTTGCGGTGCATAGCCCATTTGCATGGCGCGCGAGCGGTGGCCAAAAGAGCGCAAGTCGTCCGGTGCAAACCAACGCGCGCTGCGCAATTGATCGGGGTGTTTGGGGGTGTTTTTCAAGCTCATGCACGCATTCAATCACCGACACCAGGTGGCGTCAACGCGGGCTTGTCATGTGGGGGATCACCGTCGCCTGTGATGGGCGACGGGTCAAGGGTTAACCCTTGGCTTGTTCAGGGGTTTCGGCGGGTTTGGCTGGTTTGCAATCCAGGCACACAAACATGCTGGTTCCCAGCAGTTTTCGAAAGGTGCCGGAGGCCCGGGGTTTGTGCAAGCCGCATTTGATGCAACTCATGGTGCTTCCTGCCAAACCAGTGGTGCCGAATGGCGAGCCGCCTTTTTTGGACTTGTACCGGAGACCGTCTTGCGTGATTTTGGTGGTGTCGTCAGTGGCCATGTCTCTAAAGGATTCCCTTGTACTCATCTACCCGTGCACCCACTTGTCAGCGCTGTGAGGAGCGCGCAGAGGGGTGGGCAAGTCTTATTTTAAACGTTTATCCAGTGGACCTGTCTGCTGGCGCTTCGGGCTGGGTGCTGGGGCCAGGCGTGCGGATGCATCGGGCTTTCAAATGCTTCCCTTGGCATGGCGCAAGCGCAGCGTCCAGGGGGTTTTTTGCCAGGCCACGATTTCTTGTTGAATCAGGTGATGGGACTGCGGAAAACGCTGCGACCAATCGCTGGGGCAATCCCATTCAAAGACTTTTTCTTCCGGCTCGCAGTGCACCTGCAAACCCGTCATGTCTGGCTGGCGGCGTGAATGGCACAAGATGACCGACAAGCGCAGGGACAACAATTGCTGAACCACCAATGTGTCTTCAAAGTCAATGTCCAGTTTACGCAACTTGCCATGGTGACCCAGCACCAGCATGCTGAGGCGGTGCAATTCTGGCTGGCTGAAACCCATGACATCGGCGTTGTCCAAAATATAAGCGCCATGTTTGTGGTGATCGCTGTGCGAGATGGCCAAGCCAATCTCATGCAGTTCACACGCCCAAGCCAGCTTGCGCTCAATCCGGTGAGGTGCCCGGTTGTCAGTGGTATTCATCATGGCAAGCAATTGCAGGGCCACATCAGTCACGCGTTTGGCCTGATCGCGGTCAACGCCAAATTTTTCGGCCAGCCGGTGGACGGAGGCATCGCGGACGTCTTTTTCACTGTGGTCACGCTCCATCAACTCATGCATGGCACCGTGGCGCAAAGCCCCTTGGGCCACGTGCAAGGCCTCGATGTCAAACTGCTCGAACAAGGCGGCCATCACGGCCAAACCGCCACCAATCACGGCGCGCCGGTCCTCCTTGAGCCCCTCCAAGCGCAAGCGGCTGAAGTGTTGTGCGGCTTGCACGCATTGGATCAGCCAGGCCAAGCCATCACGGGTGATTTGCCCCGGCGTCCAACCGGCCAATTGCAATACATCGGCCACTGCGCCCACGGTGCCAGACGCGCCATAGGCCTTGTCCCACAAATCGCGCGGGTACATGACCAGGGCTTCTTCCAGCACGGCTTGGGCAGCCACTTTGGCCTGGTTAAAAGCCTGCTCGGTGAATTGGCCTTGGGGAAAGTACTTTTGTGACCAAGACACACTGCCCACACGGTAGGAGTTCATGACGCTGGGTTCGCGGTTTTGCCCCAAAATCATTTCAGTGGATCTGCCGCCCACATCAATCACCAAGCGGCGTTCGCCGTCATTGGGTAAAAACTGGCTCACGCCAATGTAGATCAACCGGGCCTCCTCGGTGCCGGAGATGATTTCAATCGGATAACCCAAAACCTGTTGGGCTCGGTTCAGAAAAATGTCTCGGTTGCGGGCCTCACGCAAGGTTTGGGTGGCCACGGCCCGGACCTGTCGGGCTGGCAGCCCATGAATGCGCTCGCGGAATCGGGCCAAACATTCCCAGCCGCGTTCCATGGCCTCTGGTGTGAGGTTGCGGTGTGCGTCCAAATCACCGCCCTGGCGGACGGTTTCTTTCAGGTAATCGGTTCGCACCAGTTGGCCGTGCTCCATGCGCCCCAATTCCAAGCGGAAACTGTTGGAGCCCAGGTCGATGGCGGCGAGCATGTCTTGGTGGGGCATTGGGTTTGGGCAATCGGGGTGTGGCGCTGTATGAATATACAGAGGCGATAAATTCTAATTCTCCATCATGAACGAATGATGACAGTTCAAAGACATCTGGGAGCGACGATCTGCTTATGGGAGGCTTATTTTCACCGTATTGTCACAATCGGGGCCTAAAGTACAAATGTCCATGCACAGCGTGGCACCCCGAAACGTTTGAAGTCTCTCTTTGTACAAGGATCTGGCATGTTAAGTATGAAATCTTGGTTGGTGGCGATTGGCCTGTCCACCGTGGGTTTGGCTTCTATGGCGGTGGATATCACCGGCGCAGGGGCGACATTTCCCTACCCCATCTACGCCAAATGGGCTGAAGCCTACAAAAAAGAAACCGGCAATGGTTTGAACTACCAATCGATTGGTTCTTCGGGCGGTATTCGCCAAATCCGTGCCAAAACCGTGACCTTTGGTGCCACCGATGCCCCCTTGAGCGGTGATGATCTCAACAAAGACGGCATGGTGCAGTTTCCCGCCATCATTGGTGGCACGGTCCCCGTGCTCAACCTGGACGGCTTCAAGCCCGGTGAGTTGCGCATCAGCGGCCCCGTGTTGGCTGAAATGTTCATGGGCAAAATCACCAAGTGGAACGACCCCAAATTCGCCGCATTGAACCCTGGCAAAAACCTGCCTGATCAAGCCATCACCGTGGTGCACCGCGCCGACGGCTCAGGCACCACTTTCAACTGGACCGACTACTTGACTGCCATCAGCAAAGATTGGGCCGACACCGTGGGCCGTGGCGCTGCAGTGAAGTGGCCTGCTGCATCCTCCGTCGGTGGCAAGGGCAATGAAGGTGTGGCCGCCAACGTCAACCGCGTCAAGGGCGCCATTGGTTACGTGGAATATGCCTACGTCAAGAAAAACAACATGAACTTCATGCAG
>JBEDFU010000294.1:0-2817 GCA_041174965.1 Pseudomonadota bacterium | reverse complement strand
CTCAAGCCGATCACCTGGTTTCCGCCCATGTGGGCTTTTGCCTGTGGTGTGGTGTCATCGGGACAGGCGTTTGCCGACCACTGGGGCTTGATCGTTTGGGGCGTTTTGTTGGCGGGTCCCTTGGTGTGTGCCAGCAGCCAAGCGGTGAACGACTGGTTTGACCGGCATGTCGACGCCATCAACGAGCCGCAGCGGCCCATCCCTTCCGGGCGCATGCCCGGGCGCTGGGGCTTGTACATCGCGTGGCTTTGGACCGGCTTGTCTTTGTTGTGGGCCGTGCCCTTGGGGACTTGGGGCTTTTTGGCCGCTGCCTTGGGCTTGGCCCTGGCTTGGGCTTACAGCGCGCCACCCTTGCGTCTGAAGGAAAACGGTTGGTGGGGCAATGCCGCTTGTGCGCTCAGTTACGAAGGCTTGGCCTGGGTCACGGGCGCTGCTGTGATGTTGGGTGAGCGCGTGCCGCCCACACCGGTGTTGTGGTTGGCCTTGCTTTACAGCGTGGGTGCGCACGGCATCATGACCTTGAATGACTTCAAAGCCATTGAGGGCGACCGGCAAATGGGGGTTCGCTCGTTGCCGGTGCAGTTGGGGCCGGAGCAGGCGGCGCGGGTGGCTTGCGCGGTCATGTGCTTGCCCCAAGCGGTGGTGGCGGGCTTGCTGATGCATTGGGGCCAAGTGGGCCATGCCTTGGCGGTGCTGGGCCTGATGTTGGCCCAATTGCCTTTGATGGGCGTATTTGTGCGCCAACCCGTGGCCAAGGCCTTGATGCTCAGTGGCTTTGGCGTGCCGTTGTTTGTCGCCGGCATGATGGTCAGCGCCTGGGCTGTGCGTTCGGCCCCTGGGGTGGTCGCATGAGCGCGCCCGCGGCCTTTGGCTGGTGGCAGGTGTTGCGCTTGGCCCTGGTGCAAGCGTGTTTGGGCTCGGTGGTGGTCATCACCACCTCGACCCTGAACCGCATCATGGTGGTCGAACTCATGCTGCCGGCCCTGTTGCCTGGCATCTTGGTGGGACTGCACTATGCCGTGCAAATGGTGCGCCCCCGCATGGGCTTTGGGGCCGACGAAGGCCGGCGCTGCACCCCTTGGATGGTGGGCGGCATGGGGGTGTTGTCAGCCGGCGGCTGCTTGGCCGCTCAAGCCACGGTGCTGATGGGCACTCAGCGCGGGCCCGGCGTGGCCTTGGCGGCGCTGGCGTTTGCCATGATTGGTGTGGGCGTGAGCGCTTGCGGCACCTCGCTGTTGGTGCTGCTGGCCAAACGCGTGCCCGATGAGCGGCGCGCCCCTGCGGCGACCTTGGTGTGGGTGATGATGATTGTGGGCTTTGCCATCACCGCGGTGGTGGTGGGCAAACAACTCGACCCCTACAGCCCCGAGCGCATGCTGGCTGTGGTGTGCACAGCGGCGGGCTTGGCTTGGGTGCTGGCATGTGTCTGCCTGTGGCGCTTGGAGGGGCCAGCGACTGGGTCGACCCAAGCCCCTGGCGCATCGCTTCAACAACCGTCGGGTGGCGGTTTGGCTCAAACCGAAGGCTTGCGGCGCGCCGGTTTTCGCCAAGCTTTGGCGCAGGTCTGGGGCGAGCCGCAGGCGCGCTGGTTCACAGTGTTTGTCTTTTTGTCCATGCTGGCCTACAGCTCGCAAGACCTGATCTTGGAGCCGTTTGCTGGCGCGGTGTTTGACATGACCCCAGGGCAGACCACCCAGCTGTCGGGTTTGCAACACGGCGGTGTGCTGCTGGGCATGCTGTGTGTGGCGCTGGTGGGCAGCGCTTGGGCGCGCGGGCGTTGGGGTTCGGTGCAGGCTTGGATGGTCGGCGGCTGCTTGGCCTCGGCCGCCGCCATGGCGGGTTTGGCTGTGGCCGCCCAATGGGGCGACAGCTGGCCGTTGCTGCCCAATGTGTTTCTCTTGGGGGTGGCCAATGGGGCTTTCTCCATTGCCGCCATCACCACCATGATGCGCTTGGCCGCCGCCGCCCAAGACGGGCGCGAAGGCACGCGCATGGGCTTGTGGGGGGCGGCGCAAGCCATCGCCTTTGGGCTGGGCGGTTTGCTCGGCACCGGGGCCAGTGACCTGGCGCGCTGGTGGCTGGGCCAGCCGGGACAGGCCTACACCTGGGTATTTGGAATGGAAGCACTGATGTTCGCTGGCTCCGCTTGGTGGGCGGTCCAGGTCGGGCGCGGTGCCATGGCGCAATCAACAACAACACAAACCGCCCCTTGGGCGTTGGAAGGACAACAACCATGACACAAATGAGCTATGACGCCGTGGTGATTGGGGGTGGACCAGCCGGGGCCACCGCCGCCGATGATTTGGCCCAAAAGGGCTGGCGTGTGTTGCTGCTCGATCGGCAAGGCCGCATCAAGCCCTGTGGTGGCGCCATTCCGCCGCGCTTGATCAAGGACTTTGACATCCCCGACGAGTTGCTGGTGGCCAAGGCGCGTTCGGCGCGCATGATCTCGCCCAGCGACAACAAGGTCGACATTCCCATAGAGAACGGCTTTGTCGGCATGGTTGATCGCGACCATTTCGATGAATGGCTGCGCGCACGCGCTGCCAGCCACGGTGCGGTGCGCCAGCGTGGCGTGTTTGATAAATTCAGCCGCGACTTGGACGGCGTCATGCGGGTGCACTTCACCGCCAAAGGCCTCAAGGGCGAAGAGCATCAAGCCAGCGTGCGGGCACGCACCGTCATTGGCGCCGATGGTGCGCGGTCCGAGGTGGCGCGCCAGTCCATTGATGGGGCGGAAAAAACCAAATATGTGTTCGCCTATCACGAGATCATCCAGGCGCCGCAGAACGCGCCCGACCACGACCCCTCGCGCTG
>JBEDFU010000293.1:0-26719 GCA_041174965.1 Pseudomonadota bacterium | reverse complement strand
CATCGGGGGCATTTCACGAAACCTTTTTGATCGAGCACGGCACGTTGGCTGACCCCGTACCCATGTCGCATTACATACCGGGCGACCGGGTCTGGTTTCGCAATCCAGATCCGCGCTCCAGCAATGTTTCTGGCTATGAAGGCTCCTGGGTGATCTACATGGGCGCGGGTTTGTTCAGCAATTTTTGGGACTGTTCTCGACCTTTTTCATTGGATGAGAAATGTGTCGAGGTGTTCCACTGGCGTGATGGGGCTTATGTGGATGGTGCGGGTGTGTGGTGCATGGATGAAGCCGTGGTGGCCCAACATGTGGCCCTGAGTTTGAGCGATCCCCTTCAATTGCAATCCATTCTGTTGGGCATGAAAAAATACCGGGAACCATCGGGTGTGTATCAAAATGGCGGCTGCATCGATGCCACACGAGAATCTCCCCGGCTTTTGCGGCCGCAAACATGTGACATTGTGTTGCGTGATATTTGATTCAAAAAGGTTGAATATGTCTCAAAGTACCTTGGTCGATGAACCCTTGTTGTTGGTGGATCAACCTCGACCTGGCATTGTGCGAATTTGCATGAATCGCCCCGGGTCCTTCAATGCGCTGTCAAGCGACATGATGCAGGCGCTGCAAAGCCAACTGGATCTGATCAAAAACAACCCCGAATGCCGTGTGGTGGTCTTGTCCTCAAAGGGGCAGGCATTTTCAGCAGGTCACGACTTGCGGGAAATGCGCAGCCAACCGAACCATGACTTTTATGAAAACCTGTTCTCTCAGTGCTCACGTTTGATGCTCAGCCTACAAAGCCTGCCCCAGCCCGTGGTGGCCCAGGTGGATGGAATTGCCACGGCTGCAGGGTGTCAGTTGGTGGCCATGTGTGATTTGGCGGTGGCCAGTGAGACATCGCGTTTTGCGGTGTCTGGGATTCATTACGGTTTGTTTTGCTCAACGCCCAGCGTGGGTTTGACCCGCAATGTGTCCAGAAAAAAAGCCATGGAAATGCTTCTGACGGGTGACTTTATTTCTGCGGATCAAGCGCGTGAAAGTGGCTTGATCAACCGCAGCGTACCTTCTGATGCCTTGGACTCGGAGGTCATGGCCTTGTGCCTCAAGATCATTGAAAAACCTGCTGTCGCTGTTGAAATGGGTAAGGCTTTGTTTTACCGACAATCAGAGATGGGCATGGCTGCTGCCTATCAATTGGCGGGGCAAGTGATGGCTCGCAACATGATGGACCCCGCGGCCCAAGAAGGCTTTCAAGCATTTTTGGAAAAACGCTCTCCCTCGTGGAAACCAACCCTTTGAACGGCTGGATGTGGATTCAAAGTGATTAAAACAGAAGGCAGATGTCTTGAGTGATTTTGTGTTCAACGCTTGGTACGTGGCTTGTTTGTCGCGTGACCTGTCCCGCGAATTGAAAGCCATGACCTTGCTGGCGCAGCCGGTTGTCCTTTACCGAGACAGCCAGGGTGTGCCGGTGGCCCTGGAGGACGCCTGCCCCCATCGCAAACTGCCCTTGTCCATGGGGCGCTTGAAGGGCGATCATGTGGAATGCGGCTACCACGGACTGACTTTTGACCGCCTTGGCGTCTGTGTGGATGCACCAACACAAGAGCGCATTCCTGCTTTTGCGTGCGTCAGGCATTTTCCGGTGGTCGAGAAATGGGGAATGATTTGGATTTGGATGGGTCCTGCGAACCTGGCACGTCCAGAGGACATTCCGCAGATAGCGCATTACGATGACCCGGCTTGGCACATCACCCCCGGGGATTCTTTCTTGTGCCACTGTCACTATTTGTGGTTGACAGACAACTTGTTGGACCCGTCTCATGTGGCATGGGTTCACCAATCTTCATTTGCAGGTTCGGGAACGGACAGCACCCCATTGTCGATCCACAGCGACGATCAATCGGTGGTTTGCAGCCGTTGGATTGAAAACCAAGCTCCCCCGCCTTTTTATGCGGCATTGGTTAAATTCTCTGGCCATGCGGATCGCTTGCAGCATTACGAAGTGCGTTATCCCAGTTGGGCCATCAATAAAACAGTGTTCACGCCCGCAGGCCGGGGGGGGCATGACTTCGACCCGCGAGATCCCCTGACCTACATCATGGTGTCCCATCATTTTCTGACCCCAGTGGATGCGGATAACACGCATTATTTTTGGCTTCAGCACCGCAACACCGATCCGCACAACGAAGACATCACAGCGCGCAATGCCGAAGGGGCTAAAAAAGCATTTTTAGAGGACAAACGGGTGCTGGAAGCCGTGCATCAAGGCATGAAAAAAAACACCGGTCGTGTCGCCATGATGGGTTTGGATGCCGCGGCGCTGCGCTTTCGCCAAGGCCTTCAAAAAATATTGGCCACAGAAAGGGTCGAGCACTAATTTTTAGCTGGCTTTTCTTTGTAATAGCCGATCACGTCGCCTTGGGTGGTGACGCCGAGTCCATTGAGCAAGCGGTTTGAGTAATTGAAATAAGCGCACACCTGATTCACTTCAAGTATTTCGCCATCATCACAGCCGGCTTGATGTAGGTGTTCAATGTCACTTTGCACCATTTTTCCAACCGACAGGGTGAGTTTGTGAGCATATTGAATCAAAGCCAGTTCTTTGCCCTCAAAAGCATCTGACCATTTTTCAGTGCGCAGTGCGTTCCAAATGATTTCGGACCTGCGTTCATCATTGATCAATCGGCGGGCATTGGCAAAATGGTGCGTCAGGCTGTAATCGCATTGATTGGCCATGCTGACGCAAGAGGCGATCACTTCCAAAAACCAAAATGGCAAGGTGTTTTCTGGGTTGTGCAAAACATTTTTGTACAACACCAAATGGCCTTCCATGGTGTGCGGGCGAAGACTGTGGGCTTTCATGACGTTGTCCACCGTGCCATGCGGGGTGGTCACCCGTTGATACATTTCTTTTAATTTGCCCGTGGCTTCTTCCAGGGGAATCATGCGAATCCAAGCGCTCATGGCGTTCCTTTCATGTGGGGGCCTGGGCCAAAAGCCATTCTTCAGTGGCTGCTTTCCACGGTGACAAAGCTTGTGCCACCGATGGGTGTTGATGCCCAACTTGCCACCAATCGATCAATGTCTGGGGCAATGGATTCTCTTCGCCACAGACATTGAGCAATTGAGCGGCCAAAGGCAGGTTGACCAAAAAGCCACAGTCGGCCAAAGTGATTTGCTTTGTGGGTGGTGCGGAAAATGCTGAATGCCAATGGCTCATTTGCTCGATGCGGTGAAGCATCTCAGATTGAATGGCACGCACTTCAGGCGGCCTTCTTTTCGAGCTTGGAACATGGCTGAAAAGCCTTCTGACCAAGGGCTCAAAATACAAATCATGAAAGCGTGAGCGAAACCGAAGTTGCGCTCTCTCCAACGGGTCCAGGGGCCGCATGGGTGGTTCGGGATAGCGGTCATCCAAATACTCCAGGATCACCTCTGACTCACTGATCAACTGATCACCCACCAGAAGGGCAGGAATCGTGCCCATGGGGGCAATTTTTCGATAGCTCTCCGAGCGATATCCGCCAGGCGGATTGATCTCTTGGAAGGCCACTCCCTTGAAGCACAAGGCAATGCGCACTTTGGCGCTATAGCTGGACAAAGGCGTGGCGTAGAAAATCACGCTGCCAATTCTTTCAGCAAGCCCTGATATTCTTGGCTGGCAGCCAAGGCCGCTGCTTCAAGCAAGGCCTGACCGTGGGCTGCATTCGACAAGGCAGAGTGTGAACCGACGCGCCCGTCCGGAAAGAGAGCACGGTGGTGTTGGGCATGGGTATGTTGGTCTCCTGCGTGGGCGCGTAAAAAATCAGCATTCAACGCAGGGGCGGCTGGCAATGCATCCACAGGGCAATTTTCTGGATGGGTGAAGCGGGTGATGGATATCTCTGATGGCGTGGCATGCATGCCTTCTCCTGCACCATACCAAGATTGGCGCAGGGCATTCACCGATGGCAAATCCCACCAACTTCGGACATTGAACAAGAGGGGAGGAGCAGTTGGATGGGCCAAACTTCTCATCCATTGAACTTCTTGAATGGCGCTCAAGGTGGGCGCTAAATTTCCACCATGTCCATTGAGAAAATAAAAAGCCCGAAAGCCTTGGTGAGCGAGTGATTGAATGCAGTCCATCACCATGGCCATCCAGGTGCTGGGCCGCACACAAATGGTGCCAGGGAAATCCAGGTTGAAAGCGGCCGGGCCCAAGCTCAATGTCGGTCCAATCAAGACGTCGCAGTGGGCTGGCATGGCCCAGGCGATCGACTCACTGGTGATGGCATCGGTGCCGATCAGTCCACTGGGGCCATGCTGTTCGGTGGAGCCCATGGGCAACACAATGCCTTGGGAGCGCTTCAAGTAAGCCTCGATATCGGGCCAGGTGCTCAGTTGTAACCTCATGCTCAGCCCTGCTTGGCCAGTCTCGCTTCTAATTTCCTGACCAACCAGGAAATAAAGACAATCAAGATGAGGTATTCAACCACCAGAAAACTGTAAATCTCCAAAGGTCGGTACTCATTGACATTGAGCTCGTTGGCACGTCGGGTCAACTCCGGTAAGCCGATGACGGAAATCAAAGACGACATCTTCACCACGTAAATAAACTGATTGCCAAGTGCTGGCAATATCACTTTGACGGCTTGTGGGGCGACAATAAACCGCATTTGTTGAAACCAGGACAAACCAAGGCTTTTGGCCGCTTCAATTTGGCCTTTGGGAACCGATTGAATGCCCGCTCTGAATACCTCCGCCTCGAAGGCGCTGTCGCTCAGGGCCAGAGATAAAACGCCAGCGACAAAAATGCCCAGTTGCAGGCCCAACACAACAGGTAATCCGTAAAAAACCCACAGCAACAAGACCAGCAAGGGAATGGCGCGGAATATTTCGACATAAACACGGGCCATGGCTTGAAGGCTTCGGCGCTTGGACAAAGCGGCCAGCGCCATCAAGGCCCCCATGACGACAGACAGAAAAATGGCGCAAACCGAGACCAATAAAGTGGCCGTCAGACCACCGGTCAAAAATTCAATATTGGATAAGCCCTTGTCTTGAAAGGGATTGAAAATATACCAACCCCAGGTGTAGGAGTTGGTGTTGCCAGCGCAACCTGCCAAGGTCAATCCCAGCAGGAGCGCACACAGGGATTTATTTATTTTTTCGATGACAGCCACTTGGTCTCAAGCGCCGTGAAAAATCCTTCAGCTTCCTTCAAGGCGATCCAGTTGTTCAAAAAGGTCACCCAAACAGCGTCACCTTGAACCACGGGGTAAGCAAAGGGCCGTTTGTTTTTCATGTCGGCCGAAGAGCCCACCACTTGCAGGTCGGGATAGTTTTTGATCAGCGTGGCCGCTTCTACGTTGCTGGTGATGGTCACTTGGGCGCGATTGGCCAAGACTTCTTGATAGCCGGTGGCTGGCTTTTCAACGCTGCGAATTTTGGCTTTGGGGAAAAGGGACTTGGCTTGCTGTTCAAACACAGTGCCCATCAATACAGCCACGTTGACATTGCTGTTGTTGATGCTCTCCCAGTTGGTGAATTTCTTGGCATCCTTTTTGTTGATCAAAGGCACTGTGCCTGCATACACATAAGGGCTGGTGAATGCCACTGTTTTTGCGCGGGCCATGTTCAAAGAGGAGCCACCTGCAAAAACGTCGTAACGGTCAGAAACAATGCCATTCACCAGGGTCGCCCATTCGGTGGTGACAAATTCAATTTTCACGCCCATGTCAGTGGCCAGTTGGTTCATGGCGTCAATGTCATAACCCACCAAGCTGTTGGTATTGGTGTCCTTGAACGACATGGGGTTGAAGTCCCCAGTGGTGCCCACACGCAAGGTTCCGCGTTCGAGGATTTGGGTCAGTTTGGACTTGGTTTGGGCCATGGCCACACCTGAAAGTCCGATGGATATCAAGGCAAAAATAGAAATGCATTTAAGAAGAATTCGTTTCATGTGTAAATCCTGGTGAAAATTGCAAGGCTGAAATCACTGCGTATGTTGCCATAAATGGCTAGGTATTGCCCTCAATCGCGTGATCCCGTGTGACAAACGACGGCTCCGGCGTCATTGGGCGCTATGTCATAAGCGTTTTTGGCATGGGCCACATCCATGTCGCGTGGCAAATGGACTGCATTTTTCACGGCCAGCACTTCGGCCATGATGCTGACAGCGATCTCGGCAGGGGTTTTGCTGCCAATGTAGACGCCAATGGGGCCACGCAGGCGTTGCAATTGCAGTTCGGTGAGCCCCATGTGTTCTTGCATTCTTTGGTGACGCGCAGCATTGTTTCGGCGAGAACCAATCGCACCTATGTAGAAGGCTTGCGATTCCAGCGCCTCCAGCAATGCCAAGTCGTCGAGCTTGGGGTCGTGGGTCAGCGCAATCACACAACTGCGACGGTCAGGGTGAAAGCTCAACACCACATCATCTGGCATTTCTTTGGTGAGCGTGACGCCATTGACGGACCATGCACCGCTGTATTCATCCCTGGGGTCACAGACCGTGACAGCAAAGCCATTGAACAAGGCCATGGTGGCCAGGTACTCGGTCAATTGCCCAGCCCCAATCAGCAGCATTCTGTATTCGGGGCCAAAGGTGTTGGTTAACTTTTCAGCATCCAAATGCAAATCGCTGGGCAGCGCCGAGGACTTCAGCTGAACTTGTCCAGTGGTTAAAAAAGTGGTGCGCTGCATCAATTGACCACGCTCCAGGGCCTGAACCAGTGTTTCTAACAATGGCCCATCGGGGTCAAATTCGAGCAACAACTCCAAGGTTCCGCCACAGGGTAGCCCAAACCGGTGGGCTTCGTCGGCAGAAATACCGTACTTGACGGTTTGTGGTGGACCTGAAGGAATTTGCGCCGTTGCCGATGCTGGCAGGCCCTTGGATGCATAGGCTTGGGTGAATCGGTAAATCAAATCATCTTCAATGCAGCCGCCGGAGACGGAGCCCACCACTGAGCCGTTGTCGCACAAGGCCATGATGGATCCCACAGGTCTGGGCGAGGAGCCCCATGTGCGAACCACGGTGGCCAACAGAGCGCGGTGGCCGGCAACGCGCCAATCACGCAAACTCCGCAGCACCATCACATCCAAGTTTTCCATGCCAGAGGTCTTTCTGTGTTGTGACAAATATCAAGATCTCAAAAACGACCAAATCAGGGCGCCAGCCAGAATGGCGGCTGCCAACCACAGCCATTTCGGCGCCGGTTTGTCAGCGACGGTGGGCGTTGGGGCCATCTCTGCCTCGCTTTGGCTTTGGGCTTGGTTGCTTTTCAGCAGTTCTTCTTCAAAGCGCTTGAAAAAATCTTCGGCCAGCGATTTGGCAGCACCATCGATCAAGCGTTGACCCAGTTGCGCAATCTTGCCGCCCACCTTTGAGTGCACGGTGTAGCTCAATTCGCAGCCGTCTGCGTTGGGGGTCAGGGTGACTTTGGATTCGCCCTTGCCAAAGCCAGCCACCCCGCCTTGTGCTTCAAATTGCAATGCGTAAGCGTGGGGTGGCTGAATGTCCATCAATTTCACCGTGCCGCTGAATTTGGCAGCCACTGGCCCGATGCGCAGGGCCACACCCACGTTGTAGTTGTTTTCTTCGGTCAATTCAAACTTCTCACATCCAGGAATACAGGCTTTGAGAATGTCGGGGTTGTTCAAAGCCGCCCAGGCCTGTTCTTGTGTGGCTGCGAGTTGGCGATTGCCTTGCATGTCCATGGTTGAGATCCAATCTGTCAAGTTTTCAGTAAACGCATGATGGCTTGAGCCAAGTCTTGCAGCCGAGCCATGTTGTGAATGGCCACCATGCCATCCGCATGCCGATGCAAGACCTGTGCCCCACTGGCGATTGGGGCATAACCATCGAATCGAAGCAAAGGGTTGAGCCAAAGCAATTTGCGACAGTGCCTTTTGAGCCAAGACAACTCGTGAGATAAGTCACTGGTTGCACCTGTGTCCAAGCCATCGGTGATCAGCAGAACGACTGTTCTGCGTCCAATCAATTGTCGCTGATGTCGTGTTCGCAGTTGACTCAAAGACAGACCCAGCCTGGTTCCGCCAGCGAAGTCGGCGATTTTGTCGCTGACGGCCAATAGCATGTCGTCGGTATCCGCCAGCCGAAATGGGCCGCTCAAGTCCGTCAACTCGGTCCCAAAGGCAAACACGCTGCGCGGCACTTTTCGGGTGGACTGGTGCAAAAAAGCCATCATCAACCGGGCGTAGCGCTCCATCGAGCCCGAAACGTCGATCAAGATCAACAAGGGCAAGGCTTGATTTCGCCGTTGCAAATGTGGTAAGCGGATCAACTCTCCGCCCTGGCGAGCGGCATCTCGCATGGCACGGGGCCAATCCATTCGGGTTCCGTGTGCGCCAGTTTGGGTGCGCCTTCCTCGGATGTGGGGCAGGGCCAATGGAATGGATTTGGCCAGCTGCTCGACCAAGCGAAATTCACTGGCGTTCAAGCTTTGGAAGTCCGCGTGGTGCAAGCGAATGGCTTGGCTGGCACTCATGGCGGCATCCAATTCAATTTCATCATCCTGTGCAGGGGGGCGATTTTTGGCAGAGGCCACCGCTCGCAATGCCTCTTGAACCCTGGCGCGTCTGGGAACGGTCGGCTTGGCTGATTCTTGGGCTTGAGGCAGCATTTGTGCCAACAATTGTTGGGCCAGTTCAGGATTTCGAAAAAAAGCCTCGAACATTTGGGCAAATACGGTGCGGTCTTGCTCGCGGCCAATCATCACGCATTCCAGGGCTGCAGCCAAGTCATCTTTGCGCTCCAGGCCGACGCTCATGGCAGCTGTTTGGGCCAAGGCAATGCGCGAACTGTCCATGGGCACGCCGGCGCGCCGAAGTGCACGTCCGAAAGCGGCAATGTTGTCCGCCAATTTGCCGGTTCTGGCGTCACCGAGTTGCATGAAACGGTACCGTTGGGCTGTTAGATGGCAGCTTCGGGGGCCAATAAATCAGAAATCAAGGGCTGCAACGCGGCAATGTCCTCACGCTGTTTGAACAAAATGCCAGCGGTGTCGTGAATCACTTCGGGGTCCAGCTGCAAGGTGTCCAAGGCCACCAATGCCTTGGCCCATTCCACACTTTCCGCGATACCAGGGCCGCGTTGAAAGGCGTTAGAAAAAGGTTGATGGCGCAGGCGGGATACAAATTGAGCCACTTGCTCGGCCAGGGTTTGGCTGGCTTGGGGAACTTGGGCGCGCAAAATGGCCAATTCCTGATCTCTTTCCGGGTAGTCCATCCAGTGGTAGAGGCATCGTCTTTTCACTGCGTCATTCAAGTCGCGCGTGCGGTTGCTGGTCAGGATGGTGACGGGGGGGCTTTGCGCAGTGATGGTTCCCAGTTCAGGAATGCTCACTTGGTATTCGCCCAAGTATTCCAATAAAAAGGCTTCAAAGGGTTCGTCGGCTCGATCGATTTCATCGATCAGCAAAACGGCGCCGGGCGCAGGGGTTTGCAATGCTTGTAACAGTGGTCGGCGAATCAGGTATTTGGGTTGGTATAACTCTCGCTCGACCTCATCCACTTGGGTGCGGTCTTGGGCGGCTCGCATGTGCAATAACTGCGCAGCGTGATTCCATTCGTACAAGGCTTCACGCTGCTCCATGCCGTCATAGCATTGAAGGCGCAGCAACGGGCGATGCAAGACCTTTGACAAAGCTTTGGCCAGCTCGGTTTTGCCAACGCCTGGTTGGCCCTCCAACAGCAAAGGACGTTGCAGGCGCAGGCTCAAAAAAACAGCCGTGGCCAGCCTGCGATGGGCTTGGTAGCCTTGCGCCGCCAAGGCCTGGATGACTGCGTCTATGGAGTCTGGGCCTGGGGTGAGAGTCATCCGATCGCCTGTTGTACCGCGCGTTGTGTCTGGACTTTGATCAGATTGGCGCGATAAGCGGCAGACGCGTGCAGGTCACTGTTGAGTGCGTGGGCATCGATCGGCACATTTTGAACCGATCCAGGTGTGAATGAAGCGCTCAAGGCCGCTTCCAAGCCGGAGTGGCGAAACACGCCATTGCTGGCGCCTGTGATGGCCACCCGGGCACCGTTGCTGGTATCCGCGACAAAAACCCCGACCAAAGCAAAGCGAGATGCGGGCTGCTTGAACTTGGCGTACGCCGCTCTTTTGGGGATGGGGAATGCGATGGCGGTGATGAGTTCGCCGGGCTTCAAAGCGGTGGCATACATGCCTTGAAAGAAGTCCGCGGCTTTGATCGTGCGTTGGTTGGTGTGGATGATGGCATCCAACGCCAACACCGCACTCGGATAGCAAGCCGCAGGGTCGTTGTTGGCCACTGATCCGCCGATGGTGCCCATGGCACGAACTTGTCTGTCGCCTATGCCCCCTGCCAAAGCGGCGATTGCGGGGATATGTGTTTTGACATCGGCATTGGTCTCAACCGTTTGGTGGGTGCACATGGCACCAATGACCAAGGTGTTTCCATCTTTTTTGATGCCTTGAAGGTCTTTGATTTGTGACAAGTCGACCAATTTTTCAGGCTGCATGAGGCGCTGCTTCATCGCCGCCAGCATGGTCTGACCACCCGCGAGGGCTTGGGCTCCATTGGCGACCTGTTGGCTCGCCTCTTGAATGGTGGCAGGGCGTTCGTAGGTAAAAGCGTACATGGTGATTCCTTTTGATCTTTAAGTGTTGACGGCTTGAATGGCTTCCCAGACGCGGTGGGGCGTCGCCGGCATGTCCAGATTTTTCACGCCCAAGGGTGCCAAGGCATCCAAAACAGCATTCATGATGGCCGGTGGTGAACCAATGGCACCAGCCTCACCGCAGCCTTTGGTGCCCAGCGGATTGTGGCTACATGGGGTGGAAACATGACCCAATGTGAATGTGGGGAAGTCATCTGCCCGGGGCATGGTGTAGTCCATGAAGGAACCGGTCAACAGCTGGCCGGTCTCTTTGTCATAAACACAGTTTTCCATCAAGGCCTGTCCAATGCCCTGGACCAAGCCGCCGTGCACTTGGCCTTCCACAATCATGGGATTGATGATGGTGCCGAAATCGTCCACAGCGGTGAAGCGATCGAGTTTCACCACGCCCGTTGATGGATCGACTTCGACCTCAGCAATGTAGGTGCCAGCTGGAAAGGTGAAGTTCGTGGGGTCATAGAAAGCGGTTTCATTCAATCCGGGCTCGAGCTTGTCCAGTGGGTAGTTGTGTGGCACATAGGCGGTGAGGGCCACTTGCCCAAAGGCAATTTTTTTGTCGGTGCCTTTGACATTGAACTCGCCATTGGCAAACTCAATGTCGGCATCGGACGCCTCCATCAAATGGGCGGCGATCTTTTTGGCCTTGGCTTCAATTTTGTCCAGGGCGCGCATGATGGCGGCGCCACCCACGGAAATAGAGCGTGAACCGTAGGTGCCCATCCCGAATGGCACCCTGCCAGTGTCTCCATGAACAATGTCCACGGCTTCTACGGCAATGCCCAACCTGGCGGCCACCACCTGTGCAAAGGTGGTTTCGTGGCCTTGACCATGGCTGTGTGAACCGGTGAAAACGGTCACGCTGCCCGTGGGGTGCACACGAACTTCGCCGCACTCAAACAAGCCTGCGCGTGCACCCAGCGCACCCGCAATATTGGAAGGCGCAATGCCGCAAGCCTCGATGTAGCTGGAGTAGCCAATGCCGCGCAATTTGCCTTTGGATTCGCTGTGGGCTTTGCGTTGCGCATAACCCCCCACATCACCCAGCTTTTGTGCCTCGTTCATGCAAGCGTGATAGTCGCCCACGTCGTATTGCAGCGCCACCGGCGTTTGATAGGGGAACTGGGTGATGAAGTTGCGCTTGCGAATTTCATCTTGCGTCAACCCCATTTCCCAAGCCGCACGGCTGACCAGTCGTTCCAACAAATAGGTGGCCTCCGGCCGACCTGCACCGCGGTAAGCATCGACTGGGGCAGTGTTGGTGAACCAGGCATCGACTTCCACATATACCTGTGGCGTGGTGTATTGCCCCGCCAACAATGTGGCGTACAAAATGGTGGGCACTGCGGTTGAAAAAGTGGACAGGTAAGCACCCAAGTTGGCATGGGTGTGGACACGCATAGCCAAAAACTTGCCATCTTTGTCCATGGCCATTTCAGCGTGGCTGACGTGGTCTCTTCCGTGAGCGTCGCTCAGGAAGGCCTCAGACCGATCACAGGTCCACTTGATGTTGCGGTTGAGTTTTTTGGACGCCCATGTCAAGCAAACATCTTCGGCGTACAAATAAATTTTGGAACCAAAACCACCGCCCACATCTGGGGCAATCACGCGGACTTTGTGCTCTGGCAAGCCCATGACGAATGCCGTCATCAGCAAGCGTTCCACATGGGGATTTTGGTTGGCCACCCACAATGTGTATTCATCATTGGCGCGGCTATAGGAACCAATGGCGGCGCGAGGCTCCATCGCATTCGGCACCAAGCGGTTGTTGACCAAATCGAGTTGGGTCACATGGGCTGCTTTGGCAAAGGCAGCGTCAACTTGTGCTTTATCACCAATGGCCCACTTATAGCAATGGTTGTCTGGGGCCGCATCATGCAAGGCTGTTGCGCTCTTCGCATCGCGCACATCCACCACGGCAGATAAAACATCGTATTCGACAGCCACGAGTTCAGCGGCGTTCTTGGCCTGTTCCAATGTTTCTGCGACGACCATGACCACATGGTCACCCACATAACGTACTTTTTCTTGGGCCAAGATGGGGTGGGGTGGTTCCTTCATGGGTTGACCATCCGTGTCGGTGATCAACCAACCGCAGGGCAGGCCGTTGATTTTTGCGTCAACCACGTCTTGACCATCCAGCACACCGATCACGCCAGGTGCAGCCAGGGCTGCTTTTTTATCTATGCTTTTGATCTTGGCATGCGCGTGCGGGGAGCGCACAAAGACAGCATGCGACATATTGGCCAAGTCAATATCGTCGGTGTATTGGCCGGCACCGGTGAGAAACCGGTAGTCCTCTTTGCGAAGATAGGACTCTCCGATGTGGGGAAGTTTGGCGAAATCTGATGCACCCATGGTTGTCTCCTGTGGTTTTTTGATATCAAGACTTCATGGCCGCAGCGCCTTGCTGCACGGCCTTGACAATATTTTGATAACCGGTGCAACGGCACAAGTTGCCCTCGAGTTGCTCGCGAATCATTTGCTCGTTGGCTTGTGGATGGCGCTTGCAAAGGTCAATGGCACTCATGACCATGCCGGGCGTGCAATACCCGCATTGCAGGCCATGGCAGTCTTTGAAGGCGGACTGCATGGGGTGCATGGTTCCGTCGGCATCGGCCAAACCCTCAATGGTTGTGACCTGCGCGCCTTGGGCTTGCGCCAGCAAGACATTGCATGACTTCACGGCATTGCCGTTCATGATCACCGTGCAGGCTCCACACTGGGCGGTGTCGCAGCCCACGTGGGTGCCCGTCAGCTTTAAATTTTCGCGGATGGCCTGAACCAATAAAAGATTGGGGGCTGCATCTATGGTTCGTGCCCGTCCGTTAACGGTGATTTCGACCTTCATGGCTGTCTCCTTGGGAAAAGAAAATGAATTTGATGACGGATTATCGTGAATTCAGTAGACCACTGAATAATGGATAAGGTTTTAGTGAAAACCCTGAATCGTCAAGCAACCTCTGGGCAAAATGCTTATCAATGATGTTTCGAAAACGCCTGTGGTGATCACAGCAGTGGGGTTAGACTTGCCATTCAATTCTGCGCGTTGCAGGCCATCACTTCGGGGAGTTTCACATGGCAAAAGGTCAGCAAAAGTCCAACAAAGAGAGCAAAAAACCAAAGAAGGATACATCTGCACCCAAGACACTGACCGGCGAGCCCATGCGGGCTTCGGTGACCACGGTGGTCATACCGCGCGGTAAAGAAAAAAACAAGTGATTCATTGAGGCTGTTCCACGTCAAGGCGGGTGTTTGATTTGCTTCGTCGTGCCTGTGCGTGGAGGTTCTGTGATGTGGGGTGATGCCCACTGGTGCAAGGTCCAACAATGGTCTTGTGCATTTTTCAGATAGACTGATTTGATGAAATACATTTCGCATGGTTTGGGTGGTGGACCTGAGGTTCTTGTGCTGGCCCAAACAGATAAGCCCACGGCCAAGCCCGGAGAACTGTTGATCAAGGTCGCTTTTGCGGGGGTCAACCGGCCAGATTGTTCCCAGCGCAGTGGCCGATACCCACCTCCCAAGGGTGCGTCACCCATCATGGGCTTAGAAGTTTCAGGCCAAATTGAATCGATTGGTGAAGGTGTGCATGGGTGGAAAGTTGGGGACCGCGCATGTGCTTTGTGCAATGGTGGTGGTTATGCGGAGTTTGTGGCTGTTCCTGCCTCTCAAGTTTTGCCCATCCCCCAAGGAATGGGTTTGTTGCAAGCGGCGGCCTTGCCAGAAAACTACTTCACCGTATGGGTGAACGTTTTTCAACGGGGGCATCTCAAGGCCGGAGAGACTTTGTTGGTCCATGGTGGCTCATCAGGCATAGGTTTGACCGCCATACAACTGGCCAAGGCGTTTGGCGCCACGGTTTTCTCCACAGCGGGAAGTGATGAAAAAAACACCGCCTCTGTGAAAGCCGGTGCAGATGCGGCGTTCAACTATAAAACCCAAGATTTTGTGACTGAATCCCTCAACGCAACCGATGGAAGAGGGGTGGACATGATTTTGGACATGGTCGGTGGTGACTATGTTGAGCGCAATTTCAAAGCCTTGGCGATTGAGGGTCGACTCATTCAAATCGCGTTTTTACAGGGTGCCAAAGTGAATATGGACCTCACGACATTGATGGTCAAACGCATTGCTTACACTGGCTCCACCCTCAGGCCGCGCTCAACTGAGGACAAGGCCCAGATCGCACAGGCCCTGCTAGATCATGTCTGGCCCCTGCTGAGCAAAGGCATGGCATTGCCCGTCATTCACCGTATTTTTGACCTGGGTGAAGCTGCATTGGCCCATGCGTTGATGGAATCGTCGGTTCACATTGGCAAGATCATGTTGAAGGTCCACGGGGATGTAAATGATTGATCAATTTGATGATCAGGTTTTGTTGGATGTTTTGATCTGTCTAAAAGTGGTGCACACCCGACAAAAATTAACCCCAAGTTTGCACATGTCCCACAAATGAGCCATACAATGGTTACAGTTTTTTGTTTTCGCACCCTTTGAATTAAACAATTTTCGAGTCTTGACTGACTTTTTTGACCAGAAAGATGAACATGTCGAATGCACTGTTAGATAACCAAAGCATTACCATCGGTCAAGGCGTGACCTTCAAAGGTTCGCTGAATGTTCCCAGCAAAGCCGTTATCAATGGCACGGTGGATGGCGATCTAACGGCTGATGAGTTGGAGATCGGCCCCACAGGAAAAATCACCGGTTTGATCACCGCTCGCAAAATTGATGTGCAGGGCGAACTCCATCAGGTGATCACTTGCAAAGATCATTTGATGATTCGCTCCACAGGCAAAGTCAGCGGCGCGATTGAGTACTCGGAAATTGAAATCGAACGCGGTGGTCAATTCCGCGGTGAGATGAAACAAGTGGGCATTAAAACTTTCGGTTGATCAGAATATTCACCGTGAGCAGCTATGCGTTTGATTGGCGGCATCAGTTTGAGCAAATGTGCATTGGATGCCTGATAGCTCTTGATTTAAGTTGTTGAAAATATAGGACTACTGCTGATAGGATTGAGATTTACAGCAAGAGGGTTTTAATGGAATCTCCTAATCCAGACGAGATATTGGAAACACACGCTGATCCGTTTAAAACTCGGTGTGCATTATTGGTGTCATTGTTGGCCATGGTCTTGGCCCTGGCCAGTTTAGGTGGAAGCAATGCCTCCAAAGAGGCAACGATGCACAATATTTTGGCTGCCAACGCCTATGCCTTCTACCAAGCCAAAAACATTCGACAGACAAGTTACAAAATTGCAGCAGACGATTTTCAAGTGATTTTGTCGCAAGAAAAGCTCAGCCCTGCAACCCGCGAACTGGTCGAAGGCAAATTGCAGTCTTATAAAAAGAACATCGAACGCTATGAGTCTGAGCCCGATACCAAAGAGGGCAAAAAAGAACTCATGAAGCAGGCCAAAGATCACGAGCATGAGCGTGACCTGGCTCTTCGTCGCGATCCGTGGTTTGACTATGCGGAGGCCTTGCTTCAGATTTCCATTGTTCTGACCTCGGTGGCGCTGATCACGGGAGTGGGTTTGTTGCTTGGCGCTTCATTGACTTTGGGAACAGTGGGTGTTTTTTGCACACTCAACGGATACCTCCTCTTCATTTGATCGATCCTCCATATTTTTAAATTGAGTTGTTGACATGGCCACTTCTGCAAATGATTTACCGAGTTTGACCATTGGTTCGGGTGTGACGGCCAAGGGTGTCTTGCATGTTCCTGGTAAGGCCACGGTGTACGGCACCATAGAGGGCGAGTTGACGGCCGATGAGGTTTTGGTTGGCTCCACTGGCAAAGTCAATGGCAAGCTCAAAGCCAGGCGGGTGGATGTATTGGGTCAGCTCGGCGAGACCATTGACTGTCAAGAATCATTGGTGATTCGTCAATCTGGCAAGGTTTCCGGCAAGTTGGACTATTCGGAAATTGAAATTGAAAAGGGTGGCGAATTCGTAGGCCAATTGAACAAACGAAACTAAGGCCGTGTTTCGTTTGCTGATCTGGCCAGTTCCAGCTTTATTGACCTGGACCGGAACCTGGCTCATTTACACGCTCCTGGAGAGCACATCGCTGCACACGCCTTGGCCCTGGCTGGTCGCCACTGTCACTGGGCTGGTTTGCAGCGTTTTGGGCAGCACACGCATGCGCCAGGTGGTCTTGGCCCTGGGTTTCCCATTGTCGTGGTGGATATCTTCCTCAGCGCCCATGCCGGCTTGGGCTTGGTTGTTGCCGTTGGGTTTTGCCTTGCTGATATATCCAGTTCACTCATGGCGTGATGCGCCTTTGTTTCCCACTCCCTTGAACGCTTTGCGGCAGCTGTCTGAACTGGCACCTATGCGAAACGAGGCCATCATCTTGGACGCAGGCTGTGGCTTGGGTGATGGATTGAAGGCTTTGCGCTTGGCTTACCCGCAGGCTCAATTTTGGGGCATTGACGCCAGCTGGCCCTTGCGCTGGCTCTGTGCCTTTCGCTGCCCTTGGGCACGAATATGGTTTGCAGACATTTGGAAAACGTCTTGGTCTGATTGCGACATGGTCTACCTGTTTCAAAGGCCGGAGAGCATGGATCCCGCTGCACTCAAGGCATCTCAAGAACTCAAGCGCGGTGCCTGGATGGTCAGCTTGGAGTTTGAGGCCAAAGGTTTGGTGCCCACCGCTGTGGGACAGGCCAGCGAAAACCGACCTATTTGGCTGTATCAGCAACCATTTCAATGGGCCCAACAAAAGCCTTCTCGACTTGAGTGACTTGGGGCACGATCAATAAAGATTGATCTTCAATGGGCTCATATCAATGCGGATGGGAGGAAGGGTCCGAGGCTGGGTGGTGCATCAAGCGGTCTGTCCAGGCGATGGCCAAAGCACTGAGCAAAAAAGTGATGTGAATGAGTGTTTGCCACAGCAAAACTTTCTCGCTGTAATTTTCTGCATTGATAAACGACTTCAGCAAGTGAATGGACGAGATGCCAATGATGGCTGTGCTTAATTTGACCTTGAGCACAGAAGCGTTGACGTGACTGAGCCACTCAGGCTGATCTGGGTGATTTTCAAGATACATTCTGGATACAAAGGTCTCATACCCGCCCACGATCACCATGATCAACAAATTTGAAATCATGACCACGTCAATCAATCCCAGCACCACGAGCATGATCAGGGTTTCATTCAGACCGCTTAAAGAATCGGCGCTTTTGTACCCAATGCTGCCGACCAAAGCTTGCACGGCGGCTTGGCTGCCAAAAGCAGCTTCCATCAGGTGGATCAGTTCTATCCAAAAGTGGTAGACATATACGCATTGAGCCAAAACCAAGCCCAGGTACAAAGGCAATTGAAGCCAACGGCTGGCGAAAATAAAATTGGCCAGACGTCCGGGGCGGTGATGGGGCAGGTCGTGTTGCATGATGAGCGTTTTCAGGTTGAAATCAAGGGTGCTATTGTCTGGCACATTGGTGGCACGAGGGGTCGTCAATCCGGGTAAAAGCCGATCAATTTTCCATTGATGGGCTGTTCTAAAAAAATTGATTTTGAATTGACTTGAATGCTATACGATAAAAATGACGCGCAACTGGTTCTCGTTTCTTGCCAAGAGGTGGTCTGTGCCAAAAGCATAGACCCCCAAGAATTTACAGCACAACTTCAAAAGTTGGCCTGCGTCGCCCACATCTTTCGAATGCCCATTTGGTCGGTGCTTCACATGCCCAAACTTTGGGGAGAGCACTTGGGTGTGTGTCAAGCCTTTTGTGCGCGCCCCTTGGAAAGCGATTTCTTCAGTGCTTCTGACCTCTTGGCCCCACATCTCAACCCGGTACGCAGCCCTGCGCCGGGCAATGCACGCAGTTTGCCCAAACACCTTCAAAAAACACCAGAGAATGCAGAGCCTCAACGACCTGTTGTTGTGTTGGCCGGCTGTGAGGTCCATGTGGGCGTGGTTCAAACCGCCCTTGATTTGATGGACATGGGCTATGAACCGATTGCTGTTGTTGATGCCTGCACATCAATACATCTAAGGGACCGCGATGCCGCTTTTGATCGATTGGCAGCGGCAGGCGTGGAGTTGACCACTGTAGAAATGTTGTGCATGGAGTGGTTGCGTTCGAGCGCTGCACCAGAGGGTCAGGCCGTGATGAAGGCGCTGACCAAGGCATAACTTGATTGGATCGGTTCGCTGCATTCGCGTCAGCTGGATGAAAGAGGCACAGGCCCATAATCTGATGGATGTAAGTTGGAGACTTGCCTGTGGAAAATTACGCCCATTTTTACCAAAAGTCATTGAACCAGCCCGAGGAGTTCTGGCGTGAGCAAAGCTTGCTGATTGATTGGGAAACCCCGCCTCGAGAGATCCTCAATTATCAAAACCCTCCATTTGCGCAATGGTTTGCAGGTGGCACCACCAATTTATGTCACAACGCGGTTGATCGCCATTTGCCAACACGGGCAAACTCACCGGCCTTGATCTTTGTGTCCACTGAGACGGACGTTGAAAAGGTCTACACCTTCGATCAGCTCAGTCGAGAAGTACAAAGAATGGCCGCCATCTTGCAAAGCCTGGGCGTGGGCAAGGGGGACCGGGTGTTGATTTACATGCCGATGATCGCCGAAGCCGCCTTTGCCATGCTGGCTTGCGCTCGGCTCGGCGCCATTCACTCCGTGGTATTTGGTGGCTTTGCCTCGCATGCTTTGGCCACACGCATTGACGACGCTATGCCTCGGTTGGTCATCAGTGCGGACGCGGGTTCGCGCGGCGGCAAATTGGTGCCCTATAAACCTTTGTTGGACGAAGCCATCTCTTTGAGTCAACATCAGCCCGAGGCGGTGCTGATGGTGAATCGAGGGCTGGTCACTTACAGTACCCATCCTGAGCGTGATCATGATTACCACCGGCTGCGGCAAACCCACCTCAATGCACAGGTGGAATGTGTATGGGTAGACAGCACCCATCCCAGCTATACCCTGTACACATCGGGCACCACCGGAAAACCCAAAGGGGTACAGCGTGACACGGGCGGATATGCGGTTGCGCTGGCGGCCAGCATGCGGCATATTTTCAATGCCAAGGCGGGAGAAACGTATTTCTCCACCAGCGATATTGGATGGGTGGTTGGGCACAGCTACATCATTTATGGCCCTTTGTTGGCCGGCATGGCCACCATCATGTACGAGGGATTGCCGATTCGCCCTGATGGCGGCATCTGGTGGAAGTTGGTTGAAAAATACAAAGTCAACATCATGTTCAGCGCACCCACCGCAGTGCGTGTATTGAAAAAGCAAGATCCTGCCTTTTTGTCCCAATACGACCTGTCTAGCTTGCGCGCTCTTTATTTGGCCGGTGAACCTTTGGATGAGCCAACGGCACAGTGGATTTCAAGCAGCTTGGGCAAACCCATCATCGACAACTATTGGCAAACGGAAACAGGCTGGCCAGTCCTCACCGTGCCCCATGGGGTTGAAAAATTGCCCACTAAATTTGGCAGCCCTGGCGTACCCATGTATGGCTACAACATCAAACTGTTTGACGAAACCACCGGCCACGAGTTGTTGGGGCCGGATCAAAAGGGGGTGGTGGCAATCGAGGGCCCCTTACCCCCCGGATGCATGCAGACCGTTTGGCGGGATGACACGCGCTTTGTCAATACCTATTGGACCAGCGTGCCTGGCAAACAGGTTTATTCAACATTTGATTGGGGCATACGCGATGCCGATGGTTACTTTTTCATCCTTGGCAGAACCGACGATGTGATCAATGTGGCCGGGCATCGCTTGGGGACCCGTGAGATTGAAGAGAGCATATCCAGCCACCCCAACGTGTCAGAAGTGGCGGTGGTTGGCGTTGCTGACGCACTCAAAGGCCAAGTGGCGATGGGATTTGTGATTCCCAAAGATGCCAGCGATCTTCATGGTCCCGCCTCGATATTGCGTTTCGAGGGTGAAATCATGAAGCTGGTGGATTCGCAGTTGGGGGCAGTGGCCAGGCCTTCGCGGATCTTTGTGGTGTCTGCATTGCCCAAAACCCGCAGCGGAAAATTGTTGCGGCGTGCATTGCAAGCCGTTTGCGAGAAACGCGATCCGGGCGACTTGACCACCATGGAGGATCCTGGCGTCTTGGAGCAGGTCAAGCAGCAAGTCGGCTGACCCTAGTTGGATGTCCATGGTTTTTTCCCCGCGGGTTGTGGCCTCAAAAATCAATGGCACAATCTGAGTCGTACTTAGGCCCTTCCCAGCCACAGTCGCATCCGCCAACCGGTTTAGCCGTGTCGCGGAAGGTTTTTTTCAACCAGCTTATGCGCCCTCAAGGGGTGCGGAGGTCAGCGAAATGAGTGATCCATCTCAGGGCGGAACATCCGTCTATCAATCCTATTCTGGCAACACCTACCTTTTTGGTGGCAACGCCCCGTACGTCGAAGAGATGTACGAAAACTACCTCACCAACCCCGGCAGCGTTCCAGATTCTTGGCGCTCATATTTCGATGCTTTGCAGCATGTGAATGCGGTTGACGGCAGTCAAGCCAAAGATGTGGCCCATTTGCCCGTGGTGAATGCATTTGCTGAACGTGCCAAAGCCGGTGGAACGCGCGTGGTCATGGCCAGCAACGATCTGGAGATGGGGCGCAAACGCACTGCAGCCCAGCAATTGATCGCAGCCTACCGCAATGTGGGACAAAGGTGGGCCAATTTGGACCCCTTGCAGCGCACAGAACGCCCCAATATTCCGGAGCTTGAGCCGTCCTTTTATGGCTTTTCAGACGCCGATCAAGAAACCATATTTGACACCAGCAATACCTTTTTCGGCCGGGATCGGATGAGTTTGCGCGAGCTGATCAATGCATTGCGCGAGACTTATTGTGGGACTTTGGGCCCAGAGTACATGTACACCTCGGACATGACGCAAAAGCGTTGGTGGCAGCAAAAGTTGGAAAGCATTCGCAGCAAGCCCAACTTCACGGCCGAAAAGAAGAAACATATCCTAGAGCGCCTGACAGCCGCTGAGGGCCTGGAGCGGTTTTTGCACACCAAGTACGTGGGCCAAAAACGTTTCTCACTCGAGGGCGGAGAGAGTTTTATTGCGGCCATGGATGAGTTGATCCAAGGTGCCGGTGCCTTGGGCGTCCAAGAGGTGGTGATTGGCATGGCCCATCGGGGCCGATTGAATGTGCTGGTCAACACCATGGGCAAATTGCCCAAAGATTTGTTTGCCGAGTTTGACCACACTGCCCCAGAAGAATTGCCCTCCGGTGATGTGAAATACCACCAGGGCTTCAGCTCTGATGTGACCACCCCTGGCGGCCCAGTTCACCTTTCGCTGGCATTCAATCCCTCGCACTTGGAAATTGTCAACCCCGTGGTGGAAGGGTCCGTTCGCGCCCGAATGGACCGCCGCGGCGATCCCAAAGGGGACCAGGTGCTGCCTGTCTTGGTGCATGGCGATGCCGCTTTTGGTGGGCAGGGCGTGAACCAAGAAACCTTGGCCTTGGCCCAAACCCGTGGCTACACCACGGGTGGAACCGTTCACATCATCATCAACAACCAAATTGGTTTCACCACCTCTGACCCCAGGGACATGCGTTCGTCTGTGTTTTGCACTGACATCGTCAAAATGGTGGAAGCCCCTGTCTTGCACGTCAATGGCGACGATCCAGAGGCCGTTGTTTTGGCCACCCAACTCGCTCTAGAGTTCCGAATGGCTTTCCGACAAGACGTGGTGGTGGACATCACCTGCTTCAGAAAATTGGGGCACAACGAACAAGACACCCCCAGTCTGACACAGCCGTTGATGTACAAAAAAATCTCTGCGCATCCGGGCACCCGCAAACACTATGCCGACAAATTGGCCACCCAAGGCTTGGGCAGCCAACTGGGTGACGACATGGTCAAAGCCTATCGGCAGGCTTTGGATGAGGGTCGACACACCTCGGACCCCGTTCTGACCAACTTCAAAACCAAATTCACGGTGGATTGGTCACCTTATTTGGGTAAGAAATGGACCGATGCGGGGGATACGGCCATTCCTCTTGCGGAATGGAAGCGTTTGGCTGAAAAAATCACCACCTTGCCAGCCTCCATAACCCCGCATCAATTGGTCAAAAAAGTTTATGACGATCGCGCTGCAATGGGCCGCGGAGACATCCCCGTCGATTGGGGCATGGGCGAACACATGGCGTTTGCGTCTTTGGTGTCCTCAGGCTACCCCATCCGCTTGTCCGGTGAAGACTCGGGGCGAGGCACCTTCACACACCGCCATGCCGTTGTACACGATCAAAATCGTGAGAAATGGGATATTGGCACCTACGTGCCCTTGGAGAACGTCAACGAAAAGCAAGCGCCCTTTGTGGTCATCGACTCCATATTGTCTGAAGAAGCTGTCTTGGGTTTTGAGTATGGTTATGCATCCAATGACCCCAACACGTTGGTGATCTGGGAGGCTCAGTTTGGCGACTTCGCCAATGGTGCTCAAGTGGTGATTGATCAGTTCATTGCCTCTGGCGAGGTCAAGTGGGGCCGTGTGAATGGCATCACTTTGATGTTGCCCCACGGCTATGAAGGCCAAGGTCCCGAACACAGTTCGGCCCGGGTGGAGCGCTTCATGCAATTGGCCGCAGACACCAATATGCAAATTGTCCAGCCAACCACTGCCAGCCAAATTTTCCATGTGCTGCGTCGTCAAATGGTGCGCAATTTGCGCAAACCGCTGATCATCTTCACGCCCAAGTCTTTGTTGCGCAACAAGGATGCCGCGTCGCCTGTGTCTGAGTTCACCAAGGGTGGATTCCAAACCATCATCCCTGAAAACGCCGATCTCAAAAACGACAAGGTCAAACGCATATTGGTGTGCTCGGGCAAGGTCTACTACGACTTGGCCAAGAAGCGAGAGGAAAAGGGACATGACGACACGGCCATTCTGCGTTTAGAGCAGCTGTACCCATTCCCACACAAAGCCTTTGCCAATGAATTGAAAAAATACCCCAACGCGGCCGAGATTGTCTGGTGTCAAGACGAACCGCAAAACCAAGGGGCGTGGTTCTTCATTCAGCACAATATCCATGAAAACATGCTGGATGGGCAAAAGTTGGGTTACGCAGGACGAGCGGCTTCTGCATCACCTGCGGTCGGATATTCACACCTGCATCAGGACCAGCAAAGGGCTTTGGTGGATGCTGCGTTTGCCAAGCTCAAAGGCTTTGTCCTGACGAAATGAAATCAAGCGAGAGCCCCTGCTGAGGGCCCGCTTCAAAAACCAATCTTAGGAAAAACACATGTCGATCGTAGAAGTAAAAGTTCCGCAATTGTCCGAATCAGTGGCTGAAGCCACGATGTTGCAATGGAAAAAGAAGGCTGGGGATACGGTATCTGCCGATGAAATTTTGATTGAAATTGAAACCGATAAGGTTGTTTTAGAGGTACCTGCCCCGGCGGCTGGCGTGTTGTCTGAAATTTTGGTGGCAGATGGCGGCACGGTCATTGCTGAGCAATTGATTGCACGCATTGACACCGATGGAAAAATGTTGACCGCCTCCACATCACCGCAAGTTGCGGCAGCACCTGCGCATGCATCGACCGCCGCCCCCCAAGCGGGTGCTTCGGTTGACATGGGCAAGTCGAATGTGTTGATGCCGGCTGCAGCCAAACTGATGGCTGATCATGCTTTGCCAGCGGGCTCTGTTGCGGGCAGTGGCAAAGATGGGCGTATCACCAAAGGCGATGTATTGGGCGCGGTGGCCAGTGGTGCCAAGCCTGTTGTTGCATCACCCATTCCGACGGGGATCGTTGCGACGGCCTTGCCTCAAGTGGCCGGACCCACGGTGGACTTGGGCGATCGACCCGAACAACGGGTGCCCATGAGCCGCTTGCGGGCCAGGGTGGCTGAGCGCTTGCTGCAATCGCAATCGACCAATGCGATTTTGACCACCTTCAACGAAGTCAACATGGCGCCCGTGATGGAAATGAGAAAGCGTTTCCAGGAAAAGTTCGAAAAAGAACACGGTGTAAAAATTGGGTTCATGAGCTTCTTTGTCAAAGCAGCCGTCCATGCTTTGAAAAAATACCCTGTTCTCAATGCCTCCGTGGATGGCAATGACATCGTTTACCACGGCTACTTTGACATCGGTATTGCGGTGGGTTCACCCCGGGGTTTGGTCGTGCCCATTTTGCGCAATGCCGACCAAATGAGTTTTGCTGAAATTGAAAAGAAGATTTCGGAATTTGGCGCCAAGGCCCGCGATGGAAAGCTCGGCATTGAGGACATGACTGGAGGTACCTTCTCCATCAGCAATGGTGGTGTTTTCGGTTCCATGCTGTCGACGCCCATCATCAACCCGCCTCAGTCGGCCATTTTGGGGGTTCATGCCACCAAAGACAGGGCTGTGGTTGAAAATGGTCAAGTGGTGGTTCGCCCGATCAATTACCTGGCGATGTCCTACGACCACCGCATCATCGATGGACGCGAAGCTGTTTTAGGCTTGGTGGCGATGAAAGAAGCATTGGAAGACCCAGCACGTTTGCTGTTTGACATTTAAGGCAATCAACATGAGCAAACCATTCGACGTCATCGTCATCGGCGCGGGACCTGGTGGCTACATCGCAGCCATCCGCGCTGCCCAACTGGGTTTCCAAGTCGCTTGTATCGATGAATGGCAAAACGCTGCGGGTGGCCCAGCCCCTGGCGGCACCTGTACCAATGTGGGCTGCATTCCCTCCAAGGCCTTGCTGCAGTCGTCCGAACATTTTGACCATGCCAACCACCACTTTGCCGAGCATGGCATCACAGCCACCGGCGTGAAGATGGACGTGGCGCAAATGCTCAAGCGCAAAGACACCGTGGTCAAGCAAAACAACGACGGCATCTTGTTTTTGTTCAAGAAAAACAAGGTCACGTTTTTCCATGGACGCGGTGCTTTCGCCAGCAAGTCCGATGCAGGCTATGAAATCAAGGTGTCTGGCAAAACGGAAGAATCACTGACGGCCAAACACATCGTCATCGCCACCGGCTCCAGCGCCCGTGCCTTGCCTGGTACGCCGTTTGACGAGGTCAATGTGTTGTCCAACGACGGTGCTTTGCGCGTGGGTGCGGTCCCTAAGAAGCTGGCCTTGATTGGCTCAGGCGTGATCGGCTTGGAGATGGGTTCTGTGTGGCGTCGCTTGGGCGCTGAGGTCACCATTCTTGAAGGTCTGCCCACCTTCCTCGGCGCGGTGGACGAACAAATCGCCAAAGAGGCTAAAAAAGCTTTTGACAAGCAGGGCTTGAAGATTGAACTCGGCGTCAAGGTTGGCGAGATCGTCAATGGCAAAAAAGGCGTGACCGTCAACTACACCAACGCCAAAGGCGAAGCGGTCAAGTTAGATGCCGACAAACTCATTGTCAGCATTGGCCGTGTGCCCAACACCACCGGATTGCAACCTGATGCGGTGGGCTTGGTGCTTGACGAGCGTGGCGCCATCGTGGTAGACGCCGACTGCAAAACCAACTTGCCTGGCGTGTGGGCGGTGGGTGATGTGGTGCGTGGGCCCATGCTGGCCCACAAAGCCGAAGAAGAGGGCGTGGCGGTGGCCGAGCGCATCGCCGGTCAACACGGTCATGTCAACTTCAACACCATTCCATGGGTCATCTACACCAGCCCAGAGATCGCTTGGGTGGGCCGCACAGAGCAACAGCTAAAGGCCGATGGCGTGGCTTACAAAGCGGGTACCTTCCCGTTCTTGGCCAATGGCCGTGCTCGCGCTTTGGGCGACACCACCGGCATGGTGAAGTTTTTGGCGGACGCCAAGAACGATGAGATTTTGGGCGTTCACATGGTCGGCCCGCAGGTGTCGGAATTGATTTCCGAAGCCGTGGTGGCGATGGAGTTCAAGGCCAGTGCCGAAGACATTGCCCGCATTTGCCATGCACACCCATCTTTGAGCGAAGCCACCAAAGAGGCGGCTTTGGCAGTTGATAAAAGGACGCTTAATTTCTGAGCATTGCAGCGGTGACCAAGACCCGCCTTTTTAGGCGGGTTTTTTTATGGACCTGGCCGGGCTTGGTCGGTGGCTGTCAAGGTTTGAAAGCAATGCAGCTCAGGGCACAATCGGAACC
>JBEDFU010000292.1:0-4127 GCA_041174965.1 Pseudomonadota bacterium | reverse complement strand
TGCACTTTGGCATCGACCTGGCCCAACCCAGCGACTGGATTCGCCGCCACATGCCCAACTGGGAAGAGCCGCCCGTGCACCAAGACCTGGTGGTGCTTGACGCCACCGTCACGGCGGGCGAGGAAACCATCATTGACCAAGGTTTTTTGTGCGCCTTGCGCGACCCGCAAGTGGTGCAGGCCGCGGCGCGCTATGGCGACCCGGTGTCGATGCTCGAAGCCCCCTGATTTTTCAAGGAGACAGATATGCAATGGCTCTTTCGCGCTCGGCGAACCTGGCTCATCGGTATGGCGGCAGCAGCAGCCTTGGCAAGTGCGCCCACCGCCTGGGCCCAGGCCTACCCGAACAAGCCCATCAAATTTGTCATCACCCATGCCGCCGGCGGTTTGCCCGACACGGTGGCACGCATTTATGCCCAGCGCTTGAGTGAGCGTTTGGGCCAACCGGTCACGGTGGACAACAAGCCTGGTGCGAATGGCATGGTGGCGGCCCAAGCCATGGCCTTGGCGCCCAAAGATGGCTACACCTTCATGGTCACCGACGGCTCGACGTTTTCCATCAACCCCTTGATCAGCAAGTCGCTGAGCTACGACTACAAGCGCGACTTTGTCGCCGTGTCGCTGGCCGCGCGTGCGCCGCTGTATTTGGCGGTGCACCCGAAAACACCGGCCAACAACTTGCGCGAATTGATCGCTTTGGCCAAGGCCAAACCCGGCACCTTGACCTATGGCTCATCGGGCATTGGCAGCACCCATCACCTGACCATGGAGTCGATGAAGGCGTCGTTGGGGTTGGAGATCACCCACATCCCGTTCAAGGGCACGGGCCAATCGGTGCCGGCCTTGGTGGGTGGCCAAGTGGATATGTTGTTCTCGGCCTTGCCTTCGTTGCTGGGCTTTGTCAAAAGTGGCCAGGTGCGTTTGCTGGGCAACAACGCGGCCAAGCGTTCTGCCCAAGAACCCAATGTGCCCGCGATTGCCGAGACCATTCCCGGCTTTGACTTTGCCCCGATCATCGCCGTGTTTGCTGCCACCGGCACCCCTGCTGCGGCCATTGAGCGCATCAGCAGTGAGATGGCCGCCATCGCCAAAATGCCCGAGGTGGTGCAAACCTTGAGCAATGCGGGCATCGAAGCCATTGGTGGCTCTGCTGCCGAATGCCACCGCGCGGTGTTGGACGAGGTGGAGCGCCTGGGCAAGGCCGTGGCCCAAGCTGGTATCCAGAAAGAATGAACTTGGCCGCTCCACGATCAGGCAGGGTCAAGGTCTTGAACTTGAGCGGGTTTGGCTTGGAAGCGGCGCGGTTTTGAGCGCCGCAGCGCTGTGGGACAGCTGGCTGTCCACGCCTGGCATGGCCCAGATGCTCACCGTGGGCCTGCTCTCGTTCATGGTGGGTGGGGTGGTCAAAGGTGCGATTGGTGTGGGCCTGCCGATGCTGGCCGTGCCCATGATGTCCTTGGTCATGCCCGCTCCGCAAGCCATGGCCTTGGTCGCGGTACCGGTGATGGGCTCCAACCTGTGGCAGGTGTGGACGGTGGGGCAATGGCGGCAAAACCTGCGCCGCTTTTGGCCGCTGTCGCTGGCGCAACTGTTTGCCACGGTATTGACGGTGCGCATGACCTTGGAGCTCGATGTGCGCCACCTCAACCGCATGCTGGCTGGCGTGCTGGTGTTGGCGGTGGTGTTGATGGCTTTCAAGCCGCAGTTTGATGTCTCACCCCGGCGTGAACGCTGGGTCAGCGCTGTCGTGGGCCTGTGCTCGGGGATGCTGGGTGCGGTCTCTTCGCTCACCGGGCCGATCATCATCACCTACATGATGGCCCTGCGCCTGAGCCGCGAGCAGTTCATTGGCGGTATCAGCATTGTTTATTTGTTTGGTTCCTTGCCTTTGTACAGCGCGATGTTTTATTACGACCGCATGGGCTGGGGCGAGATCGGCTTTTCGCTGGCCGCTTTGTTGCCCATGGCCCTGGGCTTGACCTTGGGGCGCATGTTGGGACAGCACATCAGTGAACTGGCCTTTCGCCGCGTGTTGTTCGCCTATTTGTTGACCATGTCCGTGTTATTGGTTTGGCGTTGATCAGGGCAAACAAGGACGCATATTATTTTTATATTTGAAAATTTTCCGAAAGAAAGACTAAGATTTATCGAATTTAAAAAATTGACGCCAATGGGTGCAGCCATGACAGCAAATTCGACAAAAGCCTGGGAAGACTTTGTTCTTGACGATTCGGTGCCCTATCTGATGATTCGGGTCAGTGGGTTGATGAACCGCCAACTGGAGTTGGATTTGCGCCCTTTGAAGGTGAGCTTTCAGCACTGGCGCGTGTTGGCGGTGTTGGCGCAAAAAAATGGCAGCTCGATCACCGACCTGTCGGAGTATGCGGTGGTGCCTCACTCCAGCCTGAGCCGCTTGCTCAGCCGCATGGAGGCCGATGGTTATGTGCGCCGCCAAACCGATGACCAAGACGCCCGCTCCGTGCGGGTCTACACCACGGCGGTGGGCGAGGTCATGTACCGGCGCATTTTGCCCATGGCCGTGGCGGTGCGCGAGCGCGCCATGGCCGGCCTGTCAGCCGCGCAAAAAACCAGCTTGTTGGCTGCCTTGAACCACATGCTGGGCTCCATGCAAGCGCCTGCAAAAACCTGACTGACTGGATGGGCCGTGGGTTTGGGGTGGTGTTTAGAGCGGCAGAGCCCTCAAGGCAATTTTTTCAGGACTTGGGTGCAGATGCGCGGGTTTTGGCCGTGAGCTCGATCGCGTCGACGATGGCCTCGTAGCCGGTGCAGCGGCAGTAGTTGCCGCTGATGTGAGCGCGGATGTCGCTGCGGCTGGGGCAGCCGCCTGGTTCCAGCAAGGCGCTGGCGCACATCACCATACCGGGGGTGCAAAAACCGCATTGCAAAGCGTTGCGCGCCACAAACGCTTGTTGCAGGTCTTTGTATTGCCCTTGGGCATCCAAGCCCTCAATGGTTTGCACTTCACAGCCCTGGGCTTGGATGGCCAGCATCAAACAAGCGCGCACGATGCGCCCATCTACCCGCACGGTACAAGCGCCACACACGCCATATTCGCAACCCAGGTGGGTGCCGGTCAGGCCCACCTGCTCGCGCAAAAAATCGGCCAGGTGTTGGCGCGGCTCGACCTGGGCTTGGACGGCCACGCCATTGACGTGCAAAGACAAGGGGTGCAAGGGGTTCATGGCAGTCTCAGGTGTGGCAGGTTTTACAGGCGCGGCCAAGCGCGTTGCAGCAGCACGGTGGCCAAGTGGCGCTTGGTGTCGGGCTGGGCTTGCAGGTCGGCCTCGGGGTGCAGGTCGGCGTCGATGGCCGCGCGCAGGTCGGCGTAGCTGGGCATCCCGTCGCGGGCATTGAGCAAGGCTTCGGCGCGCACAGCGCGGGTGGGCCGGTCGCCACAACCCAAAAACACCAAGCGGCTGCGCTGTCGGGCCGGGTGCGACCAAGCGGCCAGGCCAGCCATGGCGTAGTCGCCGTGGCGGCGGCTGAATTCGTCAAACACCATGGCGCTGCCTGCCTCGGGCACCGGGATGCGCACCTCGGTGAGCAACTCACCCGGGGCCAGGGCGGTTTGGTACAGGCCTTGGAAAAAGTCGGCGGCAGCCACCTCGCGCGTGCCATGGTGTGAGCGCAAGTGCAGGCGCGCGTCCAGGGCCAACATGCAAGCCGGCAATTCGGCGGCGGGGTCGGCCAGGCACAGGCTGCCGCCCAAGCTGCCGCGCTCGCGGATGGCGGCGTGGGCAATGTGCGGCATCGCCTGGGCCAACAAGGGCAGGTGTTGGGCCACCAAAGGATGGGCCATCACCTGCGCATGGCGCGCCAAAGCACCGATGCGCAGCGTGCCGCCGTCCAAGTCAATGTGGTCCAGCCCCGGGATGCGGTTGATGTCCACCAGGAAACCGGGTTCGAGCATGCGAAACGACAGCATGGGCATCAGGCTTTGCCCACCGGCCAGCACCGTGGCGCCGCTGCCATGCGAGGCCAAGGCGTGCAAGGCTTCGTCGAGCGTGCGCGGGCACAGGTAATCGAAGGCGGCGGGTTTCATGGTGGCGTCTGGTGGCGTTGGCGGGCGGCTGTCCGTGTGGCTGGGTATTCAGGGTTGCGGGTGTC
>JBEDFU010000291.1:0-2764 GCA_041174965.1 Pseudomonadota bacterium | reverse complement strand
ACTCCGCCACCCGCTCGGGTTTGATCACATCGCGGTAGACCTTGCGGTAAATTTCAAAGCCAGAGACGCTGCGCAAAATGGCGCTCCAGTGGTAGAAATCGTATTCCTGGTCTTTGCTGGTGGCCGATCCCCAAAAGTCGTTTTGCAGGGCATGGAACTTCACATCCACCAAGCGCGCTGTGTTGTCACCGCGCTCCAAGAAGGTGCCCAGGCGCATGAACTGCAAGGCCTCGTCCATCAACATGGTGCCCACGGTGACGCCGCGCGAGAGGTGGGAGCGAAACTTCACCCATTCGAAAAACGCCCCGGGGTCTTGCTCGAACTCACCGGCGCGCAACATGCGATTGATCTCGAGCCAGGTTTGGTTTTGCGTCTCCCACACCTCGGTGGTCAGGGTGCCGCGCACCGCACGGGCGTTTTCGCGCGCCGCCCGCAAGCACGACACAATGGACGAGGGGTTGCGCTCGTCTTTGACCATGAAGCTCATCACCGATGCCGGCGTGATGGCGCCATACATCGCTTCAAAAGACGGCAGCAACTCGCTGATGGACAACAGGCCTTGCCAACCCAATTGGGCCGCTTGGTCAGACTGCGGCAACAACGCCGTTTGATAGCTGACGTCGAGCAAACGGGCGGTGTTTTCGGCACGCTCGGTGTAGCGCGACATCCAAAACAAGTGATCGGCGGTTCGGCTGAGCATGGTCAGACCTCCAAAATCCAAGTGTCCTTGGTGCCACCCCCTTGGGATGAATTGACCACCAATGAGTTTTCTTTCAAAGCCACCCGGGTCAAACCACCGGGCACCATTTGCACGCTGGTGCCACTCAGCACAAAGGGGCGCAGGTCAATGTGGCGCGGGGCAATGCCGCTGTCCACATAGGTCGGGCAAGTGGACAGGCTGAGGGTGGGCTGGGCGATGTAGCCCTCGGGTTTGGCCAGCAAAGCTTGGCGAAATTGCGCGACCTCGGCTTTGCTCGCGGCCGGCCCCACCAACATGCCGTAGCCGCCCGCGCCATGCACCTCTTTGACCACCAACTCCTCCAGGTGGGCCAAGGTGAAGGCCAAGTCCTCGGGTTGGCGGCATTGGTAGGTGGGCACGTTGTTCAAGATGGGTTTCTCGCCCAAATAAAAGTCGATCATTTGCGGCACATACGGGTAGATGGACTTGTCATCTGCAATGCCCGTGCCCACCGCATTGCAAATCGCCACATGGCCGGCGCGATAGGCCCCCATCAGGCCCGGGCAACCCAGGCTGGAGTCGGGGCGAAACACCGCCGGGTCCAAAAAGTCGTCGTCCACCCGGCGGTAAATCACGTCCACCCGTTTGGGGCCACGGGTGGTGCGCATGTAGACAAAGTTGTCGCGCACAAACAAGTCTTGGCCTTCAACCAACTCCACGCCCATTTGCTGGGCCAAAAAGGCGTGCTCAAAGTAGGCGCTGTTGTACATGCCGGGGGTGAGCACCACCACCGTGGGGTTGTCGGTGGTGGCCGGGCAACTCGCGCGCAAGGTCTCGAGCAGCAAATCGGGGTAGTGCGCCACCGGTGCCACCCGGTATTGGCTGAACAACTCAGGGAACAAGCGCATCATCATCTTGCGGTCTTCGAGCATGTAGCTCACCCCGCTGGGCACGCGCAGGTTGTCTTCCAGCACGTAGTACTCGCCCTCGCCTTGGGCATTGGGTGCACGCACGATGTCGATGCCGCTGATGTGCGAATACACCTGATTCGGCACATCCACCCCCATCATCTCGGGGCGAAATTGTGCGTTGTTCAAAATTTGTTCTTTGGGGATGATGCCCGCGCGCAAGATGTCTTGGCCGTGGTAGATGTCGTGGATGAAGCGGTTCAAAGCACTCACCCGCTGCGCCAAGCCTTTTTGCATTTGCCCCCATTCGTGCGCGGGGATGATGCGCGGGATCAAGTCGAAGGGAATCAAGCGTTCGGTGCCCGCACCTTCCTCGTCTTTGGCGCCATACACGGCAAAGGTGATGCCCACCCGGCGAAAAATCATCTCTGCCTGGGCCCGCCGCGCTTGCATGGTCGCGTCGCTTTGGCGGTCTAACCAAGCACGGTAGGCGCGGTAATGCGCTCGCAAGCCTTGCGCCCCGTCGGCCGGGATGGGCAAGCGCTCGTACATCTCATCAAAGCTGTGCATGGCATTCTCCTGAAATGTATTTAGCAAGTTAAATGCCATCTATCTGTCAAACACGCACCTTTTCAGCGCACGCGCTTGGCGCATGTTTTGCTTGACCTCTGGCATGACCATCCATGCGGCCCTCAGCCACATCACCCACTACCAATACGACCGCTGGGTTCAGTTGGGGCCCCAAGTGGTGCGCTTGCGCCCGGCTCCCCACTGCCGCAGCCGCGTCTTGTCTTATTCATTGCGGGTGGAGCCCGAAGCGCATTTCATCAACTGGCAGCAAGACCCGTTTGCCAACCACCTGGCCCGGTTGGTGTTTCCGGCCAAAACCCAAAGCTTCAAACTCACCGTCGACCTGGTGGTCGAGATGGCGGTCTACAACCCCTTCGATTTCTTTCTAGAACCCAGCGCAGAACATTTTCCCTTCACGTACGAACCGGCACTGGCGCTGTCGCTGGCGCCTTACTTGAACACCCTGCCTGGCACACCCAAGCTCAAGGCGTATTTCGAAAAGCTGGACCGTACTCGCGCCCGCAGCATGGACTTTTTGGTGCGCACCAACCAACAAGTTCACCAAGACATCCGCTACCTCATCCGCATGGAACCCGGGGTGCAAACC
>JBEDFU010000290.1:0-32321 GCA_041174965.1 Pseudomonadota bacterium | reverse complement strand
ACACCCACTTCACGGCTGAGATTTATGTGTTGAGCAAAGACGAGGGTGGACGCCACACGCCTTTCTTCAACAACTACCGCCCCCAGTTTTACTTCCGCACGACGGACGTGACGGGCGCCATTGAGTTGCCAGAGGGCAAAGAGATGGTGATGCCGGGTGACAACGTGTCGATCACGGTGAAATTGATCCACCCGATTGCGATGGAAGAGGGCTTGCGCTTTGCCATCCGCGAGGGCGGCAAAACCGTCGGCGCCGGCGTCGTTGCCAAGATCATGGCCTAACCAACAAAGCTCATGGCCCGTGAGGATGCGCCCCAGTGGCGCGCCTCGGGCCTGAACTGACCAGGAATAAAAATGTCTGCCAAGCAAAAAATTCGCATCCGCCTCAAGGCGTTTGATTACAAATTGATCGACCAGTCTGCGGCCGAAATTGTTGACACTGCCAAGCGCACCGGCGCCATTGTCAAGGGCCCTGTGCCTTTGCCCACGCGCATGAAGCGTTTCGACATCCTGCGCTCGCCGCACGTCAACAAATCCAGCCGTGACCAACTCGAGATTCGCACGCACCAGCGTTTGATGGACATCGTGGACCCCACGGACAAAACCGTGGATGCTTTGATGAAGCTCGACTTGCCCGCGGGCGTGGATGTCGAAATCAAGTTGCAGTGAGTGAAGTGGGCCCCACGTGGGCCTGAATTAATCTTTGAGCCCGTGGCTTGTGCTGAATCAAAAGTTCAGATATAATCGTCGGCTCACTGGCATCAGTGAGAATTATCAACCTTCTTTCACACACAAACGTGGTTGCCAATTGAAGTGGCCGCGGTGAGAGTTTTGGAGAAAACAATGAGTCATAGCACCCTAATGGGATTGCTGGGCCGCAAGGTGGGCATGATGCGTCTGTTCACCGATGACGGGGATACTGTTCCTGTCACGGTGGTGGATGTGTCTGACAACCGTGTGTCTCAAGTCAAGACCCAAGAAAATGACGGCTATGTGGCCTTGCAGGTCACATTCGGTTCGCGCAAGGCTTCGCGTGTGACCAAGCCTGCCGCTGGTCATTTGGCCAAGGCTGGCGTGAAGGCCGGCGAAATCACCCAAGAATTCCGCGTCACTGCTGAAACCGCTGCCCAATATGCGGCTGGCTCTGCTGTGCCGGTCAGCGCTGTGTTCAGCGTGGGCCAAAAAGTGGATGTGCAGGGCACCTCCATCGGCAAGGGTTTCGCGGGCACGATCAAGCGCCACAACTTTCATTCCCAGCGCGCATCGCACGGTAACAGCCGTTCGCACAACGTGCCGGGTTCCATCTCCATGGCGCAAGACCCAGGTCGTGTGTTCCCTGGTAAGCGCATGTCGGGCCACATGGGTGACGAAACGGTCACCACGCAAAACCTCGACGTGGTGCGCATCGATGAAGCGCGTCAGTTGTTGCTCATCCGTGGCGCAGTGCCAGGTTCGGCCGGTGGCTTCGTCACCGTGCGCCCTGCCATCAAGGCCAAATCGAAAGGGGCGAACTGATGCAGCTCGAACTCCTCAATGATCAGGGGCAGGCTTCGTCCAAATACGATGCGCCCGAGACCGTGTTTGGTCGCGAATACAACGAAGATCTGGTGCACCAAATTGTGGTCGCCTACCAGGCCAATGCCCGCCAAGGAACACGTGCTCAAAAAGACCGCCAAATGGTCAAGCACTCGACCAAAAAGCCGTTCAAACAAAAAGGCACTGGTCGCGCCCGTGCCGGTATGACGTCATCGCCCTTGTGGCGTGGCGGCGGTCGGATTTTCCCGAACAGCCCAGAAGAAAACTTCACCCAAAAAATCAACAAGAAGATGTACCGCGCCGGCATGGCCGCCATCTTCTCCCAGTTGGCGCGTGAAGGCCGCTTGGCGGTGGTGGATTCGCTCAAAATTGAAGCGCCCAAAACCAAATTGCTGGCGGCCAAATTCAAAGCCATGAACCTGCAGTCGGTGCTGGTGATTTCTGACGTGGTCGACGACAACCTTTACTTGGCTTCGCGCAACCTGCCCAATGTGCTGGTGGTCGAGCCCCGTTACGCTGACCCTTTGTCGCTGGTGCATTACAAAAAAGTGCTGGTCACCAAGGCGGCCATCGATCAGCTCAAGGAGATGTTCGCATGAGCGCAGTGAAATATGACGAAGGTCGCTTGATGGCGGTTTTGGTGGCTCCCATCGTGTCTGAAAAAGCGACCATGGTGGCAGAGAAAAACAACTCAGTCACCTTCCGCGTGTTGCAAAACGCCACCAAGCCCGAGATCAAGGCAGCCGTTGAACTGATGTTCAAGGTAGAGGTCAAGGGCGTGTCCGTGGTCAATATCAAGGGCAAGAGCAAGCGCTTTGGTCGTTCCATGGGTCGCCGCGACAACATTCGCAAGGCTTATGTCACGCTGAAAGCCGGCCAAGAGCTCAACCTGTCTGGGGAGGCTGCGTAATCATGGCGGTCATCAAAATGAAACCGACTTCACCCGGCCGCCGTGCCGTGGTCAAGGTCACCCGCGATCACCTCTATAAAGGTGATCCTTACGCACCTTTGTTGGAGCCGCAGTTCCAAAAAGCAGGTCGCAACAACAATGGTCACATCACCACCCGCCACAAGGGCGGTGGTCACAAGCACCACTACCGCGTGGTCGATTTCCGTCGCAACAAGGACGGCATTCCCGCCAAGGTTGAGCGCGTGGAGTACGACCCCAACCGCACAGCCCACATTGCTTTGTTGTGCTACGCCGATGGCGAGCGCCGCTACATCATTGCTCCCCGTGGCCTGGAAGTGGGCGCGACGCTGATGAGCGGTGCAGAGGCCCCCATTCGTGCTGGCAATACCCTGCCCATTCGCAATATCCCTGTGGGCTCCACCATCCATTGCATCGAGTTGCAACCTGGCAAAGGCGCGCAAATTGCCCGCTCGGCTGGCACCTCTGCCACCTTGTTGGCACGTGAAGGCACTTATGCCCAAGTGCGCATCCGCTCTGGTGAGGTTCGCAAGATCCACATCGAATGCCGCGCCACGATTGGCGAAGTGGCCAACGAAGAACACAGCTTGCGCCAATTGGGCAAAGCCGGTGTCAAGCGCTGGATGGGCATTCGCCCGACGGTTCGTGGCGTGGCCATGAACCCGGTCGATCACCCCCACGGCGGTGGTGAAGGCCGCACAGGCGAAGGCCGCGCTCCGGTTGACCCATGGGGCAACCTGACCAAAGGCTACCGCACCCGCAACAACAAGCGCACGCAAGTCATGATCGTCTCGCGTCGCAAGAAATAAGGGGTAGGCAACATGACACGCTCACTCAAAAAAGGTCCTTTCGTTGACCATCACTTGTTGGCCAAGGCTGACAAGGCCGTGACCAACAAAGACAAAAAACCGATCAAAACTTGGTCGCGTCGTTCTGTGATCCTGCCCGAATTCATCGGCTTGACCATCGCTGTCCACAACGGCAAGCAACACGTCCCTGTGTATGTGACTGACCAAATGGTCGGCCACAAGCTGGGTGAATTCGCCTTGACCCGCACCTTCAAGGGTCATCCGGCGGACAAAAAAGTCCAGAAAAAATAAGGAGCCATGATGGAAACACGTGCAGTCCTCAGAGGCGTTCGCCTATCGGTCGACAAAGGCCGTTTGGTTGCCGACCTGATCCGAGGTAAAAAAGTGGATCAGGCGCTCAATATCCTGAACTTCACCCAGAAGAAGGCCGCAGGCATTGTCAAAAAAGTGCTGGAGTCGGCTATTGCCAACGCAGAGCACAACGATGGTGCCGATATCGATGAGTTGAAGGTGAAAACCATTTACGTCGAGCAAGGTGCCACCCTCAAGCGTTTCACCGCACGTGCCAAAGGCCGTGGCAACCGCATCAGCAAGCCCACATGCCATGTGTATGTGACGGTTGGCAACTGAAAGGTTTAGGAAGATATGGGACAAAAAATCCACCCCACCGGTTTCCGCCTGTCGGTGAGCCGCAATTGGGCCAGCCGTTGGTATGCCAGCAACCGCGATTTCGCCGGCATGTTGGCCGAAGACATCAAGGTGCGCGAGTACCTCAAGGTCAAGCTGAAAAACGCCGCAGTTTCGCGTGTGTTGATCGAGCGGCCTGCCAAAAATGCCCGCATCACCATTTTTTCCGCACGCCCTGGCGTGGTCATCGGTAAAAAAGGCGAGGACATTGAAAACCTCAAGCGCGACCTGGCCCAGCGCCTGGGCGTGCCGGTTGCTGTCAACATCGAAGAAGTGCGCAAGCCCGAAATCGATGCCCAACTGATTGCCGACAGCATCACCCAGCAGCTCGAAAAACGCATCATGTTCCGCCGTGCCATGAAGCGCGCCATGCAAAACGCCATGCGTTTGGGCGCCCAAGGCATCAAGATCATGTCAGCTGGCCGCTTGAACGGCATCGAAATTGCGCGCACCGAGTGGTACCGCGAAGGCCGCGTGCCTTTGCACACTTTGCGTGCAGACATCGACTACGGCTTTTCAGAAGCCAAGACCACCTATGGTGTGATTGGCGTCAAAGTGTGGGTCTACAAAGGCGACACCCTGGGTCGCAATGATGCCCCTGGTGTGCCCGAGCCCCGCAATGATGATGACCGCCGCCCACGTGGACCGCGCCGTGATGCACGCCCCACGGGTGACCGTCCTGCCCGTGGCGGACGCCGACCTGAAGGAACCCAAGCCGCACCGGTGGATGGCAGCGATAAGCCAGCCGAAGCCACCGATGCACCGAAAACCACCGTTAAGCGCGTTCGTAAAGTGTCCGCGCCCGCATCCACTGGCACGGCTGCGGACGGAAAAGGAGAATAAGCATGCTGCAACCAGCGCGCCGCAAATACCGCAAAGAACAAAAAGGCCGCAACACCGGCATTGCCACCCGTGGCAACACCGTGGCCTTTGGTGACTTTGGCCTCAAATCAACCGACCGTGGTCGCTTGACAGCCCGCCAAATTGAATCTGCTCGCCGTGCGATCTCTCGCCACGTCAAACGAGGTGGTCGCATTTGGATTCGGATTTTTCCTGACAAGCCCATCTCTCAAAAACCTGCCGAGGTTCGCATGGGCAACGGCAAGGGCAACCCCGAGTACTACGTGGCTGAAATCCAGCCCGGTAAGGTGTTGTACGAGATCGTTGGCGTGCCCGAGCAATTGGCGCGTGAAGCATTCCGTTTGGCCGCTGCCAAATTGCCTTTGCGGACCACGTTTGTGGCCCGCATGATGGGCCAATGAGCCAGGAGATATGACGATGAAAGCATCCGAATTGCGCCAAAAAGATGTGGCCGCCTTGCAAACCGAAGTCAAAGAGCTGCAAAAAGCCCACTTTGCCATGCGCATGCAAAAAGCCACGCAACAACTCAATAACACTGCCCAAATGCGCGTCACCCGCCGCAGCATTGCGCGGGCCAAAACCATTCTGGCCCAGAAGCAAGCGGCCAAATAAGGATCGACCATGACGGAAACCAAAAAATCCCTCAAGCGCACCTTGATTGGCAAGGTGGTCAGCGACAAACGTGCCAAAACCGTGACCGTGTTGGTGGAGCGCCGCGTCAAGCATGCGCTGTACGGCAAGATCGTGGGCAAGTCGAGCAAATACCATGCACACGACGAGCAAGGCGAGTACCACATGGGTGACGTGATCGAGATCACCGAAAGCCGCCCCATCTCCAAAACCAAAAGCTGGGTTGCCACCCGTTTGGTTGAGAAAGCCGCTGCAGTTTGAGTTGATCACCCTCAGCGCTGTCAGACTTTGAAAAACGACCCACAATAGGGTCGTTTTTCATTGGTACATGCCAATATCTTTATTTCAACCTTGTACAGGAGTTCACCATGATCAAAGTCGGAGACGCCCTCCCCGCCGCTACGCTGATGGAATATTCAGAAGTCGAAGGCAATGGATGCAGCATTGGCCCCAACCCGGTCGATGTGGCCAAAGCCTCGGCAGGTAAAACCATCGCATTGTTCGCCTTGCCTGGCGCTTTCACCCCCACCTGCTCGGCCAAACATGTGCCCGGTTATGTGACGCATTTCGACGATCTGAAAAAGGCTGGCGTGGATGAGATTTGGTGCGTCAGCGTCAATGACGCGTTTGTGATGGGTGCTTGGGCCCGTGACCAGCACACCACGGGCAAAGTGCGCATGCTGGGTGACGGCAGCGCCGACTTCACCAAAGCCACCGGCTTGACCTTGGATTTGACTGCACGTGGCATGGGCTTGCGCAGCAACCGCTACTCCATGCTGATCAAAGACGGCAAGGTCGCCACGTTGAACGTGGAAGGCCCCGGCAAGTTCGAGGTCAGCGACGCCCAAACCATGTTGGCCCAAGCCAAAGGTTGAGCAAAGCGTGTGCGCCATTTGAGCGCATGATGCAAAAAGCCCCCGCCAGGGGGCTTTTGTTTTGGGCACGCCAAGCGTTAGCGGTATCGGTGCTTCAAAGATCCACTTTGAGGTAATGCGCTCCGGCAATGGGGTTGTGATAGTAAGGTGGGATTTCCTCAAAACCCAACTCCAAGTACAGCGAGCGGGCCGCTTCCATATCGTCCAAGGTGTCAAGCAATACATGGCTGTAGCCGGCTTGGCGGGCCAGGTCAAGGGTGCGTGAAGCCAGCTCTCGGCCCAAACCAAAACCGCGGAAGGCGTTTCGCACATATAAGCGCTTCATCTCGCTGGCATTGGCGTAATCGCAGTCGTCCAAGGGGCGCAAGGCACAGCAGCCGGCCACCAAACCATCGACGGTGGCCAACAGCAAGGCGCCGCGCGGTGCAGCGTAGTCACCAGGCAGCAAGGCGAGCTCTTGTTCAAAGCCTTGAAAGCCCAGATCAATGGATAAAGACTGGGCGTACTCTCGGAAAATGGTGGCCGCCTGCGCCAGCAGGTCTGGTGTGTCGGGGCTGATGATCTGGGTATTGGGCATGCGCACCTGCATTCAGGGTCTGCTGGGCAGGGGCAAATTGACCAGCCAGCCAACCAAGCCTGCGCAAACCAACAACACCAGCAAGGCCCGAAAACGATGGGCCGCACGGTCTTGTGAGGCTGTGGCCTCAAAAGGGAAAACCTTGTCGCCACTGAACATGGCTGTCACCAGGTTCTCGCCAAAACGCCAGCGATGAAACACCATGGCCAACAGGTGCAAGGCAAACCACAGCAACAGCAGTTTCTTGCCCACCGCCTTGTGGTACCAGGTGGCCCAGGTGACCGATGCACCGGAGACCCATTGGCTGAAGGGGCCCGTGAAGGAAATTTCGTCATCTGCCACCATGCCCGAAGCGATTTGCAATGCCAACAAGACCAAGACACAACAGACCGACCAAGCACCCAAGGGGTTGTGCCCGAGTTGGGGGGCGTGGTCACCCCTTCGGATGGCGCGCAGATAAGTGAGGGCAGATGTGGGGTGCAAGTGAAACTGCTGGAAACGGGACCAGTGACCACCCCAAAAGCCCCAAGTCAATCGAAACAGCACCAAGGTCAAAACCGCGAAGCCAAAACGTGCGTGCCATGTCATCATGTCGCCGCCCATGTTGCCGGTCACGATGAGGGCCAATACGCAGACGACCAACAGCCAGTGGAACAAACGGGTGGGCAAATCCCAGACTCGAATGGTCGGGGTGGATTCAGGAGAGGTGGGTGGAGGCATGGGCAAAAGATACATGAAAAAAACACAGCGCAAACACAAACCTGCAAAGTAAGCACTTTATACTGCAACATACCCACCTACCCAAACCCTCACCTCCAGGAGAACCCATGAAAATGAAGCACAGCTTGTTGATCGTTGCCGCAGCCCTGACCGCGGTACCCGCCTTGGCCCAATTTGCCAAGCCCGAAGATGCCATCAAGTACCGCAAAAGCAGCTTCTTCGTGATGGGCCAACACTTTGGGCGCATCGGCGCCATGGCCCAGGGACGCGTCCCTTTTGACGCCAAGGCTGCAGCCGATAACGCTGCGGTGGTGGAAGTCATGTCCAAACTGCATTGGGCCGCTTTCACCGAAGGCAGCGACAAGGGCGAAACTCGCGCCAAGCCCGAAATTTGGAAAGATGCGGCCAAATTCAAAGAGGCAGGTGACAAACTCCAAGCCGAGGCCACCAAACTCAACGCCGCTGCCAAAACAGGCAACTTGGACAACCTCAAGACGGCATTTGCAGCCACCGGTGGCACCTGCAAGGGCTGCCATGACAACTTCCGCAAAGACTGATGTTGTCCCAGCCACACGCCCTTTTGATCAAGGGCGGGGTGGCAAATGGCACCTTGCAAAGAGGGCCTTCAAAAAAGGGCCATCAGCATGGCAAGCCCAAGCACTGATGCATTCCAGCCAACAGCCCTGAGGCGAAGCGCAGCTCAAATGATTTTTTGGTCGCGCAAGCGGGCCATATCTGCAGCGCCATAACCCAGCACTTCGCGGAGCACGGCTTCGGTGTGCTCTCCCAACAGCGGTGGGGGATGGTCTTGGCGCACCGGTGTGCGGCTGAGCTTGAGCGGGCTGGCCACCAAATTCACCGGTCCGGCCAGCGGGTGTTCCCAACTTGACACCATGCCACGCGCTTGGACATGGGGGTCGCTGAAGACCTCGGCCAAATTGTTGATGGCCCCACATGGCACTTTGGCCGCTTCCAATGCGCTGAGCCAGTCTGCTTTGCGCCTGGACTTCATGGTCGCAGCCAACAGGGGTACCAACACCTCACGGTGGCGCACCCGGGCTTGGTTGGTGGCGTATTGGGGGTCCAAGGGCAAGTGGCCCAAGCCGGCCACGGCACAAAATTTCACAAACTGGCTGTCATTGCCCACGGCCAAGATCAAATGGTCTTTTTCGCCGGTTTCTGATGGCGCGGTTTCAAACACCTGGTAGGGCACGATGTTTTGGTGTGCATTGCCGGCGCGACCCGGCACTTTGCCGGTTTTTTGTCCAGAGACCAAATAGTTGGCACCCAGATTGGCGAGCATGGCCACTTGGGTGTCGAGCAAAGCCATGTCAATGTGCTGGCCTTGGCCCGTGAGTGCAACATGGCGCAATGCGGCCAAGATGCCCACACTGGCGTACATGCCGGTGAACAAATCGGCCACGGCCACCCCCACTTTCTGCGGGCCTCCACCCAAATCGTCACGTTCGCCCGTGACGCTCATCAAGCCGCCCATGCCTTGCACGGCGTAGTCATATCCAGCGCGGTCGCTGTAGGGGCCGGTTTGGCCAAAACCAGTCACGCTGCAATAAACCAAGCGGGGATTGATGGCCATCAGGCTGGGTGCGTCCAGACCATAGCGGGCCATGTCCCCCACCTTGAAGTTTTCAATGAACACATCGCAATGGGCCACCAATTCGCGCATCAAAGCCTGGCCTTCGGGCTTGGCTATGTCGCAGGTGATCGAGCGTTTGTTGCGGTTGGTGCTCAAGTAATAAGCCGCATCGGTGGTGTCTTTCCCCTGAGCATCTGCCAAGAAGGGCGGGCCCCAGCCGCGGGTGTCGTCACCCAAGCCAGGCTTTTCAACCTTGATGACATCGGCCCCCAAGTCGGCCAAGGTCTGGGTGCACCAAGGCCCAGCCAGCACACGGGAGAGATCAAGAATGCGGATGCCGTCCAAAGAATTCATGACTGAATTGTGACCCAGAAAGGGCCATGGGCGCTGACCCCCATCATGGCAGGACACGTCTCGCGGCTTGGCGGGGATAATCCATCTATGTTGAACCCCTGCCCCCTCACACGGGCCTTGCTCCTTGCCCTGTGTGCCGGCCTCACCAGTTGCAGCCCTGCGCTGAATTGGCGCGAGGTACGCCATGCATCTGCCCCCGTGCAGGTGCTGATGCCGTGCAAGCCCGATGTGGCCCAACGCAACATCGCCTTGCGCGATCAGGCCACAGTGCTGCACATGCAGGCTTGCTCGGCGCTGGGGATGGACTTCAGTTTTGCGGCCTTGGCATTGCCCCAAGGGTGGCAGCCTTCTGCGGCCATACTGGCTTGGCAACAAGCGAGTTTGGCCAGCTGGGGCGCTCGCCCAGAAGACGTTCAGTCCCGCAAGGTCGCCGCCAAATTGGCTGGAGATGCGGCCATCACTACTCATTGGGCTGTCAACGGCCCTACCCGACAGGTTCACAGTTTGTGGTTTGCGCGTGACGGTTGGGTTTATCAAACAGCGGTGTATGCACCCATGCAAGACCGTTCCGTGGAGGCCGTGGCCGACACCTATTTTTCGGGAATCGCACAGCCATGAGCTCAGCATTGTCCAGATCCATGGCGGTACGGGTATTCCTGTGCTTTGCCTTTACCTATTACTTGTCGGCCTTGGTGCGTGCCATCACCGCCACTTTGTCGCCCACCTTGATCCCTGAGTTTGGCTTGCAATCGAGCGATTTGGGTTTGCTGGCCGGCGGTTACTTTTTGGGTTTTTCACTCATGCAATTGCCCATGGGCAATTGGCTCGACCGCCATGGCCCGAACAAAGTGATCTTGTCATTTTTGGTGGCGGCGGTATTGGGTTGTGTGGCGTTTGCTTGTGCCGACAGCTTCACGGGTTTGTTTTTGGCTCGCATCCTCACTGGTGTGGGCGTGTCTTGTTGCCTGATGGCGCCGTTGACCGCGTATCGGCGCTGGTTTGACGCCCCCACCCAAATGCGCGCCAACTCATGGATGTTGATGACCGGCTCCTTGGGCATGTTGTCTTCGACGTTGCCGGTGCAGTGGTTGTTGCCCTTGGTGGGTTGGCGGATTTTGTTTTGGGCCATGGCTGGCATGGTGTTGTTGTCGATGGTGTTCATCTGGTGGTGGGTGCCCAAGTGGGAGCCCACCACAGCAGCGCCCAACCCGCAAGGGACCGAGCCGCCATGGTGGCAGGCCTATTTGCAGGTGTGGCAACACCCGTACTTTCGGCGCATGTCGCCATTGGGCTTTTTCAGCTACGGGGGCTTGGTCGCCATGCAAACCCTGTGGGCGGGGCCATGGCTGAACAAAGTCTCGGGTTACACCGCATTGGAGGCTGCCACCGGTTTGTTTTGGATCAACGTCAGCATGCTGCTGGCTTTTTGGGGCTGGGGCATGGTCAACCCTTGGCTGACCCGCCATGGCTATACCGCCAATCGGCTGATTGGTTGGGGGGTGCCGTTCAATTTGTTGGCCATGTTGGGCGTGGTGTGGGGTGGGGCAGACACAGGCACAGTGACCTGGATTGCCTTTTTCATCACCAACACGGTGGTCTCTTTGGCCCAACCGGCGGTGGGCATGGCGTTCCCACCGCACTTGGCGGGCCGCGCCTTGTCGGCTTACAACCTGGTGGTTTTTGCCGGTGTATTTGTCATCCAATGGGGCATGGGTTTGTGGATCGATGCTTTGTTGGCCGCCGGATGGAGCACCACCGCCGCTTACCAAGGTGCCCTGGGCTTTTTCATGCTCTGCAGCCTTGGCGGATATGCTTATTTTTGGTGGGCGCGCGGAGATAATCAACAGCCCCTCGCTTGAGCCCGTCCATCGCCCGCCATGAACAACCGCATTTTCATCGTTGCCCACGCCCCATTGGCCCAGGCGCTCAAGGCCTGCGCCATGCATGTGTATCCCGAATGTGCGGCCGAGGTGTTGGCCTTGGATGTGAAGGCCGACGACACACCGGAGCAAAGTTTGCAAGCCGCGCAGCAATTGTGGGTGGATTTTCCCAATGGTGATGTGCTGGTGCTCACCGATGTGCTGGGAGCCACCCCCGCCAACATCGCTCAGCAATGGGCGCGGGAGCGCAAAGCGAAAATCATTGCTGGCGTCAATTTGCCCATGCTGCTGCGCAGCGTCTGTTATCGCCACGAACCCATCGAGGGCTTGGTGCAGCGTGCAATGACCGGCGGTGCCTTGGGGGTGGTGGAAATCTCACCCCAGGTCTGATTATTTTTAAGCGATTGATACCCATGATTGAAAACACCACCATCGTCAACAAATTGGGCTTGCATGCGCGGGCTTCGGCCAAGCTCACCAAACTCGCAGGCAGTTTTCCATGCGAAGTTTGGCTCTCCAAGGGCGAGCGCCGCGTCAATGCCAAAAGCATCATGGGGGTGATGATGTTGGCCGCTGGGGTGGGCAGCCAAGTGACCCTGGAAACTGTGGGCGATCAAGAGCAAGAAGCCATGCAGGCTTTGTTGGCGCTGATGGCCGACAAGTTTGGCGAAGGCGAGTGATGGCCAGGCAGGCATGGCAGCGCACACTTGACCAGGCGAGCCGGAGATGACGTTTTCTGTTCATGGTTTGGCTGTGGCGCGGGGTATCGCCATTGGGCGTGCGGTATTGGTCGCCTCCAGCCGGGTCGATGTGGCGCATTACTTCATCACGCCAGACCAAATTGAGGGGGAAGTTGATCGCTTGAAGCGCGCCAAAGAGGTGGTGTTCCAAGAGGTACAGCGTTTGCAATTGGCGCTGCCGAAAGACGCGCCCACCGAATTGGCGGCCTTGCTCGACGTGCATTTGATGTTGCTGCAAGATGAGTTGCTCGCAGAGGGCGTGGCGCATTGGATCAGCGATCGCCTCTATAACGCCGAGTGGGCATTGACCAGCCAACTCGATGTGGTGGCGCGCCAGTTTGACGAAATGGAAGACCTCTACTTGCGCGAGCGCAAGGCCGATTTGGAGCAGGTGGTTGAGCGGGTGTTGCGCCAACTCAAGGGGGCACCCACAGGGATGCCTCAACCCGTGGTCCGCCGCCCAGGAAGCCAACGCCAACAAGACTTGTTGTTGGAGGACACGGAAGACGTGCCTTTGGTGCTGGTGGCCCATGATTTGTCGCCCGCAGACATGCTGCAGTTCAAGCAAAGTGTGTTTGCAGGTTTTGTCACTGACGTGGGCGGCAAAACTTCGCACACCGCGATCGTGGCGCGCAGCCTAGACATCCCCGCCGTGGTGGGGGCCCGCAATGCCAGCCATTGGGTCAAACAAGACGATTGGGTCATCATCGATGGCGATGCTGGCGTGATGATCGTCGACCCCTCGCCCATCGTGCTGGCCGAATACGGTTTTAAACAGCGCCAAGCCAGCTTGGAGCGCGAACGCCTTTCACGCCTGCGCCTGACCCCGGCCCTGACCTTGGATGGTCAAAAAATTGAACTCCTGGCCAACATCGAAATGCCCGAAGACGCCACCGCTGCTTTGGCCGCCGGTGCGGTGGGGGTGGGCCTGTTTCGCAGCGAATTTTTATTCATGGGGCGCGCCGGCAATTTGCCTGGCGAAGAAGAGCAATACCTGGCCTACCGTCGTGCCGTCGAGGGCATGCAGGGTTTGCCAGTGACCATTCGCACCGTAGACATTGGTGCTGACAAACCCCTTGACCGCAATGTGCGTGAAACCGCGCACCTCAACCCGGCTTTGGGCTTGCGCGCCATCCGTTGGAGCTTGGCCGATCCGGCCATGTTCATGACCCAGTTGCGGGCGATTTTGCGGGCGGCGGCGCATGGCCAAGTGAATTTACTCATCCCCATGCTGGCCCACGGCAAAGAAATCCGCCAAACCCTGGCCTTGCTGGCGCGCGCTCGCACGCAACTCGATGCGCAGGGCGTGGCCTATGGCCCGCTCAAGGTTGGCGCCATGATTGAAATACCCGCCGCCGCTTTGACCGTGCCCATGTTTTTGTCCTACTTTGACTTTTTGTCTATCGGCACCAACGACTTGATCCAATACACCCTGGCCATTGACCGTGCCGATGAGCAAGTGGCCGATTTGTACGACCCACTGCATCCGGCCATCTTGCACTTGGTGGCCAACACCATTGCCCAAGGTCAATCACAGAACAAGATGATCAGTGTGTGTGGCGAAATGGCGGGCGACCCAAGTCTCACCCGTTTGTTGCTGGGCATGGGCCTGCGCAGCTTTTCCATGCACCCAACTCAAATTTTGGCGGTCAAACAGGTGGTTTTGCGCAGCGACACCACGCGCTTAAAGCCTTGGGCGCAGCGCGTCTTGGGCAGCGATAACCCGGCAGAGTTGCTGGCCTCGGCTTGATCTCAGGCCTGGGGCCCAAGGCTGCTGGGCGCGTGCCACTGTGCCTTAAATGGCGCGGCTTTCCGCTGCATGTGCCTGTTGATCGGCGTGGTAACTTGAGCGCACCATCGCTCCCACGGCCGCGTGTTGAAACCCCATTTCGTAGGCCTTGGCTTCAAACATTTTGAAGGTGTCGGGGTGAACATAGCGGCGCACCGGTAAATGGCTGCTGCTGGGGGCCAGGTATTGGCCGATGGTGATGCGGTCAATCAAATGGTCGCGCATGTCTTGCATCACCGCCAAAATCTCTTCGTCGGTTTCGCCCAGGCCCACCATCAACCCGCTTTTGGTGGGCACTTTGGGGAACAGCAACTTGAATTTTTTCAGCAGGTTCAGACTGAATTGATAGTCGCTGCCGGGGCGCGCTTGGGCATACAAGCGCGGCACCGTTTCCAAGTTGTGGTTCATCACATCGGGGGGCGCGGCTTTGAGGATGTCCAGCGCGCGGTCGTCACGGCCACGAAAGTCGGGCACCAGCACTTCAATTTGGGTGTCGGGTGAAAGTGCCCGTGTGTGTTCAATGCAGGCCACAAAATGGGCGGCACCGCCATCGCGCAGGTCATCGCGGTCAACACTGGTGATGACCACATACTTCAGCTTCAAGGCCGCAATCGTGTGGGCCAGGTTGCTGGGCTCTTGCGCGTCCAGCGGGTCTGGGCGGCCATGGCCCACGTCACAAAACGGGCAGCGGCGGGTGCACTTGTCGCCCATGATCATGAAGGTGGCGGTGCCCTTGCCAAAACACTCGCCAATGTTGGGGCAAGAGGCCTCCTCGCACACCGTGACCAAGTTGTTTTTGCGCAAGATGTCTTTGATCTCGTAAAAACGCGTGCTCGGCGAGCCGGCTTTGACCCGAATCCAATCGGGCTTTTTCAACACCGGTACGCCTTGCTCAACCTTAACGGGAATGCGCGACAACTTGGCAGCTGCTTTTTGCTTGGCCAAGGGGTTATAGGCGTCTGTGTTTTGTGCGTCGCGCACGGTGGGGGTACGGGTTTGGCTCATGGCAGATCGCTCAGGTTCTGGGCGCAAGTTGGAGGGTGAGCTTTTGGCCCAAGACATGGGCCACATCAGTCGGGTCCACATGAGCACCCATTGTAGAAAGATCGACGGTTTGCAAGCCGGCATGGCCACAAGGGTTGATGCGCTGGTAGGGGGAAAGGTCCATCGCCACGTTCAAGGCCACGCCGTGATAGCTGCAGTGGCGGCTGACTTTGATGCCCAACGCAGCCACCTTGCCCAAACCTGCAAAGTCTGGCGCTAAAGCCACGCCATCGGCCAAGGTTTTTTGTGGCCGCTGGGGCAAGCGCGCATGACCGCTGGGGTCATCCAATCGCAAATAGACACCGGCGGCGCCGGCAACCCTGTGCCCGGTCAGGCCAAAGTGCAGCAGCGTTTTGATCACTGCTTCTTCGATGCGATAGACCAGTTCTTTGACAAAAAAGCCCGCGCGCTTGAGGTCGATCAGCGTGTAAGCCACCACTTGGCCGGGGCCGTGGTAGGTGATTTGCCCGCCCCGGTTGGTGCGCACCACCGGAATGTCCCCGGGCACCAACACATGCTCGTCGCGCCCGGCCAAGCCTTGTGTGAACACGGGGGGGTGCTCGCACAACCATATTTGATCGGGGGTGCCCGCATGGCGTTGCGCCGTGAAATCTTGCATGGCTTGCCATGTGGGCTGATATGCCACTAGGCCCAAGTGGTACACATCCACGCGAGGGGGAGTGGTTTGATCGATTCCCATGGCCCTCAAACCTGTGCCCAATTTGCACTCACAACACCACTTTGACCAGTGGTAGTTGGGTCAGACAACGGTAAAGTCCGTCGAGCTGTGTTTGGTTGATGGCACGCACAGTCAAAGTGGCCCCTTGGTAGGTGCCGTTTCGGCTGGCCCGCAGCGTGATGCTGTCGGAATTGAACTGAGGGTCAAATTGTTTCGCCAATTCCACCAACGAAGGCACAAAGCCCGGGTCATGGATGCCCATGACCTTGATCGGGAAATCACATGGGAATTCGATCAAGGTGGTGCGCTCACCTGTGGTGCTGGAGGGGCTTGGATCTGACATGGCTCAGGCCACTGCTTTTTTGGCGGCTTGATAGGCCTGATAAATCTGTTGGTAAACCGGGCCGGGTTTGCCCGCTGTAGCGCCATGGCCCACCGCTTGACCGTCCAGGGTGGTGATGGCCAAGACCTCTTTGGTCGCTGAGCTCAACAGCAACTCGTCGGCATCGAACACTTCTGCGCGGGTGATCGGCCGCAGAGAAAAACCAACACCCATCTGGGTGCAAATCTCCTCCACCAAGCCATAGCGGATGCCCTCGAGCACCAAATGATTTTTGGGCGGACCAAAAACCTGGCCGTTCTTCACCAACCACACATTGCTGGCCGCAGCTTCGCTCAAAAAACCATGTCTAAACATGACGGTTTCCAGGGCGCCCACATCGGCACTGATTTGGCGTGAAAACACGGCGCCCAGTAAACTTGTGCTTTTGATGTGGGCCTTTTCCCAGCGAAAGTCTTCGGCGCTGATACAGGCAACGCCGTTGTCACGGTCTTTGGCGGCGATGGGCTTCATTTCGTTGACCATCACAAACACCGTGGGGGTGAGCCCAGCCGGCATGGCATGGTCGCGAGGTGCCACACCACGGGTGATTTGGATGTAAACAATTTGGTTGAGTTCGTTGACCGACTTCCCCAGGCTTAGGGCATGTTGTTGCAACAGATCTTGGATCAGCGCGCGCCAAGCCGATTCGGTGTGCGGGTTGGGTATGCGCAATTCGTTCAAAGAACGCGCCATGCGCGCCATGTGTTGCTCAAAGCGAAATAATTGGCCGAGATAAACCGGGGCCACCTCGTAAATGCCGTCGCCAAAAATAAACCCCCGGTCCAGCACACTGACTTTGGCCTCGTTCAGAGGCAAGGTGAGTCCGTTGAGGTGACAGGGGGTGTTGGGAATGGGGTTCACAGTGTTCATGCGTGAATTATCCGCTTCAATTCCTTAGATGACAAAAGGTCAAAAACTTTTGCCCTAGAATGTGGGGCTTTGCGAAATTCGCTGGGCGTAACCTGGATGTCAAGAAACACGACCAGAATGCAGTCCAGAGAACAAAGCGAAGCGGTGACACCCGAGAGCGATGAAGAGAGCACACCACCGTTGACGGCTGAGCAAGCCGCTCTATGGCGCCTAAAAAACCCGGTTTTATCGGTCTGGCGAGTGGTGATGGGACAAGTTGCTGTGGGCGTGGTTTTGGCTGCGCTGGTGGGTGGGTGGTCGGGGCAAATCAGTTTGGCGGTGTCTGTGTTGTACGGTTCCGCGGCGGTTTTTATCCCGGCAGCTTTGTTTGCGCGGGGTTTGACCTCTCGCTTGACCACCGTCAGTCCACTGACAGCGGCGGCAGGACTCTTGGTGTGGGAGGGTGTGAAAGTCGCCCTCACCGTGTTAGCCATGTTGCTGGCGCCCAAGGTGGTTGAGGATTTGAGTTGGCCTGCCTTGTTGGCAGGCTTGGTGGTGACGATGAAGGTTTATTGGTTGGCGTTGGCTTGGCGGCCGACGCCTTTGACCCAGGATGTAAAGAGCTGAAAAATGTCTGTTGATCACGCCCCCACAGCCGGTGAATACATCGGCCACCACTTGGCCCATCTGCAAAACAAGCCGATGTCGGGGATCATTGACTTTTCTGTTTACAACCTGGACTCCATCTTTTGGTCCATTTTGTTGGGCGTTGTGGGTTGTTTCGTTTTGTGGCGTGCTGCTCGCGTGGCACACGCTGGCGTGCCGGGTCGGTTCCAGGCGGCGGTTGAAATACTGCTGGAGATGGTGGACAACCAGGCCAAGGGCATCATTCACAACGCTGAGAGCCGCAAGCTGGTGGCGCCATTGGCGCTGACCGTGTTCGTCTGGATTTTCTTGATGAACGCCATGGATTTGTTGCCGGTGGATTTGTTACCTTGGTTGTGGGCCAAGTATTACGAGATGGGTGGCCATGACCCCCACCATGCGTACCTCCGGGTTGTTCCGTCGGCGGATTTGTCGACCACTTTGGGTTTGTCTTGTTCTGTGTTGCTGGTCTGCATCTACTACAACATCAAGATCAAAGGTGCGGGTGGCTGGTTGCACGAGCTTTTCACGGCGCCCTTTGGCAATCATTTCATTTTGTGGCCCATCAACTTTGTGATGCAAATGATTGAGTTTGCCGCCAAGACCGTCAGCCACGGCATGCGACTGTTTGGCAACATGTATGCGGGTGAGCTGGTGTTCATGCTCATCGCCCTGATGGGTGGTGCCGCCGCGGCCTCTTTGTCTGGGGTCTTGCTGCCCCTGGGTCACATTTTGGCGGGCTCTATCTGGGCCATCTTCCACATTCTGATCATCACCCTGCAAGCCTTCATCTTCATGATGTTGACCCTGGTGTACATCGGGCAAGCGCACGACGCGCATTGATCATTTTTTTCAACCTTCCATCACTTTTCCTTAGGAGCATCAAATGGAACACGTTCTTGGTTTTGTCGCACTGGCTGCTGGTTTGATCATTGGTCTGGGTGCCATTGGCGCCTGTATCGGTATTGGCATTATGGGCAGCAAGTATTTGGAGGCGGCCGCTCGTCAGCCTGAGTTGATGAACGAACTCCAAACCAAAATGTTCTTGTTGGCCGGTCTGATCGATGCTGCTTTCTTGATTGGCGTGGGTATCGCCATGATGTTTGCCTTCGCCAACCCCTTTGTCCTGAAGTAATTCCCGCTTTCACCCATAGAAAGGTGTTGTCGTGAGTATCAACGCAACCCTGTTTGTCCAGGCGATCGTGTTTGCGATTCTGGTGTGGTTCACGATGAAATTCGTGTGGCCGCCCATCGCCAACGCCCTGGACGAGCGAGCTGAAAAAATCGCTAGCGGTCTGAAGGCTGCTGAGCACGCCCAGCTTGAGCTGACCAATGCACACAAGCATGTTGAAGTCGAGCTGGCCAAAAACCGCTCCGAAGCTGCTGCGCGCATGGCCGAAGCTGAGCACCGTGCCTTGGCCATCATTGACGAGGCCAAATTGCGCGCCACCGAAGAAGCCAACAAAATCATCGCTGCAGCCAGAGCAGAAGCCGAACAGGCTGTCCTGCGCGGGCGTGATCAGTTGCGCGATCAAGTCGCGGTGTTGGCTGTTAAAGGTGCTGAGCAAATTTTGCGCAAAGAGGTGAACGCCGCTGTGCATGCTGAGTTGCTCAATCAACTCAAGTCTGAGCTTTGAGGCGGCAACAACATGGCTGAAATTGCTACCTTAGCTCGCCCATACGCCGAAGCCCTGTTTCAGGTGGTCAAGGCCGATGTCACGCAAGCTGCCCAGTGGCTGGATGGCTTGGCTGTGGTGGCCGCTGATGAAGGTTTGCAGCAGTATGCACATGACCCCAAGGTGGGCCATGATCAGGTGATGGCTTTGATCACTCAAGTCGGACCTCAAAATTTACCCGCTGTGGCGGTGAATTTTTTGAGCACCTTGATTGATAACGGACGTTTGTCCGTTTTGCCTGAAATTGCCCGGCAATTTCACACCTTGGTCAATGCGATGCAAGGTGTTCGGCAAGCTGTGGTCTTCAGCCCCTTCCCGATTGAGGCCAAGGCCCTGGGCGAGTTGACCCAGGTCATCGAAAAGCGTTTTGGCGGCAAACTCCAGGTGCAGGTGGCTCTCGAGCCCGAGCTCATTGGCGGTGTGCGCGTGGTGGTCGGCGACGAGGTGCTCGACACCTCTGTCAAAGCCCGTTTGGAACAAATGAAAGTCGCGCTGACCGCCTGAGCATCCCGCTCACAGGTTGGCCCATAAATAGGAAGAAGGAAAGAGTCATGCAACTCAATCCCGCAGAAATCTCTGAACTGATCAAAACCCGCATCGAGGGCTCGACAGGCAATACCAATGTGCGCAACCAAGGCACCGTGATCTCGGTCACCGACGGTATTTGCCGCATCCACGGCTTGTCCGATGTGATGCAAGGCGAGATGCTGGAGTTTCCCAACAACACATTTGGCTTGGCGCTGAACTTGGAGCGCGACTCTGTCGGCTCAGTGATCTTGGGTGAGTACGAACACATTTCCGAAGGCGACACCGTCAAATGCACGGGTCGTATTTTGGAAGTGCCCGTGGGCCCCGAGCTCATCGGCCGCGTGGTCAATGCCTTGGGTCAGCCCATCGATGGCAAAGGCCCAATCAACGCCAAAATGACCGACGTGATTGAAAAAGTCGCGCCTGGTGTGATTGCCCGCCAATCGGTGGACCAACCCATGCAAACCGGTCTGAAGTCAATTGACTCCATGGTGCCCGTGGGCCGTGGTCAGCGCGAATTGATCATTGGCGACCGTCAGACCGGTAAAACCGCTGTCGCGATTGACGCCATCATCAACCAAAAAGGTCAGAACATGACCTGTATTTACGTTGCCATCGGTCAGAAGGCTTCGTCGATCAAAAACGTGGTGCGTGCGCTCGAGCAAGCTGGCGCCATGGCCTACACCATTGTGGTGGCCGCTTCCGCTTCTGAGTCCGCCGCCATGCAATACGTGTCGGCCTACTCAGGCTGCACCATGGGCGAGTACTTCCGCGACCGCGGCCAAGACGCCCTGATCGTGTATGACGATTTGTCCAAGCAAGCCGTGGCTTACCGCCAAGTGTCTTTGCTGTTGCGCCGTCCCCCAGGCCGCGAAGCCTACCCTGGCGACGTGTTCTATTTGCACAGCCGTTTGCTCGAGCGTGCAGCCCGTGTCAACGCCGACTATGTCGAAGCCTTCACCAAAGGTGAAGTCAAAGGCAAAACCGGTTCACTCACTGCACTGCCCATCATCGAAACCCAAGCGGGTGACGTGTCGGCATTCGTGCCCACCAACGTGATCTCCATCACCGACGGTCAAATCTTTTTGGAAACCTCCTTGTTCAATGCGGGTGTTCGCCCTGCCATCAACGCCGGTATTTCCGTGTCGCGTGTGGGTGGTGCTGCCCAAACCAAATTGGTCAAGAGCTTGTCGGGCGGTATCCGTACCGACTTGGCCCAGTACCGAGAGTTGGCGGCTTTTGCGCAGTTTGCTTCTGACCTCGACGAAGCCACCCGCAAGCAGCTAGACCGTGGCGCCCGTGTGACCGAGTTGCTCAAGCAAGCGCAGTACAGCCCGCTGCCCATCAGCTTGATGGCAGCCACTTTGTACGCCGCCAACAAAGGCTTTTTGGACAACATCGAAGTCAACCAGGTACTGCATTTTGAGAGTGGTTTGCACCACTACCTCAAAGACAAGTGTGCTGACTTGTTGGCCAAGCTTGAAAAAGACAAGGCCATGGACAAGGACGCAGAAGCCGAGTTGGTCAAAGCCATCGAAGCTTTCAAAAAGTCCTTCGTCTGATCGCCATTCAGTGGCAAGGAGCACTTCATGGCAGTAGGCAAGGAAATACGCGGCAAGATCAAATCGGTGGAGAACACCAAGAAGATCACCAAGGCCATGGAAATGGTGGCCGCGTCCAAAATGCGCAAGGCCCAGGACCGCATGCGTGCGGCCCGTCCTTACAGTGAAAAAGTGCGCAATATTGCTTCTCACCTGGGTCAAGCCAACCCCGAGTATGTGCATCCTTTCATGAAGGTGCACGCGGCCAAATCAACAGGTTTTGTGGTGGTCACCACTGACAAAGGTTTGTGTGGCGGCATGAACACCAATATCTTGCGGGCCCTGACCCAAAAGTTCAAGGACGTGCAGGCCCACGGTGCCACGCCACAAACCATTGCGATTGGCAACAAGGGTTTGGGGTTTCTGAACCGTGTGGGTGCACCGGTGCTTGCCCATGTGACCCAACTGGGCGACACACCGCATTTGGAAAAGTTGATTGGTCCGGTCAAAGTGATGCTCGATGCATATGCCGAGGGCAAATTGGACGCGGTGTACCTGTGCTACACCAAATTCATCAACACCATGAAGCAAGAGGCAGTGATCGAACAACTGCTGCCCTTGTCGCAAGACAAAATGCGCGAAGAGACCAAGGCGTCTGGCAGCTACGCTTGGGACTACCTCTACGAGCCTGATGCCCCTGCTGTGATTGATGATCTGTTGGAGCTCTATATCGAGTCCCTGGTCTATCAAGCTGTGGCCGAAAACATGGCTTCAGAGCAATCTGCACGCATGGTGGCCATGAAGGCGGCCACCGACAACGCCGGCAGTGTGATTGGCGAACTCAAACTCATCTACAACAAAACCCGTCAAGCAGCGATCACGAAGGAATTGTCCGAAATCGTGGCCGGCGCAGCGGCGGTGTAACGCAATTTATTTTTGGAGCGAATCAAAATGGCTCAGGCAATGACCAACTCAGGTATTCAAGGAAAAATCGTCCAATGTATTGGCGCGGTGGTGGACGTGGAGTTTCCGCGCGACCACATGCCACGCATTTACGATGCGCTCAAACTCGAGGGCACGGCCCTGACGCTGGAAGTGCAGCAGCAATTGGGTGACGGCATAGTGCGCACCATTGCGCTGGGCACTTCTGACGGATTGCGCCGCGGCTTGATGGTCACCAACACCGGTGCGGCCATCACCGTCCCCGTGGGCAAAGCCACTTTGGGCCGCATCATGGACGTGCTGGGTGCACCCATTGACGAACGCGGTCCAGTGGATCAAACCCAAACCGCCTCCATTCACCGCAAAGCCCCTGCTTACGACGAACTCAGCCCCTCACAAGAACTGCTGGAAACTGGCATCAAGGTGATTGACTTGGTCTGTCCTTTTGCCAAAGGCGGTAAGGTCGGCTTGTTCGGTGGTGCCGGTGTGGGCAAGACCGTGAACATGATGGAACTCATCAACAACATCGCCAAAGCGCACAGCGGTTTGTCGGTGTTCGCTGGTGTGGGTGAACGTACCCGCGAAGGCAACGACTTCTATCACGAGATGGCCGACTCAGGTGTTGTGAACTTGGAGCACTTGGAAGAGTCCAAAGTGGCCATGGTTTACGGCCAGATGAACGAGCCTCCCGGCAACCGTTTGCGCGTGGCTTTGACGGGCCTGACCATTGCCGAGTCCTTCCGTGACGAAGGCAAAGACGTGTTGTTCTTCGTGGACAACATCTACCGTTACACCTTGGCCGGTACCGAAGTGTCCGCCTTGTTGGGCCGCATGCCTTCTGCCGTTGGTTACCAGCCAACGCTGGCCGAAGAAATGGGTCGTTTGCAAGAACGCATCACCTCGACCAAAGTGGGCTCCATCACCTCCATCCAAGCCGTTTACGTGCCAGCCGATGACTTGACCGACCCATCTCCTGCCACCACCTTTGCCCACTTGGACTCCACCGTGGTGTTGTCACGTGACATCGCGTCGCTCGGTATCTATCCTGCTGTGGATCCTTTGGACTCCACCAGCCGCCAGCTCGACCCCTTGGTGGTCGGCAACGACCATTACGAAACCGCCCGTGCGGTGCAAGGCACTTTGCAGCGCTACAAAGAGCTGCGTGACATCATCGCGATTTTGGGTATGGACGAATTGGCGCCTGAAGACAAACTGGCCGTGGCCCGGGCTCGCAAAATCCAGCGTTTCCTGAGCCAGCCTTTCCATGTGGCCGAGGTGTTCACCGGCTCGCCTGGCAAGTACGTCACTTTGGCCGAAACCATTCGTGGTTTCAAAATGATTGTGGCCGGCGAGTGCGATCACATGCCCGAGCAAGCGTTCTACATGGTGGGCACGATCGACGAAGCCATCGAAAAAGCCAAGAAAATTTGATTTGGGCTGCAACCGCACCTGATAAGGAAGCCCAATGAAAACCATGCAAGTCGATGTGGTCAGTGCCGAAGAGCTGATTTACTCGGGTGAAGCCACTTTTGTGGCCTTACCCGGGGAAGTGGGCGAGTTGGGCATTTACCCGCGCCATACCCCTTTGATCTCGCGCATCCGAGCCGGCTCGGTGCGCATCCACAAGCCCGATGGCGAACAGGAATTTGTGTTTGTCGCAGGTGGCATCTTAGAGGTGCAACCGGACTCCGTGACCGTGCTGTCAGACACAGCAGTGCGCGGCAAAGATTTGGACGAAGAGCGCGCCAATGCGGCTAAAAAAGCGGCTGAAGAAAGCCTGCGCAACGCCAAAACCGAAGTGGACATGGCTGCCGCCCAATCCGAGCTGATGATTTTTGCGGCCCAACTCGCTGCCTTGCGAAAGTACCGCGGCAAGAAGTGAAACTCAGTCTTCGCTCGCCCCGAAACCCTGGCCGTGTGCCGGGGTTTTTTATGCGCTGGTGCAGCAAGGCACAATCGCACCATGCCCAAAGATAAATTGCGTGCCGCCGCGTTGGGCGGCAGTGCCGACGATGTGGAAATGGCCTTTTATGAGGCCATGCAAAAAGGCGACATCGAGCGCTTGATGGCGTGTTGGTCCGACGAAGAGGACATTGTGTGTGTCCACCCTGGCGGTCCACGGGTGATGGGTGCTTTGGCCATTCGGGCCACCTTTGAGAGCATGTTCTCCAATGGCACCATCCAGGCCCACCCGCAACGTTTGCGCAAAGTCGAATCACTCACCAGTGCTGTGCACAGTGTGATTGAAACCATTCAAATACTCACGCCCGATGGTCCGCGCGAAGCCTATGTCACCGCCACCAATGTGTATCACCGCACCGCACAAGGGTGGCGCATGGTGGTACACCACGCCAGTCCAGGCACCGAAGGTGAGGCCCCGGAAATCGGAGAGGCGCCGCAGGTGTTGCATTGAAATGGGCCTACCGCGCACCCTTGTGGGCGCATGGTGGGCATGTGCAAACCATCGCTTCGGCGCTGTGGTCTCACACTGGACCCCCCATCCCTTGGCAGCGTGAACGCTGGGACTGCCCAGATGGCGACTTCATCGATGTGGACTTTTGGCCCGGGCACACCGGGCAAGCTTGTTGGGTGATGTTCCACGGCTTGGAGGGCTCCTCGCGCAGCCATTACATCCGCTCTTGTGCACATGCAGCGCACGCGGCAGGTTGGCATGTGGCGGTGCCGCATTTCAGGGGTTGCAGCGGTGAGCTCAACCGATTGCCACGCGCATACCACTCTGGCGATCATGCTGAAATCGATTGGATATTGCGCCGTTTGCGGCTCAGGCATGAACAACTTCATGTCTCGGGTGTTTCCTTGGGCGGTAACGCTTTGTTGCGTTGGGCGCAGGAAGCGGGACACCAAGCCGGTGAACTGGTGCGCTCACTCGCAGCCATTTGCGCCCCCATTGATTTGGCCGCCAGTGGTCATGCGATGGGTCGGGGCGTGAATCGCTGGACCTATACGCCCATGTTCTTGCGCACCATGAAGCATCGAGCGGGGCAAATGTGGCAACGTCACCCGGGTTTGTTCGACTTGGGCAAGATGCAACGCGCGCGCACTTTGTACGACTTTGACAATGTGTTTACCGCGCCTTTGCATGGCTTTGCCAACACCGAGGACTATTGGCAGCGGGCATCTGCCAAGCCAGGGATGCGCACCATCACTTGCCCGAGCCTGATCATCCACGCCCGCAATGACCCATTCGTGCCCGCCCACAGCTGGCCGCAGGCCGATCAGGTCAGCCCATCGGTGGTGCTGTGTCAAACTGACACTGGCGGGCATGTGGGTTTTTTGCAGGGACCGCCACCTGGACGCTTGCAAGATTTGCCAGAATATTTGATGCAGTGGTGGAGGCTCAATCCCTGATGGATGACATCGTCAAACAAGCCATGGCCAAATGGCCGAACGTCCCCGCTTGCCATGGGTGGTTGGGTTTGGATGCTCGCGGCCATTGGTATATGCGTGATGAAAGAGCGCAGGCGGGCGGTGCTTTTGCCGTAAGCAAGGGCTCACAACTGAAGCACGATAAGCTGATCGACTTCATTGGCCGCAACTACATGGCTGATGCACATGGCTGCTGGTACTTTCAAAATGGACCCCAGCAGGTCTTCGTCGAATTGGAGGCCACGCCATGGGTGTGGCGCATCGATCCAGATGGCACGGTGCGCACCCATACGGGCTTGCCAACCGTGGTACAGCAATGCTGGGTGGATGAAAACGGTAAGGTCTATTTGGCATGCTCTGTGGGCTTTGGCTTGTTGCAAAGCCAAGATGTGGCCTGGGCCGCCCAAGCCATTGAGCAAGGGCTTTGGACCGTGCAAGCATGCCAAAGCGCAGAATTACCAGCTCAATTTGGCTATATCAAAAGCCCGCAAAGCGGGTCACTGAACCCACCAGACTGATGCTTGGGGGATGTTGGTTCAAGAACACTGAAGGTGGGTCTTGCAAAGTGGGCCCAGAAAAAAAGGCCCCAACGGGGCCTTTTTCAATGAGCGAACCAGCGAATTATTTGGCCGATTCGGGCTTTTTCGGTTCGGCAAATTTGGCGCCAGCAGCATTGGCCAAATAAACCACGGCACGTCCGATTTCCAAATCCTCAAAATCGCCACTGCCTTGCGCACCCATCGCACCCTTGCCTTTGAGGGCCGAGTTGAGCAGACTTTCGTAGCCAGTTTTGATGCGCGCAGCCCAAGCGCCTGCATCTGCAAATTTGGGTGCACCAGCCGCTCCGACCGCATGACAGGCCGTGCATTGGGCTTTGTAGACTTCTTCACCGGATTTGAGCTCGCGGTTGGCGTCGCGAACCTCAACGCTGCCCACCTTTTGCAACCGAGCGGCCACGGCCTCTGGCGTGTTGTTGGCGCCCGCTGCTGGCTTGTTCTGGGTGCTGACGTAATAGACCAGGCCAATGATGATGAACACAGGTGCAATGAATGAAAAGGCCACCGTCACCAGCAATTGAACGGGTGTTTTAATGGGGCCGGTGTGGTCTTCTTCGTGCATATCGCTCATGGGGCGTGTCCTGTGCTGAGGCGCTTAAATCAATCCAGAATTATACATTTGCCCTCGACGCGGGCTGACAGCGGGCTTGCATGAGACTTGATCGGCGTCTGCGTCTACGGCTTTGTGCACTCGCCATGCGCCGAGCGCACCTACAATGTCTGCACACTCAATGCGGCTGTAGCTCAGTGGATAGAGTATTGGCCTCCGAAGCCAAGGGTCGTGGGTTCGATCCCCGCCAGCCGCACCAATTGTCCATTTGCCTCAACGTGCAGGCAGAAGCCAGGCCAAAGGCTCAATCCCTCTCCCGATTCGGATCGTCATTCTGCATTTCCAAGGCCAGGGGATACAGCAGGTTGCGGGCTTGTCCGGTGATGTCGGCGGTCAAGCGCACCGCGGTTTTCACCGGTAAATGGGCCAACAACAAACCCAGCACCCGGCGCGCTTGGGCCATTTCATCGGATTGTTGAGGCGCATGGTGGACCACCAGGGTGAACTCGCCGCGCAAGCGCTGCTGGCTGTGGGCCAACCAACCGGACAATTGATGGGCTGGCAGGGTGGCGACCTCTTCAAACTGCTTGGTCAGCTCCCGACCCACTGTCACAGATCGCTCACCCAGGGTGGACAAATCGCTGGCCAAGGTGTTCATGCGGTGGGGTGATTCGAGCAGCACTTGGGCCCGTGGCTCATTCGCCAAGGCTTGCAAAGCGCTGGCCCTTTCAGACCCTTTGGACGGCAAAAAACCCCAAAAAACGAAACCGGCGTCTTGTGCCTTGGTGCTGCCGCAGGCACTGAGCAAGGCGGTGATGCTGCTGGCCCCGGGGATGGGCATCACCCGCAGGCCTTGGGCAGCTGCGGCGTGCGCCAAGCGGGCGCCTGGGTCGCTGATGCCTGGGGTGCCGGCGTCGCTCACATAAGCCACCCGCTGGCCCTGGCGCAACAAGGCCAGCACTTGATCGCTGGCTTGGGCCTCGTTGTGTTGGTGCACCGCCAGCCACTGATGGGCTGCTTTGTCGATGCCATAGGCGCGCAACAGGCTTTGGCTATGGCGCGTGTCCTCACAGGCAATCGTGTCGGCCAGTGTCAAAACGTGCAAAGCGCGCAAACTGATATCTGCCAAGTTGCCAATGGGGGTGCCTACCATGTACAAAGTGGCTTGCGGGTGGTCTTGCATGGCAGCGGCGGCATGCGCAGCGGAAAGTGCAGGTTCAAAAGAAGCACTCATGGGGGAGGCACTCAATGGGCGATCTCAATCAAAAACGGGTCAGCACCAAACAGCAAGGTGATGCTGCGGAAGCGCGGGCATTGGCACACTTGCAAGCCCAAGGCTTGCGTTTGATGACGCGCAATTATCGGACCCCAGGGCGCGGTGGCTGTGAAATCGACCTGGTCATGCGCGACCGGGATGGAACCCTGGTGTTTGTCGAAGTGCGCCAGCGCAGCCGCAGCGACCATGGGGGTGCGGCTGCCAGCATCGGTTTTGCCAAGCGGCGGCGCATTGTGTGGGCGGCGCGGCATTACTTGTCGCGTTTGGCCGTTGAACCGCCGTGCCGTTTTGACGTGATCGTGGTCGAGCCAGAGGGCCTGGCGTGGATTCAAGCGGCATTTGATGCGATGTAACGACACGGAGGCCACCAGAAGTTATGATCGCCCCATGTTAGAGCAACGCATCGAACAGCATTTCATCGACAGTGCCGACCTCAAGTACCAGGCGGCCCAAATCTTGAGCAAACCCCTTGCGGCCGCGGTACAGGCCATCTTGGCCAGTGTCACCAATGGGGGCAAGGTGCTGGCTTGTGGCAATGGCGGCTCGGCCGGTGACGCACAACATTTTGCAGCAGAGTTTGTGGGGCGCTTTGAGCGCGAGCGGCCCGAGCTGGCGGCCATCTCGCTGGTGACCGACAGCTCCATCTTGACGGCCATTGCCAACGACTATCACTTCAACCAAATTTTTGCCAAACAAGTGCGAGCGCTGGGCCAGTCGGGGGATGTGCTTTTGGCCATCTCCACCAGTGGCAACTCGGCGAATGTGATTGCGGCCATCGAGTCGGCCCATGAACGCGAAATGACCGTCATTGCTTTGACCGGCAAAGGTGGCGGCAAGATGGGCACCATGTTGCGCGAAACCGATGTGCACATTTGTGTGCCGCACGAGCGCACTGCCCGCATCCAAGAGGTGCATTTGTTGGCCATTCACTGCATGTGTGATGGCGTTGATTCTCAACTTCTCGGTGACCAGGAAACCCCATGACATCATCCCTTCGTTTCCATCTTTCTCGCTTGGCCGGCTTGTCCGTGCTGACACTGCTATTGAGTGGCTGTGTGGCACCCTTGATGGTGGGTGGCTTTGTGGGCGGCACCATGGTGGCCTCAGACCGGCGCACGGCGGGCGCGCAACTCGAAGATCAAGGCATTGAGCTGCGTGCCGGCACACGGATTCGCGAGCAAATTGGCTCTGGCGTTCACATCAATGTCACCAGTTACAACCGCCAAGTGCTGCTCACGGGCGAAGTTTCCAAAGCCCAAGAAAAGCAATTGGCCGAGCAAATCCTCAATCGGGTGGAAAACGTTCGCAGCGTGGTCAACGAATTGGCGGTGGCACCCAATTCCAGTCTGTCAGAGCGCAGCAATGACGCCTTGATTTCTGGCAAGGTCAAGGCCTCGATGATCGACAGCCGAGACGTTTTTGCCAGTGCATTCAAGGTGGTGACCGAGCGTGGCACGGTTTATTTGATGGGGCGCGTCACCCAACGTGAAGCCACCCGTGCGGTGGAGATCGCACGCGGCGTGAGTGGTGTGCAAAAAATCATTCGGGTGTTTGAGATCATCTCCGAAGAAGAGCTGAAAACGCTTCAGCCCGACCCTGCGCCCGCAACACCCGCCGGCAAGTCCTGACCTCAGCGATCAAGGCACGGTGCGTTGTAACCGTTGCATTGAGCACAGGCAGAACCACTCCCAGGGCCATTGCAGGCCCCAGGTGTGATCACTTCAAACGCTTGATCAAGCTGGACGTGTCCCAGCGCGAACCGCCCAGGCCCTGCACATCGCCATAAAACTGGTCGACCAAGGCGGTCACGGGCACGCGGGCACCATTGCGCTTGGCTTCGTCCATCACCAGTCCGAGGTCTTTGCGCATCCAATCCACGGCAAAACCAAAGTCAAATTTGTCGGCCACCATGGTTTTGCCACGGTTGTCCATCTGCCAACTCTGGGCAGCGCCTTTGCCAATCACGTCCAGCACCAGGTTCACATCCAGCCCCGCACGTTGGCCAAAGGCGATGCCCTCCGACAGGCCTTGCACCAAACCGGCAATGCAAATTTGGTTGACCATCTTGGTCAATTGCCCCGCACCGCTGGCGCCCATCCAAGTGAAGGCGCGTGAAAACGCCATGGCCACGGGTTTGGCCCGTTCGAAAGCCGCTTCATCACCGCCGCACATGACGGTGAGCAATCCGTTCTGCGCACCCCCTTGGCCACCTGAGACCGGCGCATCGACAAAAGCCACGCCTTGTTTCAAGGCCAGGGCACACAACTCGCGCGCCACCATGGCCGATGCCGTGGTGTGGTCAATCAGCACCGTGCCGGCTTTCATGCCGGCCAAAGCGCCGTCTGGACCCAAAATGACCGAGCGCAAATCGTCGTCATTGCCAACACAGCAAAACACCAGATCGGCCCCTTGCGCGGCTTCGCGTGGGGTGGGTGCATGAAGGGGCTTTTGGGCAGCAAACTCTTGGCAAAACGCTTGCGACTTGGCCGCGTTGCGGTTGTACACCGTCACGCGGTGACCAGCCAAGGCCAAATGGCCGGCCATGGGAAAACCCATCACGCCCAAGCCAATGAAGGCCACAGACATGGGGGGAGTGGTGTCGTAGGTTTTGGGGTTCAGGCTGCTCATGGGGGTGTCAAGGTTGTGTTGAAAAAACCGAATGATAGTGCCCCGCTCAAGCGGCGCACGCCATCGAGCCCCCCAGCGCCTCAGTCCCCCGTGTTGCGCGTCAGGCCATGTGTCTGGGGTTCTTGCGCATCGATCACACCTGCTGCAGCCAAACGTTGCACATCTTGCGCCATGCATTGCATCCCCCAGCGGGCACCGGTTTGCATGGCGTGGGCGATTTGATTGATTTTTTGGTCGCGAATCATTTGTCCCACGGCGGGTGTGACACGCAAAATCTCAAAGGCCGCTACCCGTCCGGGTTGCTGGGCGCGGCGCAGCAACACCTGGGAGGCGATGCCCAGCAGGCTGGTGCTGAGTTGGCTTTGGACCCAGCCTTTTTCTGCCGGCTCAAACACATCCACCAAGCGGGTGATGCTGCTGGCCGCAGTGTTGGTGTGCAAGGTCGCCAGCACCAGGTGTCCCGTCTCGGCCGCGGTCAAGGCCAATCGGATGCTTTCGGTGTCGCGCAACTCCCCCACCAAAAGCACATCGGGGTCTTCGCGCAAAGCGGCCCGCAATCCCAACGCAAAACTGGCCGTGTCGCGTCCCACCTCGCGTTGCGTCAGCAAGCCCTGTCCAGGTCCATGGACAAACTCAATCGGGTCTTCCAGCGTGATGATGTGGCGGGCCTGGTGCTGGTGAATGTGCTGCACCATCGCCGCCAAGGTGCTCGACTTACCCGAGCCAGTGGGCCCCGTCACCAACACCAGCCCGTGAGATTGGCTCGCCCAATGGGCCAAAGCGGTTGGGCATTGCAAGCCGGCCAAGGTCGGCACTTCAGTTGGGATGGGTCGGAGCACCACCCCCATCCCTTGGTCATGCCAAAACAAGTTGCAGCGAAAACGCCCTAAGCGGGGCAACACAATGGCAGCGTCAAAATCCAGCGGGGCTTGCAAAGAGGGGGGCCTGCATGTGGGCGGCAAGGCTTGTAGCCAAGCCAATAAGTCTTCATGGGCTAAGCTTTGTCGGGTCAGGGTGTGCAAGTCGCCATCCACGCGCATCATCGGCGGGACACCTGATCGCAGGTGAATGTCCGAAGCGCGTTGCACCATGGCTTGGCCAATCCATGTGTCGATGGTCATGCGTCCCCTCCCTGATCGTTATAGTTCCATTATGAACAGCCTCTCCTCCTCATGGCAACGTGTGCATGACCGCATTGGTGCGGCCTGCCAGGCCAGTGGCCGCAGCCCGGGCAGCGTGCAACTCTTGGCCGTCTCCAAAACCTTCCCCGCCGATGCTGTCGCTGCTGTCGCCGCCTTGGGGCAGCGCGACTTTGGCGAAAACTATGTGCAAGAGGGCGTGGACAAAATCGTCGCGCTCAACAGCGTGGTTGGTTTGGTGTGGCATTGCATCGGCCCCTTGCAAAGCAACAAAACCCGTTTGGTCGCCGAGCATTTCGATTGGGTGCACAGCGTGGACCGTCTGAAAATCGCCCAGCGCTTGAGCGAGCAACGCCCCGCACACCTGCCACCTTTGCAAGTGTGTTTGCAAGTCAACATCGATGGCGGCCCCACCAAAGCCGGTGTGGCACCTGCTGAAGCCTTGGCTTTGGCGCAAGCGGTGGCGGCCTTGCCGCGCTTGGTGCTGCGCGGCGTGATGACCATCCCCGATGCAGTGGA
>JBEDFU010000289.1:0-7245 GCA_041174965.1 Pseudomonadota bacterium | reverse complement strand
CAGAACAATTGTGTACATTTTGGACCTTGCCCACCCTTTAAAGAGGTTTCCCTTGAGTCAAGCACATGTGATGATTTCTGGCGCCGGCCCGGTTGGCCTGGTGGCCGCTTTGGTGTTGGCCCGCGCAGGCGTGCGGGTGACCGTGGCCGAAGCGGCCCCCGCCCTGAGTTTGGATTTGCGCGCCTCCACCTTCCACCCGCCCACCTTGGACATGTTGGCCCCCTTGGGTTTGACCGATGGCCTCATTCCCCAGGGCTTGATTGCGCGCTACACCCAGCAGCGCGATCGCCAAGAGGGCTTGATCGCCGAGTTCGACATGGAGTTGCTGCGCGGTGACACCGACCACCCTTATCGCTTGCAGTGCGAGCAATGGAAGCTGACCCAGCTGATCAAAGACCAGCTCGACACCATGCCCCATGTCACGGTGCACCTCAACACCAAGGTGGAAAGCGTGGACCAAACCGCCGATGGCGTGACCACGCGCTTGAGCACCGACGGCCAAGCCCACCAGGTGAAGAGCGACTATTTGATCGGCGCCGATGGGGCTTGGAGCGCGGTGCGCAAAAGCCAAAACATCGAGTTCGAAGGCTTCACCTACCCCGAGCGTTTTTTGGTGGTCTCCACCGCGTTTGAATACGCTGACCACCTCCCCAAGCTGAGCTATGTGAACTATTGCTCCGACCCCAAAGAGTGGTGCGTGCTGCTGCGCGTGCCCACGCTGTGGCGCGTGCTGTTTCCCACCAAGGTCGAAGAAACCGATGATGAGGTGATGGGCGACGAGTCGGTGCAGCGCCGCTTGCAAGGCCTGTTGCCCCAGCCCGTGCCCTACCAAACCGTGCACCGCACCTTGTACAAGGTGCACCAGCGCGTGGCCAAAAACTTCCGCCACGGCCGTGTGCTGCTGGCAGGTGACTCGGCCCACATCAACAACCCACTGGGTGGCATGGGCATGAACGGTGGTGTGCACGACGCCATGAACCTGTGCCAAAAACTGTTGGGCGTGATCCAGCAAGGCCACAGCACCGACATGCTCGACCGCTACGAGCGACAACGCCGCAGCATTGCGATTGAATACATCAACGCCAGCACCGCGCGCAACAAAAAAGAGATTGAAGAGCGCGACCCGGTGGCGCGCAAAAAAACCCAAGACGAATTGCGCGCCATCGCCGCCGACCCGAAAGCGGCCAAGGCGTATATTCGCAAGACATCCATGTTGGACGCCCTAGAGCGCGCAGAGGCCATCGCATGAGCAGCATTCACCAAGGCATTTCCACACTCAGCGGCAACCAACGCCGCGCCCAACTTCGCGCCAAGATCAAAAAAGGCGAGCTGGTCATCGCGCCCGGCGTGTTTGAAATGATCTCGGCCAAAGTGGCCGACCGCATGGGCTTTGACGCTTTGTACATGACTGGCTACGGCACCGTGGCCTCATACCTGGGCTTGCCCGACGCGGGCATTGCCACCTACAGCGACATGGTCAACCGCGTGACGCAATTTGCCAGCATCACCGCCACCCCGATGATTTGCGACGGCGACACCGGCTACGGCGGCTTGCTGAATGTGATGCACACCGTGCGGGGTTACGAGATGGCCGGTGCTTGCGCGATCCAACTCGAAGACCAAGAGTTCCCCAAGAAATGCGGCCACATGCTGGGCCGCCGGGTGGTGCCGGCCGAGGACATGGCGGCCAAAATCCGCGTGGCGGTGCAAACCCGCAACGACCCCAACTTCATGATCATTGCGCGCACCGATGCGCGCACCACCCATGGCCTGGACGAGGCCTTGCGCCGCGCCGAGATGTACGCCAAAGCCGGGGCCGATTTGTTGTTTGTGGAAAGCCCCGAGTCGGTGGAAGAGATGGAGCGCATTGGGCGCAGCTTTGACTTGCCTTTGGTGGCCAACATGGTCGAGGGCGGGCGCACGCCGGTGCTGCCGTTTGAGCAACTCAAGGCGATTGGCTACGGCCTGGCGATCTTCCCGGCCACCGCCTTTTTGGCCGCCGGTGCCGCCTTTGAGAGCGTGTACAGCACCTTGAAACAAGACCGCTCGACCACCCAGGTCAAAGCGCCCTTGTATGAATTTCAAAAGTTCTCTTCACTGATGGGTTTTGATTGGGTGTCGGCCTTTGACAAAACCCATGCGGCCAACGAATGAGGGGTGTGCATGAACCGCGATGAAATTTACCAACACCAAGGCCTGGGCGGCACCTCGGGCATTGGCCAACGCTGCGCTTTGATCCTGGTGGACTTTGTCAACGGCTTTGTCGACATCGACCAGTTGGGTGGGCCGCACATCGAGGCCGCTGCCAACGCCACTGTGCCCCTGCTCGCAGCTTTTCGCGCCAAGGGTTTGCCGGTGGCCCACACCCGGGTGGTGTTTGAAGGCGATGGCGCCAACTTCAATGTGTTTGCCTTGCGCGTCAAGCCCTTGCAAAAGCTGACCGAGACCGCGCATGGTTCGCAAATCGTGCCCCAACTGCAACCGGTGGCCGGTGAGTGGGTGATTCGCAAGCAAACCGCGTCGGCGTTTTTCAACACCGGCTTGGCCGACTGGTTGCACCTCAAAGGCGTGGACACGGCGATCATCGTGGGCTGCACCACCAGCGGCTGTGTGCGCGCCAGTGTGGTCGATTCGATGCAACACAACTTTCGCACTGTCGTCATCAGCGACTGCGTGGGTGACCGTGCGATCGAGCCGCACGACGCCAACTTGTTTGACATGCAGCAAAAGTATGCGGATGTCATGACCCGCGACGAATTTTTGGCACAACTGAAATAAGGAGACACACCATGGCCGACCATCTGGGCTACCGCAAAAAACTGGGCACCTTGGGCCCATCCACCAACACCATCGTGCAGCCCGACTTTGACGACCTGCGCCCAGTGGGGGTGACCAACCACTACAGCCGCATTGCCATCCCCAATGACCCGGTCAATGACAACGAAAGCTTTTTGAAGCTGGTCGACAACATCAACAAAGCCACCGTGGAAGCGGTGGACACACTGACCTCGTGTGAGATGGACTACCTGGTCATGGGCATGTCGGCGGCCACCTTTTGGAACGGCCGCGATGGCGCGGAAAAATACCTGAAGATGATGACCGAGCGCGCCGGTGTGGGCGTGTCTTGTGGCTCGTTTGCCACCGAGGCCGCGCTCAACACCTACAAGGTCAAGCGCATTGCCTTCATGTCGCCTTACTTCGAAGTGGCCAACGAACAAGTCAAGCGCTTCTACCAAGACTGCGGCTTCACCGTGGTGCGCGACATTTGCTTTCACCGGCCCAGCCCGGTGCAAATTGCCCACACCACCGATGACATGATGCGCAAAGCCATTTTGGAGCTCAATGGAGACGATGTGGATGCCATCGTGCAGGTGGGCACCAACATGTCGATGATTCGCTTGGCCGCTGCGGCCGAGTTGTTTCTGGGCAAGCCCGTGATTGCCATCAACACCGCCACCTACTGGCATGCCCTGCGCGCTTGCGGCATCCACGACAAAAAGGCTGGCTTTGGCCAGTTGATGGAATTTCACTGAGCCTGTACCAATTTATAAGAGCGGTGAGTGGTTGAGTTTGTGGGCGCCGTTGAGGTGGTCAATGCTGCGCCAAATGGCCTCACCACCGCTCTTCTTCACATCAAAGTGGGCGAGGGAGCCCTGAGCTAGTCATTACGCTACCGCTTACGACCTGGGTTTTAAAGACTACTTCCAGTCAGAACGGCTGGCCGAAACCAGCTCAGCCCAATCGTCTGGAGGATGGCCTTTGTCCAGCATGCGCTGAAAAACAGCGTAGGGATCTTTTTTGCTGCCAGACGAGCGCAGGGTGTTTTCATCATTCACCCAAGCAAAGATGATAATTTTGGATTTCGAATCGAATCGGAAAAAAAGCCGAAATCGTCGGCCAATCTTTGCCCTGCGCCAGTGCCGAAATGCGGGACCCATGGTGTTGCCTTGGCGGTATTCGTCCCGATTTGGATCGCTGGGCACAGCCTCGAGGATCAACCTCGACAGGGCATTGAACAACCTCACGTTGGCATTGGCATCAAAACCATTCGGGTCTTGTTGCTTGGCGCGCTCAGAGGCAGTATGGAGTTTTTGCAGTTGCGCCGATACACACGCATGAAAGAGCAGGGTCCACCCGTGGCGCTGAATCACAGCGCCACGTCGCCGACGATCTCCGCCCCCAGGTCAGCAGGGTGAGACAGTGTTGCGAGCATGGCTTCCACCAGATCGTCTGGCAGGGTGTTCACATGTTGTCCCGATCGAATATCAGCCTCTAGCAAGCTTAGGAAACTGCCAATTGCGGGGTCTTCGTGCTCACCGGCATCAGCGCGGGTGACGACCACCTGTGAGCCTATCAAGTCGAACGCGACTTTGCCACCATAGTCCACACCCAATGCCTGTCGAATGGGCTTGGGCAGTGTGATCTGGCCTTTCGAAGTGATGGTGGCAACCTCATGAATGACGGGCATGGCTCTCTCCCAAGATTGTCTAATTGTAAGGAATAAACCTTACTTTGTCAAGTTTGTGCATGCGGCAGCCATAGATTGGTCTGTGCGAGGTGCTCGACCCAAACAACAAGCCCAACCGGCAAATGTGGACTTGATGGATGTTCGGGTGTCCCAGGACAAAACCGATCCGCTAGCAAGCCAAGCCTTATTCCGCCACAGCCACCCGCCCCAGCACCTCGTTTTCGTACATGTGCAGCGCAGGCAGGCCGCCGGTGTGCATAAACAGCACTTTTTCGCCGGCTTTGAAATAGCCTTGGCGCGCCAAACCCATCAGGCCCGCCATGGCTTTGCCGGTGTAGACCGGGTCGAGCAAGATGCTTTCGGTGCGCGCCAGCATTTGCACGGCCTCGACCATCTTGGCATTGGGAATGGAATATTTGGGTTGCCAGTAGCCGCCGTGGGTGACCACCGCTTCGCGCGGCACTTGGATGCCAGTGCCCAGCAAGTCCATCACCGCTTGCGCGTCTTTGTGCACCAAGGGGTCTTGGTCGGCCGGGTCGCGGCTCACACCAATGCCAATCAGCGGGATGGTGATGTGGCTGCCCAAAAAGCCAGCCAGCATGCCGCCGTGCGTGCCCGAGCTGCCCGAACCCACGATGACCTTGTCAAACGCTGCGCCCGAGTCATACCACTGTTGCTGCATTTCTTGCACGCAAGCCACATAGCCCAAGCTGCCCAAGGCGTTCGAGCCGCCGCCGGGGATGATGTAGCCCTTGCGCCCTTTGGCTTGCAAGGCGGTGGCGATTTTGCCCATGGCCTCGGCCATGTTGCTGCCCGCAGGCACCAAGGTGATGTTCTCCACGCCCAGCAGGTGGAACATGAAGTTGTTGCCGGATGCATCGGTTTTATAGGTGCCGGGCACGCGCTCTTCAATCACAAACTGGCAGCGCATGCCTTCTTTGACCGCAGCGGCCAAGGTGATGCGGCAGTGGTTGGATTGCGGTGCGCCGCAGGTGATCAAGGTGTCGGCACCTTGGGCCAGCGCATCAGCGGCCAAAAACTCCAGCTTGCGGGTTTTGTTGCCACCGGGGAACAGGCCCAGCATGTCGTCGCGCTTGATCCAAATGTCGGGGCCCACACCACCTGGGCAACTGGCCGCCAGCGCTTGGGAAAAGCGCGGTGCGTGGTCGATGGGTGTGGGCGCGTGGGTGTAGCGGCGGCGGGGGAAGCGGGACAAATCCATGTGGGGTTCCTGGTGGGGGGCGAAAAATCAATGGGCTTTGACGCGCAAACGCCAAGCATGCAGCAGCGGCTCGGTATAGCCACTGGGTTGGGCCTTGCCTTTGAACACCAAATCGCAAGCCGCTTGGTAGGCCTTGGAGGTGTCAAAGTGGCCGGCCATGGGTTGGTACAGCGGGTCGTGGGCGTTTTGCTTGTCGACCACCGCGGCCATGCGCTCAAAGGTGGCACGCACTTGCGCCTCGCTCACCACGCCATGGTGCAGCCAGTTGGCAATGTGTTGGCTGGAGATGCGCAGTGTGGCGCGGTCTTCCATCAGGCCCACGTTGTGGATGTCGGGCACTTTGGAGCAGCCCACGCCTTGGTCAATCCAGCGCACCACATAGCCCAAGATGCCTTGCACATTGTTGTCCAGCTCTTGCTGCTTGTCGGCCTCGTTCCAGTCGGCTTTGGCCACCACGGGAACGGTCAACAGGTCTTTGAGCAAACTGTCGCGCTGTTTGTCGGCGTCGATTTTTTCCAGTTCTTTTTGCACATCGCTCACCAAGACCTGGTGGTAGTGCATGGCGTGCAGCGTGGCGCCCGTTGGGCTGGGCACCCAAGCGGTGTTGGCACCGGCCCTGGGGTGGCCGATTTTTTGTTCCATCATGGCTCTCATCAGGTCGGGCATGGCCCACATGCCTTTGCCAATTTGCGCCTTGCCACGCAAGCCGCAGGACAAGCCCACCAGCACGTTGTTGCGCTCATAAGCGGCAATCCAGGCGCTGCTCTTCATGTCGCCCTTGCGCAGCATGGGGCCGGCCAGCATGGCGGTGTGCATCTCGTCGCCAGTGCGGTCCAAAAAGCCAGTGTTGATGAAAGCCACGCGGCTCGATGCCGCAGCGATACAGGCTTTCAGGTTGACGCTGGTGCGGCGCTCTTCGTCCATGATGCCCAGCTTCACCGTGCTGTCGGGCAAGCCCAAGACCTGTTCGACACGGCCAAACAACTCGGAGGCAAACGCTACCTCGGCGGGGCCGTGCATTTTGGGTTTGACGATGTAGACCGAGCCCGTGCGGGAGTTGCGAATGCCGTTGGCACCATGGCCTTGCAGGTCGTGCATGGCGATGGCGGTGGTGACCATGGCGTCCATGATGCCCTCAGGGATTTCATGTGTTTGCCCGTTGGCACCGGTGTAGAGAATGGCCGGGTTGGTCATCAAGTGGCCCACATTGCGCAAGAACAAAAGCGAGCGGCCATGCAGCTTGACCTCGCCGTTGCCCTTGGGCGTGTGGTAGACGCGGTCGGCGTTCAAGCCGCGCTTGAAGGTGTTGCCGCCCTTGCTCACGTCCTCGGTGAGCGTGCCTTTCAAAATGCCCAGCCAGTTGCTGTAGGCCAAGAGCTTGTCTTCGGCGTCCACCGCGGCCACCGAGTCTTCTAAGTCGAGGATGGTGGACAAGGCGGCTTCCACCACCAAGTCGCACACGCCCGCTGGGTCGGTGGCACCGATGGGGTGCTTGGCGTTGATTTGGATGTCCAAATGCAGGCCGTTGTGGATCAGCAAAACCGAGGTGGGATGC
>JBEDFU010000288.1:0-4696 GCA_041174965.1 Pseudomonadota bacterium | reverse complement strand
GGCGTGCGTCGAGCGAGCGGTCAATCACCAAGGTGTCGCCATCGTAAATGCCCGCACCCGTCATCGAGTCGCCGCGCACCCGAAACAAAAACGTCGCTTCGCGGTTGCGCACCAAATGGTCATTGAGGTCGATGCGCTTGTGGCTGTGGTCCGCCGCCGGTGACGGAAACCCGGCCCGCACCGTGGCATTGAAAAACGCCAAGGGCTGGGGCGCGCCCGGTGCCGACAAGGCGGCCAAGGCGCGCGCGTTCAGGGGTTGAGGGGTATGCGCGGTCAGCGGGGTGCTGCTCGGGGCCAGGCCAGCGGGCAACAGGGCCATCGGTGGCGTCAAGGTCAAAAGGGGCGGAGGAGACATGCCAACATAATACTGTATGTAAAAACAGTTATTTGGGTTTTGATAAATCTGTCAGATGTATAGAGGCCACGAGATTGGGGCAGTTCATGCGATGCCGCAGATGGTGCGCAAAGCCGCTCCTTTGACAAGACCCACCCAAGCAGCCTGTCGCCATTTGTGAGACCGCCTGTCAGGGTGGCTTGTGAAAAAATAACCAATTAGGTTATATTTATGACGTGGAGAAATCAAGCCCACATCGCAAGCTGACGGTGGTCAAAGCCTTGGTGGTGGCTGGCAAAGTTCGTGCAACCCATTCGGCCAGGTGGGGGGCTTCTGCTTTGGGTCTGACGCTTTCAGACATGTTGGCTGTGGTGATGGCGCTGACACCAGAGGATTTCTATAAGAGAGAGCATGACCACCCATGCGGATCACACGGTGTGGCAGGACGTGTACCGCCCTAGCACGCCGGCAGGTGATGTGTACCTCAAGTTGACGGTGCTGGATGATGTGTTGATCGTATCTTTCAAGGAGCTGTGAATATGAAATGCCCTGTTTGCGGTGCGGCGGAGTTGATTCACGACACCCGAGACCTGCCCTATACCTACAAGGGCGAAAGTACCGTGATTCCCTCGGTGACGGCTGACTTTTGCCCGGCTTGCGACGAGTCGATCACGGACATGACGGAGACGGATCGCGTCATGTCCGAGATGCAAGTCTTCCACAAGCAGGTGAACGCGGCCATTGTGGACCCCGCTTTCATTGTCCATGTGCGCAAAAAACTCGCCCTCGGTCAACGCGAAGCAGCAGAAATTTTTGGCGGCGGCGTCAATGCCTTCTCGCGTTACGAAAACGGCAAGACCAAGCCTCCGCTGGCCTTGGTCAAGCTGTTCAAACTGCTCGATCGTTACCCTGATTTGCTCAGCGAAGTCAGGGCCACATGAGTTTGTCGGTCCAAACAACCGCTTTGACCTGGATATACCTGGGTTTTTGCGCATCCTTCCAAGTGGCTGCGCAAACATCGCCCAACCCACCTGCGGGCGGCATCTCCCATCTGTCAACACCCGCGCAGCGCATCGAGGCGGCCCAACAAAAATCAAGCGTGGAGGCTGACAGTGCTTTGGCGCAACTCAATGCCTACCGAAAAGCGATGGGCTTGTCGGTGTTGACCAAAAACGAGCCCCTCACCACAGCCGCGTTGCGCCACAGTTTGTACCGGTCGGTCATCTTGGCGGACAACAAAGAGGCGGAAAACTTTGATGTCGATGGCACACCCGGCAGCCATTTTCAGATGACCCCCAACCCCTATTTTTCGGGCAAAACCTTGAAAGACCGGGTGAACCAAGAGGGGTATCAATTCAGCGTCACTGAAGTGTCCACCTCGGGTTCGCGCAAAAGCGGCGCGGAATTCATCAACCAGATGATGGCCTCCGTCTACCACCGCACGGGCGTTTTGGGTTTTCAGTGGGACGAGGCAGGTTTTGGGGTGATCGACAAAGAGCCGGTGATGGTCTTGGGTTCATCTCGAAAAACAACCGATATGCCTACCCAGCCCGTGGTGTTTCCGCCGCCGGATTCGGTCATCGAGCTGATCGGTTTCAAAAACGAAAGGCCCGACCCTTTGCCCGACCGCGCGGGCCAATGGAAGGGCTTGCCCATCAGCGTTCATGCCGCGAAAGAACAGGTCTTGGACGTGCGCAGGTTGGCGTTGTTCAACGAGGCGGGCCAAGCACTGCCAGGCCGTTTGCTGACCTTCGGCAATGACAAACGCTTGGGCAAGAACGAGGCCTATTGGGTGCCTTATGCGCCACTCAGTTTTGGGCACAACTACCGGGCCGCCATCACCTGGGCCTCGGCGGGCAAAGTGCATGAAATGGCTTGGGGTTTTCGCACGGCCAACGACCCGTTCAGCGTCAAACCGACCGATGTGGTGGTGGCCAAACCAGAAGAGGCCCTTGTTTTTCAGATCCGAAAAAACATCGGATCGGTGTCGGTGGGGATCGAATCCAGTGGCCAAAAAATCAATGACGGCGCCTTGGTGCCGGTGCAAGATGGGTTTGACTACGCCATCAAAATCCCGAAATCTTGCGATACCGGCTGCAGCTACAACCTCAAATTCAGTGGCGAACTGCATGCCAAAACCATCACCGGTCGCATTGAGGTGCCGCGCCTGGGTGGGAAATTCCCGGTGAAATTATTGAAGTCGGTGGAGGATTTGAACCAAAGCGCCAACGGGCGGTTCAAGGCCTTGGCGTATTCCCAGCACCTGGGCACCTGGGTGTGGACCTCGGTGGCCGGATCGAACAAAAAAAGCGTCGAAGACAGCGCTTTGGCGGGGTGCCGTCAAATGGCCAGCAAAGAAGGCCTCAGTGAACCCTGCCGCATCTATGGCGGGGGCTGATTTCAACCCCCATCAAGCCAACCAATCCAACACCCAGTGATTCACCGCCAGCGGTTGCTCGCGGTGCAAGAAGTGACCGGCACCGTCCACCTCTTGGTATTCGTAGCGCCCTGAAAAATAGCGGGCTTGGTCGGTCATCAGCTCGGCGCGCAGGTCTTGGGCACCGCACAGCGCCAGGGTGGGCACGGCAATCGGGCGCGCCATGTCGGCACGCAAGGCGGCCAGCGCCGGGTCGGCGCGTTGTGGGTCGAACATCGCCCGGTAGTAGCCCAAAGCGGCTTCCAGCGCACCGGGTTGTTGCAGGCATTGTTTGACCTGGGCGATGTGGGCCGCGTCTTGGTGACCCGGGGCGCACCAGTCGCGCCACAAAAAATCAATGAAGGCCATGTCGTTGGCGCGCAGCGCGGCTTCGGGAAAGTGGGGCTGCTGAAAAAACCACCAGTGAAAAGAGCGCTGGATGTGTTTGGGCTCGAGCAGGTGCTGGGCTACCACCTCGGGGTGGGGCACGGCCATCAACACCGCTTTGCGGATCAGTTGCGGGCGCGCGGCGCACAGCGCATAGCCAATGATGGCGCCCCAATCTTGACCCACGAAGTGCAGCGGCTCGCCCCCACCCAGGGCCTCGATCAGCGCGGCCAGGTCTTGCACCAAGGTGGCTTTGTCAAAAAAGCCGCCGCTGGGCACGCTGCTCGGTGGGTAGCCACGCAAATAAGGCGCCACGGCGCAATAGCCGGCCTGGGCCAAGGCCTCCATTTGGTGCGACCAGGTGGTGGCGATGTCGGGAAAGCCGTGCAACAGCAACACCTTTGGTCCGCTGCCGTGGCTCAGGCACGCAAAGGTTTGCCCATTCGCTTCGATGAGCTCGGTTTTCACAAGGCCACCGCTTCTTTGTGGCCGCTGCGCTGCGAGTAGCGCACCCGCGCGCCCAGCGGCTCGACCTCCACATGGGCGGGGCGACCGGCATAGACGCGGCGTTTGAGCCAGGTCAGCTCTTCGGTGCGGGCTTCTTCGCCCGCGACCACCCGGCTCCAGCAGCGGATTTCGGCCGACCAGCGGTAACCCCGCGCTTTGAGCATGTCCTTGGTTTCAAACGGCGAGCCCGTGGCATACACGCGGTACTGGGGTTGGTTCAGGGTTTCCAGCAGCGGCAGCAAAGCCGGTTGCTGGCGCTCGGGCAGGTGGCGGCTGAGCAGCTCGAGCAGGGCGCGGCAGTCGGCTTCGGCGCGGTGGGCTTCGTGAAAAAACCCATTGGCGTGCAGCAAAAACTCCAGCTTGGCCGAGCCAAAGCCTTCTTCGCGCCAGGGGATGTCTTTGACCGAGCACGCCCAGTCCATGTCGGCAAACACCGGCCAGCGCTGCTCGACAAAGGGCCGGTCAAAGGCGGCGTTGTGGGCGATCACCACCGCCACATCTTTGAGCAGGCGGGCCACAGCGGCGTCGTCAATCTGCCGCCCGCTGACCATGTCGTCGGTGATGTGGTGGATGGCGATGGTCGCCGGCGGGATGGCAAAGCCGGGGTCTTCCAATTCGTCAAACACATCGACCACGCGCACCACCGTGCCGCTGACCGGGTCGAACTCAAACAGCACCATCCCGAGCTCAATCACCCGGTCTTGGGCGCTGTCCATGCCAGTGGTTTCGGTGTCGAGCACCACGCCCCGGCGCAATGGCGCCCCATCGGGCGCGGGGTGGAAGTGGCTGCGCATGGGCAAGCGGCGCAACACCCGGTAATCGGGGTGAAGTTCCAGTTGCTGGGCCAGGTGTTCGATGGCGGCGGGGTCGCTGGGCAGTTCAGTGGGTGCGGTCATGGCGGGCAATGCGGCAAGAGAAACGCCGATTGTGGGGGAATCACTGCGGCGTTGGTGGGGCGTGCAAAAATCACAATATCAATAATTCAAACAAAGTTGTAAATATGGCAGCCTTGCAAAGCAGGGGGTGGCGCGCTGCGCTGGGGGCTGTGGCCC
>JBEDFU010000287.1:0-13170 GCA_041174965.1 Pseudomonadota bacterium | reverse complement strand
CGCCAAAGCCAGGGCCATCGCGGCTTCGTCGCTGAGCGGTGCTTGGGTTGACAACATATAGGGTGGTTCAGGGTTGAGAGACAGGGTCACAAACCCAGCCTCTCCATCCAATGGGCCAAGGCGCGCTCTTGCTCAGTGCCTTGCGCGTAATCGGCCTTCATGCGCTCGTGCGCTTCGCTGCGGTGTTGGTTGAGTTTGATCTTGCATTTCACATCCAGCACCTCGCCTTTGAAGGCCACGATGGCTTTGAGCATGCCTTGGGTGTAGCTCTCGGGCAGCCCGCGCCATTGCGCGGCATAGGGGGCATCGTGGTCGGCGATCAACTGCTTGAGCAGCACGTCTTTGGCCTCTTCGCCATCGACCAATTGCAGGCGCACCTTCACATGCACCACCAGGTAGCTCCAGGTGGGAACCCGCACCAAATCGGGGTAGACGCGGGTGGACATGAACGCATGTGGTCCCTGAAACACCAACAAAGCATCCGAGCGCTGGGACAAGTACTTCCAATGCGGATTGGCCCGCGCGCAATGCCCCAGCATTTGCCAGGCCGCTCCCTCGGTTTCCACGTGCATGGGCAAATGGCTGACAAACGGAAACCCGTCGTCGTCGTTGGAGATCAAACTGGCCAAAGGGTGGCTGCGGATCAGCTCCAGCGCGTGGTCAGGGTGGTTGAATTGGGGGGGGAGGTACATGTTGACTCCAGCGGTGGACCGGCGTCATCACTCCCACTCAATGGTGGCCGGCGGTTTGCTGCTCACATCATAGGTGACGCGGTTGATGCCACGCACTTCATTGATGATGCGGCTCGACACTTTTTTCAACAAGGCATAGGGCAACTCAGCCCAATCGGCGGTCATGAAGTCGCTGGTTTGCACGGCGCGCAAGGCCACCACGTACTCATAGGTGCGCCCGTCGCCCATCACACCCACACTTTTCACCGGTAAAAACACGGTGAAGGCTTGACTGGTCAGGTCGTACCAACTTTTGCCACTGTCGTCTTTGAAGTGGTGAAGCTCTTCGATGAAGATGGCGTCGGCGCGGCGCAGCAGGTCGGCGTATTCTTTTTTCACCTCACCCAAAATGCGCACGCCCAGGCCCGGGCCGGGGAAGGGGTGGCGATAGACCATGGATGGCGGCAGGCCCAGGGCCACGCCCAACTCGCGCACCTCGTCTTTGAACAGGTCGCGCAAAGGCTCCAACAGTTTCAAACCCAGCTGTTCGGGCAGGCCGCCCACGTTGTGGTGGCTTTTGATGGTGACTGCTTTTTTGCTTTTGGCCCCACCACTTTCAATCACATCGGGGTAAATCGTGCCCTGGGCCAAAAAGGTCGCGCCTTTGTGGCCGCCCTGCCCGGCTTTGAGCTTGGCGGCCTCGGCCTTGAACACATCGACAAACAAGCCACCAATGATTTTGCGTTTGGCCTCGGGGTCGGTCACACCGGCCAACTTGCCCAGAAACAAATCGGCCGCGTCCACGCGGATCACTTTGGCGTGGAGTTTGCCGACAAACATCTCCATCACCGCGTCGCCTTCGTTCAGTCGCAGCAGGCCGTGGTCGACAAACACGCAGGTGAGCTGGTCGCCGATGGCGCGGTGTATGAGTGCGGCAGCAACGGAAGAGTCCACACCGCCCGACAAACCCAAAATGACCTCTTCATCGCCCACTTGGGTGCGGATTTTCTCGACCGCTTCGCTGATGTAGTCGCCCATGATCCAATCCGGGCGGGTCTGGCAAATGCCCAGGACAAAGCGTTCAATCAAGGCCCGGCCCTGAACGGTGTGGGTGACTTCGGGGTGAAACTGCACACCGTAAAACCGCCGTTGTTCGTCGGCCATGCCCGCAATGGGGCAACTGGGTGTGCTGGCCATGACCTTGAAACCGGGCGGCAGTTCAGACACTTTGTCGCCATGGCTCATCCAGACTTTGAGCAGGCCATGGCCTTGGTCGTTGACCATGTCTTGGATGTCTTCGAGCAAGGCCGTGTGGCCATGGGCGCGCACCTCGGCATAACCAAACTCTCGCTTGGCCATGCCGTTGACCATTTCAGCCGCCGACACCTGCCCGCCCAATTGTTGGGCCATGGTTTGCATGCCGTAGCAGATGCCCAGCACGGGGACACCCAACTCAAACACCGCTTGGGGTGCGCGGTCTGTGCTTTCTTCGTAGGCACTGGCATGGCTGCCCGACAACACAATGCCGCGCAACTGCCCATCGCTGGCAAAGTCGCGCAGCCAAGCATCGCTCACATCACAGGGATGGACCTCGCAATAAACATGGGCCTCACGCACCCGGCGCGCGATCAGTTGGGTGACTTGCGAGCCGAAGTCGAGGATCAGGATTTTTTGATGCAGCATGAATAAAAGATCAATTGAACTGTTTGCCATCGGCAGCAAGCATGGTTCGCACACTGTCGATGAGTGGAGGCAAGTGATTTTTCACGACCGACAAAACGGTCATGGAATCAATATCACCCAAATAGTTGTGAACCAGGATATTGCGAAAACCACTCACTTCACGCCAAGGCACGTTTGGAAACGCAGACTTGAGCGGGTCTGGCAGCATTTGCGTGGCCTCGGAAAGCGTTTGCCAATTTCGCAGCATTGCATCGTATAGGACTTCATCCTGCGTGATGTCGCCACGCGCTTGAATGCGTTCAATTTTGGCAGACACATCCAATATGTGCAGGGCGTAAATTTTCCACGATTTGCTCACAATGAGACAGCCTCCGCCAAAATTTTCTGGCGCATATGGGCGTTCAATTCGTGCTCAGGGATCAGCTCTACCTTGCGATTCAAAATGTCAGCCAGCTTTTGCGTCAACGGCATCCGCTGGGTGATGCGGTCATAGCCTTGGGGGAATTCCACTAAAAAATCCACATCGCTTTGCGCGGTTTCTTCACCCCGAGCCACAGAACCAAAAACGCGCAAGCGACTGGCACCGAATTGCTCAGCGATGCCATTCAAAAGGACGTTCATTTGTCGGAGTTGGTCAAGCAGCATGGGACATTGGTTCCAAGGGAGATCATTTCAACGCATCAAAGTCAAAAAGATGCTTCAGTCAGCCCGGTAATTCGGTGCCTCTTTGGTGATTTGAACATCGTGGACATGGCTTTCGCGCATGCCGGCAGCGGTGATTTGCACAAATTCGGCCTGGGTCTTCATGGCTTCGATGGTGGCGCAGCCGCAATAGCCCATGGCGGCACGCAACCCCCCGGCCATTTGGTAGACGATGTTGACCATCGAGCCTTTGTAGGGCACCCGGCCTTCAATGCCCTCCGGGACCAACTTGTCGGCATTGGGATTGCCGGTCGAAGACTCTTGAAAATACCGGTCTGCGCTGCCTTGCTGCATGGCGCCAATGCTGCCCATGCCCCGGTAACTTTTGTAACTGCGGCCTTGGTACAGCACGATTTCGCCCGGCGCCTCTTCGGTGCCGGCAAACATGCCCCCCATCATCACGGTGGAGGCCCCGGCGGCAATGGCCTTGGCGATGTCGCCGCTGTAGCGAATGCCGCCATCGGCAATCAAAGGGATGCCCGTCCCTTGCAGCGCTTTAGCCACGCCGTCAATGGCGGTGATTTGGGGCACGCCCACACCGGCAACGATGCGGGTGGTGCAAATCGAGCCCGGCCCAATGCCGACCTTGACCGCGTCTGCACCCGCATCGGCCAAAGCCAAGGCAGCGGCGCCTGTGGCAATGTTGCCGCCCACCACATCAATCTGGGGGTAGTTCTGTTTGACCCAGCGCACCCGTTCGATCACGCCCTTGCTGTGGCCATGCGCGGTGTCGACCACGATCACATCCACGCCGGCGTTGACCAAAGCCTCCACCCGCTCTTCGGTGCCCTCACCCACGCCCACGGCCGCGCCCACGCGCAAGCGCCCTGCTGAATCGCGGGCGGCGTTGGGGAAACTGGTTTGTTTGGTGATGTCTTTGACAGTGATGAGGCCTTTGAGCTCAAAAGAATCGCTCACCACCAACAAGCGCTCGAGTTTGTGCTTGTTGAGCAAGGCTTTGGCTTCTTGCGGGGTGACCCCTTCGGGCACGGTGATCAGCTTGTCCAGCGGGGTCATGATTTCGCGCACCTGCACGTCGTAGCGCTGCTCAAAGCGCAAATCACGGCCTGTGACGATGCCCACCACCTGCTTGCCTTGGCACACCGGAAAGCCCGAAATGCCCATTTGCTCGGACATGGCCATGACCTGTCTGACCGTGTGCTCAGGGGTGATGACCACCGGGTCGCGCAGCACGCCACTTTCGTAGCGTTTCACTTTGGCCACTTCAGCGGCTTGTTGTTGGGGGGTGAGATTTTTGTGCACGATGCCGATGCCACCCTCTTGGGCGATGGCAATCGCCAAACGGGCCTCGGTCACCGTGTCCATGGCCGCTGATACCAGTGGCAAATTGAGTTGGATGCGACGCGAAAAAGGGGTGGACAGCGTGGTGTCCTTGGGCAGGACTTCTGAGAAGGCGGGCACCAGCAACACATCGTCGAAGGTGAGCGCATTGCCTAAGAGGCGCATGGTTGGGCTCCAAAAAGCAAATTGTACCGACCCGCTCGGCGCAGGCTGTATACCGTTGTCAGCCGCTCTGTGGCGCCCTAATACCCCGGCTTGGCGCCTGGGCGGCGGCGTGCAAACAAACCCGCAGCGCGCGCACCTTGCTTGACGAACCGCTGGCGGCGCGCCTCTTTGGGGTCGACTTGGAGGGGGCGCAAGGCCTCGAGTCGGTCGCCGTGGCGCAACACCTGGTCGGGCGTGGCACGCCGGCCCCAAATGGAAGCGTTCGGGAACTGTGGCTGCCCATCCGCTGGGGTGGCAAACCATGCGCTGGCCACCCAAGCATCTCGAACCCGGCTGCCTTCTGGCAAATGCAGCACCACTTCGTGCACCACCCGCGAGGCGGGCGAATACACCAAGGTGACCTCAATCGTGGGCATAGACCTGTTCAGCGCGTTTGACAAACGCATCGACCAAGGTGGCGGCAATGCGGTCAAACAAAGGCCCAATGAGCACGGCAAACATGCTGTCGAAGCTGTAATTGAGCTTCAAGTCCACCCGGCAAGCCCGCTCCTGGCCCATGGGCTCAAACAACCAAACGCCGTCCAATTGTTTGAAGGGGCCATCGATCAATTGCACCCGCACCTCGCGCCCAGGGGTGTGGACGTTGCGCGTGGTGAAGCTTTTGTGCAGGCCCCCCAGAGCCATGCCAATTTCAGCGGTCACACCGTCTTCGTGGGGTATGACCACCCTGGCCCGGTCACACCAAGGCAAGAACTGGGGGTAACTGGGCACATCGGTGACCAGGTCGAACATTTCTTGTGCGCTGAACCAAATCAAAACCGACTTGTGGATGGTTTTCATAGAATGGGTGTTTGCACTGCGGCGTTCATCAAGTCATTGTAAGTACCCTGAACGCCCCCATTTAGCCCTCCATGTCCACCAAAGCCCCCAGCACTGCCCGCATCGCCGACAACAAAAAAGCCATCTTCAATTACTTCATTGAGGAGCGTTTTGAAGCCGGCATGGTGCTCGAGGGCTGGGAGGTGAAGTCGGTGCGCGAGGGCAAGGTGCAACTCACCGATGGCTACGTGGTCATTCGCAATGGCGAATTGTTTGTCATCGGCTGCCAAATCAACCCCTTAAATACCGCCTCCACCCATGTGCGGCCCGATTCGGTCCGGACCAAAAAGCTGCTGTTGCAAAAAGACGAAATTCGGCGCCTGATCGGCAAGGTCGAGCAAAAGGGCTATACCTTGGTACCGCTCAATTTGCATTGGAAAAACGGCAAGATCAAGTGCGAAATTGCCTTGGCGAAAGGCAAGGCCGACCACGACAAGCGCGACACCATCAAAGACCGCGAGGGCAAGCGCGAGGTCGAGCGCGCCATGAAGCAGCGCGTTCGCTAGCTCAAACTTTGGCTTTGCGCGGGCCTTTCACACCCGGGCGCGGTGGCAAACCCGTGTGCTGGGTAAGCAATTGGCCCGGGGCATCGGGCCTGGGCGTGCTGTTTTTGCGCCGGGCGCTCACATAAGCCCCTTGTGTTTGCGGTTGAAAGCTGGGGATGAGGTGATGCTTGCCGTTGCCGATCAAATCACTGCGCCCCATGGTCTTGAGCGCCTCGCGCAACAAGGGCCAATTGTTGGCATCGTGGTAACGCAAAAAGGCTTTGTGCAGCCGCCGGCGCTTGTCGCCGCGCACGATGTCCACACCTTCGCTGTCACGCCCGATTTTGCGCAAGGGGTTCTTGCCACTGTGGTACATGGCCGTGGCCGTGGCCATGGGGCTGGGGTAGAAGGTTTGCACCTGATCGGCTCGGAAACCATTTTTTTTCAGCCACATGGCCAAGTGCATCATGTCTTCGTCGCTGGTGCCGGGGTGGGCGGCAATGAAATAGGGGATCAGGTACTGCTTTTTGCCCGCCTCAGCGCTGTATTGGTCAAACAACTGCTTGAAGCGGTCGTAGCTGCCGATGCCCGGTTTCATCATCTTCGACAAAGGCCCCGTCTGTGTGTGCTCGGGGGCGATCTTCAAATAACCGCCCACATGGTGGGTGGCCAATTCGCGGATGTATTCGGGCGACTCGATGGCCAGGTCGTAGCGCAACCCCGAGCCAATCAGGATTTTTTTCACCCCCTTGATCGCCCGGGCCTTGCGGTACATCTGGATCAAGGGTTGGTGGCTGGTGTTGAGGTTGGAGCAAATGCCGGGATAAACACAACTGGGCTTGCGACAGGCGGCCTCAATTTCAGGGGACTTGCAGCCAATGCGGTACATGTTGGCCGTGGGGCCGCCCAAGTCGGAGATGACGCCAGTGAAGCCCGTGACTTTGTCGCGGATGTCTTGGATCTCTTGCAACACCGAGGCCTCGCTGCGGCTTTGGATGATGCGGCCCTCGTGCTCAGTGATGGAGCAAAAAGTACAACCACCAAAGCAACCGCGCATGATGTTGACGCTGAAACGGATCATCTCCCAGGCGGGGATTTTGGTCGGGCCATCGTGGCGACCTTGTTCGTCGGCGTACACCGGGTGGGGCGAGCGGGCATACGGCAGGCCAAACACCAAATCCATTTCGGCCGTGGTCAAGGGGATGGGCGGTGGGGTGATCCATACATCGCGCGCCGTGGCACCTTCGCCGTGGGCTTGCACCAAAGCGCGGGCGTTGCCGGGGTTGGTTTCCAAGTGCAAAACCCGATTCGCATGGGCATACAACACGGGGTCGCTGCGCACTTGTTCATAAGCGGGCAAGCGGATCACGGTGCGCTCACGGGGTGACACCTTGGCCTTGGCCTTGGTTTTGCCCAGCCAGCCTATCGGCACCATCATGGGCACGCCTGGCTCGACCTTGGGCGCTTGCGATGTGGCGGGTGCGGCGCCCTGGGAGGACGCCTCGCAGCTTTGCCCTTGGGACGAAGCTTGCTCGGAAATCATCAGATAAGGGTTGAGGTGCGACTCCACCGGCCCAGGCCGATCCACCTCTGTGGAGTTGATTTCGGTCCAATCCAAGGGCGTGGTGCGACACACATAGGCTGTGCCGCGCACTTCTGTGATGTTTTGCACCGGCTCTTTGGCGGCCAAGCGGTGTGCCACTTCAACAATGGCACGTTCTGCGTTGCCGTACAGCAGCAAATCGCACTTGGCGTCGATCACGATGGAGCGGCGCACTTTGTCTTGCCAATAGTCGTAATGGGCAATGCGCCTGAGCGAGCCTTCGATGCCGCCCATGATGATGGGCACGTCTTTGAAGGCCTCACGGCAGCGCTGGCTGTACACAATGGCGGCTCGGTCTGGGCGCTTGCCGGCCACATCGCCAGGTGTGTAAGCGTCATCGCTGCGGATTTTTCGATCCGCTGTGTAGCGGTTGATCATGGAATCCATGTTGCCAGCGGTGACCCCAAAAAACAAATTGGGGCGGCCCAATGCGGCAAAAGGTTCGGCACTTTGCCAATCGGGCTGGGCGATGATGCCGACCCGAAAGCCTTGGTTTTCCAGCATGCGGCCAATCACCGCCATGCCAAAACTGGGGTGATCGACATAAGCGTCCCCCGTGACCAGCACCACATCGCAACTGTCCCAGCCCAATTCGGCCATTTCGGCACGGCTCATGGGCAGGAAGGGTGCGGTGCCAAAACGCGCAGCCCAATGCTTTTTATAACTGCTCAGGGCTTTGGCGGGGCGGCTGAATTCGGAGACATCCACTGAAAAAGAGCCTTTTGAAACAACGGGATAGTGTAAACCTTGCGCCTTCAGATGAGCACCATGCATGCCCAATGGCGCATATATCGTGGGGGGAAGCCCTGCACGCCCTGGCGGCTGTCACCCACGTTCGATCCCAAGCTGTCGCAAGACGCAGAGTGCCTATACTGCCCAGCGCCTGATCGAGCGGCCTTGGGTCAGCACTCAGGCTTAGAACTTCTTTAGACCACCATCCTTCTCATCAACATGAACACCCTCACCGCCCAAAGGCTGACCGGCAAGGTCAGCGTCATCACCGGTGCCGCCCAAGGCATTGGCCTGGCCACCGCCCTCGAATTTGCCCGAGAAGGGGCGACCGTGGTGGTCTGCGATGTGCGACAAGCGGGTGTCGATGCGGCTGTGGCCCTGTGCAAAGCGCTGGGCGTGCCCGTTGCCGGCTTCGTGGTCGATGTGACCCAGCGTGAGATGGTCGATGCCATGGTGCAAAACACCTTGGCGCAGTTTGGGCGCATCGATGTGTTGGTCAATAACGCTGGCATCACCCAAGATGCGCGGCTGCAGAAAATGACTTTGGAGCAATTTGACCGGGTGATCGATGTCAATTTGCGGGGCGTGTTCCACTGCGCCCAAGCCGTGTCCGACCCCATGGTGGCCCAAGGCAGCGGCGTGATTTTGAATGCCTCGTCGGTGGTGGGCATTTATGGCAATTTTGGACAAACCAACTATGCCGCCAGCAAATTTGGCGTGATTGGTTTCACCAAAACCTGGGCCCGCGAACTGGGGCCCAAAGGCATCCGGGTGAATGCGGTGGCGCCCGGCTTCATCGAAACCCCCATTTTGGCCACCATGCCAGCCAAGGTGATCGACGAGATGCGCGATCGGGTGCCGTTGAAACGGCTTGGGCAGCCCCAAGACATCGCCCGGGTTTACACATTTTTGGCCAGCGATCAAGCGGCCTACATCAACGGCGCCGTGATTGAGGTTTCCGGTGGTTTGACCGTATGACCGAGTCCGTGAACCGGCCCCAATCTTGTTGGGATCTGTTTTTGACCTTCACCTGGATGGCCTTGCAAGGCTTTGGTGGGGTGCAAGCAGTGGTGCAGCGGATTTTGGTCGACCAAAAAAAGTGGCTGACCCCCCAAGGTTTTTTGGAAGATTGGTCGGTGGCCCAAACCCTGCCCGGCCCGCATGTGGTGAATTTGACGCTGATGCTGGGCGACCGTTACTTTGGCGCACGCGGCGCGCTGTGCGCCATCACCGGCCTGATGTTGGCCCCCTGCACCTTGGTGCTGTGTTTTGCGGCCCTTTACCAAGGCCTGTATGAGTTGCCTGCGGTGCGATCGATGTTGCACGCCATGGGTTGTGTGGTGTCAGGGATGATCATGGGCAATGCCTTGCGCTTGCTCCAAGGGCTCAAGGGCAACCCCATGGGCTTGCCGGTTTGCTATGCGTTGCTGAGTGTTGGCTTTGTGGTGGTGGCCGTGTGGCGCATCCCCTTGGCCTTGGCCTGGTTGATGGTCGGTGTGCCGTCGAGCGTGTGGGCATGGCGCTGCATGGTGCGGCCCAAGGTGCAGCCATGAGTTTGAACGCTGCCGATTGGCTGCACATGGTGCTGCATTTTTTAAGTTTGTCGCTGATCACCTTTGGCGGCGTGGTCGCGGCCGCACCCGACATGCACCGCTATTTGGTCGACCAGCAGCATTGGCTGAGTGACCCGGAATTCAACTCCTCCATCACCTTGGCACAAATTGCCCCAGGCCCCAATGTGCTGTTTGTCGCCATTCTGGGCTGGACCTTGGGGGTTCAGGCCGGTGGCGGTATGACAGCTGGCCCATTGGCCTGGGCTTGGGGTGTGTTGGCTGCTTTTTTGTGCTTATTGGGAATCCTGGGCCCGTCCGGGTGCTTGACGCTGGTGGTCAACCGATGGGGCATGCGCTATCAAGATCGGGTAGGCGTGCGCGCCTTCAAAGCGGGCATGGCCCCTTTGTTGATTGCCCTGATGTTCTCGACCGGTTGGCTGTTGTTGCCCCCCATTCAGGCCGATGCCCAGCATGCGCCGGGTTTGCTATTGACGGCCGCTTCGGTGCTGCTGATGTGGAAGACCCGCATCCATGTGCTGTGGCTGCTGGCCGCTGGTGCGGTGCTGGGTTTGCTCGGTTGGGTTTGACACCCACGAGGGATTGACGCCCTCAGGTTAGGCCGTGGCGCCGCTGCGTTGTCGCAGGCTCTCAAACAGGCACACGCCACTGGCCACTGAGACGTTGAGGCTTTCCACCGCCCCTTGCATGGGGATGCGCACCAATTGATCGCAGGTTTTGCGGGTCAACTGGCGCATGCCCTCGCCTTCGGCCCCCAAGACCCAAGCGACCGGGCCTTTGAGGTCATTTTGGTAGATTGATGTGGGGGCGTCGTCGCTGGTGCCGATGATCCAAATGCCCCGCTCTTTGAGTTCGTTGAGGGTTCTGGCCAGGTTGGTGACCATGAAATAGGGCACGGTATCGGCCGCGCCACTGGCCACTTTGGCCACGGTGGCATTGAGGCCCACGGCGTGGTCCTTGGGGGCAATCACGGCATGCGCCCCTGCCCCATCGGCCACGCGCAAACACGCGCCCAGGTTGTGCGGATCGGTCACGCCATCCAACACCAACAGCAAAGGGATCTGACCTTCAGGCAGTTGGTCGAGGTGGTCATCCAAGGAATGGCATTGCAACAAAGCCTGGACCCGGGCCACCACGCCCTGGTGACCATGGCTGCCACACAGCTTGGCCAAGCGCAGCCCATCGCTGGGGATGATGCGCATGCCGCTGTCTTGGGCGCGCTGCATGAACTGGCGCATGCGCACATCGCGCCGGCTGGCATCGACATGCAATTCAACAACCGACTGAGGGGCCGTCTTCATGCGCACACCCACCGCATGGAAACCAAAAATCACTTTGAGAGGGACCGACATGGTTTGATTATCCAACCGCAACCTGTGCACCGGCTTCAATGGCAATGCGCCGTTGGCAGCGCTGGCTGATGGCCGCATCGTGGGTGACCAATACCAAGGTGGTATCGGTGGCTTGGTTCAGGTCCATCATCAATGCCATGACCCGCTCGCCACTGGCCTTGTCCAAACTGCCGGTGGGTTCATCGGCCAACAACACCGCAGGTTGCACCACGAAGGCGCGTGCCAAGGCCACCCTTTGCTGCTCGCCTCCGCTCAAGACACGGGGGTAATGGTGGAGTCGCTCACCCAAACCCACACGCTCGAGCATGCTGCGGGCATTCTCTCGGGCGCGCGGACGTCCGCCCAACTCCAGTGCCAACATGACGTTTTCCAAAGCGGTCAAAGAGCCCAGCAGTTGAAAACTTTGAAAGACAAAGCCCATGTATTGGGCGCGCATGGCGGCGCGGGCATCTTCATCGCGGGCAAACAAGTCTTCTCCGGCCAAACGCACGGTGCCGTGGGTGGGCGTGTCCAAGCCGGCCATGATGGACAGCAAAGTGCTTTTGCCCGAACCCGAGGCCCCCACAATGGCCACGGTCTCGCCGCGCTCCAACTGAAAGTCAATATCGCGGAGAATATCGAGTGTGCCGGTGGCATCGGTGACCGATTTGGACACGTGGGCAACTTCAAGAATGGGTTTTGTCATGTTGATGGGGATGGCTGTGGGGCGCAGGCTGGGGATGAAGATCATCTGGACCTGGGCTGTCTGGTTCACATTGTCGTTGACTCATGTGGCGCAAGCCCAAGTCAGTGCAAAGCCCCCACCCAGCCCCAGCTATCCGCTGTTGGTCATGGGAGACTCCCTCAGTGCAGAGTACGGTTTGCCGCGGGGGACCGGTTGGGTCAGTTTGCTGTCTGAACGCTTGGCCACCAGCCACCCCCAATGGAAGGTGATCAATGCCAGCATCAGTGGCGAGACCACCGCTGGCGGTCGATCTCGAATCGAACAGTTGCTGAGGACCCATCAACCTCGCTTGGTGGTGATCGAACTCGGCGGCAACGATGCCTTGCGCGGCCTGCCCCTCAAAAGCACCCAAGACAATCTTTTGTTCATGGCACAACAGGCCAAGCTCCAAGGCGCACGGGTTTTGCTGTTGGGCATGAAAGTGCCACCCAACTATGGCGCCGACTACAACGAACAATTTGCCAAAGCCTTTGCCCAAGTGGCCAAGCAAAGCCAGTCGCGCTTGTTGCCCTTCTTTTTAGAGCCACTGACCGCAGCTGGCGATTGGTTCCAAGCTGACCGCATCCACCCCAACGAGAAGGCACAAAGCCTGATGCTGCAACACACCTGGCCGGTGTTGGAAAAAATGCTGTGAGTGTTCAGGCATGAGTTTGCAACGCATGCCTGCAGAGCAGGCCTTGGAACGCATGGTCGGCCCAGGTGGGTTTTCCGCCATCATCGATGCCCGCAGCGAGGGTGAATTCGACCAGGATCACTTGCCCGGAGCTGTGAATTGGCCCAGCTTGAACAACGAGCAGCGCATCGTCATTGGCACCTTGTTCAAGGAAAAGGGTGGCTTCGAAGCGCAAAAATTGGGCGCTGCCTGGGTGGCGGTGAACATCGCCCGCCACATTGAGCGTGAGGTGTTGTCATTGCCCAAAACCTGGCAACCCTTGATCTATTGCTGGCGCGGCGGCAAACGCAGTGGCGCCTTGTCCCTGGTGCTGAGCCAAATTGGTTTTCAGGTCACCGTGCTGGAGGGCGGCTACAAAGCCTTTCGTGCTGCCATGCTGGCATGGCTGGACAAGCACATGGCCAATTTCCGTTTTGTGGTGGTGTGCGGCACCACCGGCAGCGGCAAAACCCGCTTGCTCCATGCCTTGCACCGGCACGGCGCGCAGGTGTTGGACCTGGAGGCTTTGGCCTGTCACCGCAGCTCGGTGCTGGGGCGCGTGCCGGGGGTGGAGCAACCCAGCCAAAAGCGCTTTGACATGCAAATATGGGATGCCTTGCGCCTGATGGACCCCGCGCGCCCCATCTTT
>JBEDFU010000286.1:0-3506 GCA_041174965.1 Pseudomonadota bacterium | reverse complement strand
GAAAATCCCGATCTCGACGCCATTTCGGCACTCTACCGCGAGATGGAAAGCCTCAAATCACTGCCGGAACAACATAGCGCGACCGAATTGGCGGCAATCTTCACGCAATGCCGCCAACAGGTAGTCGTCTACCGTTGCCTAGACGCTGAGGGGCGCTTGCTGGCGATTCGTGCGGCCGGCCTGTGCGGGGCGACGGCGATGGATCTGCTGGCTGTGGCCGGCAGCGAGGCGCGCAAGGTGTATGCCTCGCACGCGACCCTATGGGCTCTACTCGATCACTGCAGCCGGCTGGGTTTGCGCGACTACGATCTCAGCGGTGTCGATCCGGTCGGCAACAAGGGCGTGTTTGATTTCAAGCATGGGACCGGCGCCAGTTTGGTCGAATGTCTCGGCGAGTGGGAATGGGCGGCACTGCCGGGCTTGCGCCAGGCCGTGAACTGGCTGGTGGCGCGAAAGGGCGCTTGAGGTATCGGCATCGATCATGAGACATGCGCTGGTCTTCGTCGCCACCACGCCTTTTGCGGTCAACGCCTTTTTGCGTACCCATTTGTTGGCGCTGGCCGAAACCCATGATGTCACGCTGTGCGTGAACACCACGGCTTACCCCTTGGTTGACGATGTGGCGCGTGCCGTGCGGGTCCGCCATATCGACATCGCCCGTAAGATTTCGCCTTGGCAGGATTTGCGCGCCCTGTTCCAGTTGCTGCACTGTTTCTGGGAAATACGGCCGGCGACGGTGCACAGCCTGACGCCCAAGGCGGGCTTGCTGGCCATGCTGGCCGGCTGGTTGGCGCGCGTCCCGTGGCGGTTTCATACCTTCACCGGGCAGGTGTGGGCGACCAAGACGGGCATCGGACGCTCTGTGCTTAAGGGCATCGACCGGTTGATCGCGATGTGTGCCAGTCGGGTGTTTGCCGACAGCGCCTCTCAGTGCCGTTTTCTGGAAGCGGAAGGCGTGGTGCGGTACGGTGGCGTGAACGTACTCGGTCAGGGTTCGATGGCCGGCGTCGATCTGGCGCGCTTTCGGCCCGACCCGGCGGCGCGTGCCGCGCTGCGCACTAAAACCGGCGTTGCCGATGCGGTCCCGGTCTTCATCTTCGTCGGCCGCCTGGTGCGTGACAAGGGTATCTTTGATCTAGTCGAAGCTTTCGCGACGCTCAACGCCAGACATGGGCAGTGGGAATTGTGGATGGTCGGTCCTGATGAGGAGAGTTTGCAGGCCAACTTGCAGAACGAGGGACAGAGACTAGGTGCACGCATCCGATGGTTTGGTCCGACGCCGGTGCCTGAACGTTACATGGCTGCGGCCGACGTCTTCGTCCTTCCGAGTTACCGTGAGGGCTTCGGTTCTGTTGTCATCGAGGCGGCTGCCTGCGGTATCCCAACCATTGCTTATCGGATTGATGGGTTAGTCGATGCCATCGTCGAAAACCATACGGGGTGCTTTGTTGATGTGGGAAATGTCAAGGAACTTTCACAAACGATGGAGCGATTAGGCTCTAATCCGGAAGTGTTAGGGAAATTGGGTAAAGCAGCGCGTCAGCGTGCATTTAACGACTTTTCCAGTTCGACTGTTTCTGCAGCTTGGTTGGCTTTTTATGGTTCAGTGCTTAACCAGTCCTGAAACCTTAGATGAGTTTAAGCAGACCCCTCTTGGGGGTCGTTCATAACCGTTGCGATTCAAATTGCATAAACTTTTTTTGGTAAGTGTTGTGGGTAGTCGCTCAAAAGCTGCTAAAACTTGAATATTTCCCGCCACAACAAATAAAACCCACTCCCCACCACCACACACCCACCCAGAACAACAGCCGAGTCGGGCACATTGCCAAACACCAACCAGCCCAGCGCTGACATATAGATGATTTGCTGGTATAAAAAAGGGCCCAATACAGCGGCGGATGCCCGGCGGTGGGCCAAGGTCACGCAGTAATGCCCTAGGCCACCAAGCAGGCCGGTCAGTGTGATCCAGCCCCAGGTGCTCCAGTCTTGTGGGGTTTGCCATTGCCAGATTCCAAAAGGCGTGAGCACCACGGCGGCGACCGCAGCAGCCAGCCATTGGGTGGCCTCGGCCGACTCGGTTTTGGCCATGTGGCGCGTCAGCAAGTTAAAGCTGGCATACAAGATGGCATTGAGCAAGGTGAGCAATATCGCCGGGTGAAAAGCGTGCGATCCCGGTCGGATGATGATGAGCACGCCCACAAAACCGGTCAATATCGCGATCCATCGGCGCAGATCGAGTTTTTCACCCAACCAAAGGGCGCTGAAAACCGCGATCAAGATGGGCACAGAAAACTGCATCGCACCCGTTTCGGCCAATTGCAAATATTGCAATGCCCAAAAATTCAGCGCCGTCATGGCACACATCATCAAACCGCGCAAAGCGTGCAGGCGGGGGCGTTGAACGGTGATCAACAGCCGGCCATGTTGCGGCCACAGCAGTGCTGCCATGATCAACACATGGGTGGCAAAGCGCAACCAAACCACTTGAAGCACGGGCAGTTCTTGCACCAAATATTTGGCCAAGGCATCCAACGATGCAAACATCAGTGTGGTGAAGCTCACCAGGGCGATGCCGATGCGGCGCTGCTCGGGGCTGTTGGGCAACATGGGCTTAAGGCTCTTGAGCCGCTTGTAAAGCCGCTTTGGCCGCAAACTCTGCCCGCAATGCACGCAGTTTGGCGCGTGGGTCTTCTTTGACGGTCGTATCGTCCAAGCCCATTTCTGCGATGAAGCGGCTGGGCACCCCCACCACCATGTCGCGGCCCTTCTTGCGCTTGCGCGCCCAACTGACCGCCAAGGTGTGTTGGGCACGGGTGATGCCCACATACATCAAGCGGCGTTCTTCTTGCAAATGAATCGCTTGTGATTCGGTCAACACGCCTTCCACCACCGGGGTGTCTTGCCGAAAGGGCAGCAAACCTTCATTGACGCCCACCAACATGACGTGCGGCCATTCCAGGCCCTTGGCGGCATGCAATGTGGACAAGGTGACGACGTTTTGGTCGGTTTCGCGCTCGCTCAGCGTCGATAACAGGGAAATGGTTTGGGCCACTTCGAGCAAATTTTTTCGCTCGGAAACCAAGCTCACCCCAGCCGCGTCATCGATGACGCCGCCGCAGCGCTGGGCCATCCACTCGCAAAACTCCAGCACATGGCCCCAGCGCGCAGCGGCCATTTTGTCGGTGTCTTCTTGGTCATGCAGATGTTGCTCGTAGCCAATGTCTTTGAGCCAATCCGTCAAAAAGCATTGAGCGTCTTCAGCGCCTTCGGTGTGGCGGGCCCGGTACTGCAAGTCATTGATGCTGCGGCCAAACTCATGCAGCGATGCCACGGCCCTGGCGCTCAGCACACTGCCCAAGCTGTGGCTGAACAAGGCTTCAAACAAGCTCAGCTTGTATTGGTTGGCAAATTGCCCCAATTGCTGCAAGGTTTGGTGTCCCACGCCACGCTTGGGCGTGGTGATGGCGCGCACAAAAGCCGGGTCATCATCGTTGTTGACCCACAGC
>JBEDFU010000285.1:0-13688 GCA_041174965.1 Pseudomonadota bacterium | reverse complement strand
GGCCTGTCACCGCAGCTCGGTGCTGGGGCGCGTGCCGGGGGTGGAGCAACCCAGCCAAAAGCGCTTTGACATGCAAATATGGGATGCCTTGCGCCTGATGGACCCCGCGCGCCCCATCTTTATCGAGGCAGAGAGCCGAAAAGTGGGTAATTTGACGGTCATGGACGTGTTAATGGACGCGATGCGCGACAGCCCATGCATTGACTTGCAACTGCCTCAATCAGAGCGCGTTGCTTTGCTGATGGAGGAATATCCCTTGTTTGTGAGCGACACCCAAGCCTTTGCCCAACGCCTGGAAGCATTGATCAATCTCAAAGGGAAGGCGGTGGTGGATGCTTGGAAAGACGCGCTTGCCAAGGGAGACGTCAGCAGCGTGGTGAATTCATTGTTGGAAAGCCATTACGACCCCACCTATTTGAAATCCATCTCCCGAAACTTCAGGCAACACGCCCAAGCCCAGGTGGTCAGCCCGCTGGATCGACACAGTGCCTCTTTTGACGCTTTGGCCCAATCCCTGGTGACTCAATACCCGCGAGTCATTTGAAGCCCACCCGGTCGAGCATCTGCTGAATTTTGATTTGGTTCTTGCCCACGGCACTGATGGGGATGACCTCGCTCTTGAAGTCCCCTCCCGACATGGCTTTGAGCGCGGGATTGTCCATTTTCAGACCATTCACCACCGGCCATTCGTTGTTGCCATTGGCAAAGTGATTTTGTGCCGCAGGACTCGCCAAATACTCTAAAAATTTGATCGCCGCAGGCGTATTTTTGCTGTAACGCGCCACCGCAGCGCCGGCCACATTGACATGCGTGCCCCAGCTGTTTTGGTTCGGAAACACAACCCCCACAGATTCGGCCATGTTGCGTTCTGCCGCATTGGAGGAACGCAGCATGCGCGCCAAATAATAGGTATTGGTCACCGCGACAGCGCATTCGCCGCTGGCCACTGATTTGATCTGATCGCTGTCGCCGCCTTTGGGCGAACGTGCCATGTTCGCCACCAAGCCCTTGAGCCAAAGCTCTGTGGCGGCCGAGCCCATGTGTTCATTCAATGCGCCAAACAGACTCAGGTTGTAGGGGTGCGATCCAGAGCGGATGCACAGCATGCCTTTGAGTTTGGGGTCAGCCAGTTTTTCATAGCTGTCAACGGCTTGGCGCTCGACTTTGCGTTTGTCGTAAACCACCACGCGGGCGCGGGTGGACATGCCAAACCATGCGATACCCCCTTCGGCATTGGGTTGAGCGCGCAAATGAGCGGGAATGACCGCCTCCAGCGCCGCCGAATGGACGGGCAAAAACAAACCATCGGTTTCGGCCCGCCAAAGCCTGGCGGCATCCACCAACAAAATGACATCGGCCGGAGAGGCAGCACCCTCGGTTTTCAGGCGCGTCAAGATGCCGGCATCATCAGCATCGACCCGCCGAATGCCAATGCCTGTGGATTTGGTGAAGTCGATGTAAAGGGCTTCATCCGTCGGGTAGTGCCTGGCCGAATACAAATTCAGGGTTTGTTGGGCCTGTGCCATGCCCAACAAACCCAATCCCAAAGCCGCGATGCATGCATTGATGCGTTTCATCTTCTCCCCTTTGAACGTTCGGAGAGTATAAACTAAATAAGAACTATTCTCATTTAAAGCCGCACTCAGTGTCAGGGGATGGTTGAAAAAGCCGCAGAAAAAGCTTGTGACAAGTCCTGTTGCAGGTCTACCGTGGCTTCAAAGCCGATGGAAAAACGAACCACATGGCCATGTCGCAACCAAGCAGGCCAAACAGTGCGCAATGATTTCAGTTCATAGGGCACCACCAAACTGACCGGACCCGCCCAGCTGTAACCCAAGCGGAAAAATTGCAGGGCTTCACAAAATTGATGCACTTGAGACGCGCTGTATTGGGGGTCGATCACGATGCTGAACAAAGCCGCAGCCCAACCGGCTGGAGCATCGGTGCTTTCATTCAAGGGGTTCAAATCGCCATGGGCACGGGAGGTGCACAAGCGCAACCAATGGTCATGGCCTGGCGAACCGGGCAAACAAGGGTGCAGCACCTGCAACACGGCAGGCTGCTGTTGGCACCACTGGGCCAAATGCCGTGCGCTGAGGTCCTGAGCACGGTAGCGCATGGCCATGCTGGGCAAAGAGCGCAACACCGTTTCTGCGTCATTGGCCCCCACCATCAAACCCAAGCGCATGTGGCTGAGCTTCAAGCGCATGGCCAAATCGTCATCGCGCGAGATGATGCTGCCCATCAGCACATCGCCACCACCACTGGGGTATTTGGTCAAGGCATGCACGGTGAGGTCAACGCCCAGAGAATGCGGGCCTTGTTCAGGGGTTAAATCAAAAGCATTGAAAGCCAAACCTGCGCCCCAGGTGTTGTCCAGCGCGCAACACACGCCGCGCTCTCGGCACAGCCTCACCTGGGACACGAGGTCAGGGAACTCCATGGTGATGGAACCTGGTGCCTCCAGCCACACCAAACGCGTGGCTGACGTGATTTTTGCGGCCAAATCCTCAACATCCAGCGGGTTGTAAAAGCGGTGCGAGATGCCCCATTGTTGAAGTTCGCCTTGAGCCTGGGCCTTGCTGGGGCCGTACACGTTGTCCGGCAGCAAGACCTCATCACCTTGGGCCAGCAAGGCCAGATTCACCTGGGCAATGGCGGCCAGGCCACTGGGAACGAGCAAACAATGAAGCCCCCCCTCGATGGCACACAAACGCTCTTCCAAGGTGAAGGTCGTGGGCGTGCCGTGCAACCCATAGGTGTAGGCAGATTTGTCTTTCCAGTCGCGGCTTTTCATGGCCTCGACCGATGGAAAAAAAACAGTCGAAGCCTTGTGAACAGCCGTCAATGGCGCCTCAAAATCCACCGGCGCCCGATAGGGATGGTGGATCAGCGACGTGGTTTTTTTCACACTTGCCATTTGGCCAACAGCTGCTCGGGGCGCATGCTGTCGTAGCCTTCAAAAGGCTGGTGTATCCAGGGATTGGTCGGCAAAAATTCCACCGAAAAGTCTGGCTGAAAACTCGATACGCCCTTGGTCCAAATGACCGCGCTGCGCAGTTCGGTGATGGGCTTGTAGTTGTCGCGCAGCATGGTGATCACCGCGTTCAGCGTGTGACCCGAGTCGGCCAAGTCATCGACCAACAAGACGCGCCCAGCAATTTCACCTTTGGGGGTGGTGATGAAGCGGGCAATGTCCAAATGGCCTTGGATGGTGCCGCCCTCGGACCGGTAGGAACTGGTGGACATGATCGCCAAGGGCTTGTCAAAGATGCGCGACAAGATGTCCCCAGGACGCATGCCCCCCCTGGCCAAGCACAAAATGGTGTCGAACTGCCAACCCGATTGGTGGATTTTGAGCGCCAACTTTTCAATTAGGTTGTGGTATTCGTCGTAGGAGACGTACAGGTGTTTACCGTCTTCGGTCAGCATGGTTTGGCTTTCAAAAAAGTTTGAACGGCTTTAGATGGGGGAAAAGGGGTGTTTTTTCATGATCGTGTGATCGCGATCTGGGCTGGTTGAAATCAGGTGAATGGGAACGCCACACACTTGCTCGATGCGGTCCAAATAGGCCCGCGCTTGGGGCGGCAAACGGTCTACCTGGGTGACCCCCACGGTGCTCTGTGTCCATCCCGGCATGGTTTCGTAAATGGGCACACAGCGGGCCACATCTTCGGCGCTGGCGGGCAAGATATCGGTGACCGCGCCGTCGAGTTGATAACCGGTGCAAAGTTGCAGCTCTGTCAGCCCGTCCAATACATCGAGCTTGGTGATGCACAAACCCGACAAGCCATTGACTTGAGCGCTTCGCTTGAGCAAAGCGGCGTCGAACCAACCACAGCGCCGTGAGCGCCCTGTGGTGACACCTTTTTCCTGACCCACGGTGCTGAGGTGGTGACCCACGGTGCCAGGGGTTTCCCAATCCAGCTCGGTGGGAAATGGCCCCCCACCCACGCGGGTGCAATAGGCTTTGGTGATGCCCAACACATAGTGCAGCATGCCTGGACCCACGCCAGCACCCGCGGCCGCATTGCCAGCCACGCAGTTGCTGGAGGTCACAAACGGATAGGTGCCGTGGTCCACATCAAGCAAGGTGCCTTGGGCCCCTTCGAACAACAAATTGCTGCCCTTCAAATGGGCTTGGTGCAGCTCAGTGGACACATCGGCCACCATCGGCAAAATTTGCTCAGCTTCCAAGGCGCATTGGTCGAGCACCTGCTGAAAGTCAATCGCTGGTGCGTGGAGGTATTGGGTCAGCACAAAATTGTGCAAGTCCAAGTTTTCGCGCAGTTTGTCGGCAAAGCGTTGGGGGTGCTTGAGGTCTTGAACGCGCAAGGCTCTGCGGGCAATTTTGTCTTCGTAAGCAGGTCCGATGCCACGACCGGTGGTGCCAATTTTGTCCAAGCCGGATTTTTCTTTGGCGGCTTCACGGGCCAAGTCGATGGCGGCGTGGTAGGGCAGTATCAAGGGACAAGCTTCGCTGATGCGCAAGCGCGAGCGAACAGACACGCCAGCCGCCTCTAAACCAGCAATCTCTTCCAGCAACTTGCTCATCGACAGAACCACGCCATTGCCGATGTAGCAAACGACGCCGGGGCGCATGATGCCGCTGGGGATCAAGTGCAGCGCTGTTTTGACCCCTTTGATCACCAGGGTGTGGCCTGCGTTGTGCCCGCCTTGGAACCGAACCACGCCTTGCGCCGACTCGGTCAGCCAGTCCACCAGTTTGCCTTTACCTTCGTCGCCCCATTGGGTTCCGACAACAACCACATTGCGACCTTGGAAATTATTCATGAAATGGAAATAGTCAGGGGTGGATGGGTTGGACATGCCACTGGGTGCCTTGGCGCACCAACTCGCGGTTGCAATTGAATTCGTCGGCTTCGCTGTCATGACCGGGCAAGACACACACCACGGTCTCGCCTTGCTGGCGCAGGGCGTCAATGGCATGGCGCAGCTCGGTATCTTCAGACCAGGGAGCTCGGATGGCAGCGTGTTGCGCAGGGCGGGGCAGGCAACGCGCCCACTCTTTCAAATCAAGGCTGAAGCCAACCGCTGGCCTGTCGCGCCCAAACACGGCGCCGACAGCGTCATAGCGGCCGCCACGCAACAGGGCGTCTCCCGCGCTTTGGGCATACAAGGCAAACCTGAGGCCGCTGTAATAGCCGTAACCGTTCAAGTCACCCAGATCGAATGTGATCTCACAATCGGTCAACTGGTCGGCCAAAAACGCCAGCTGATCCAAGGCCTCCACCGCCTGGGGCCAAGCAGACAACAGCTGCCTGCCGGTGATCAATACGGAACGATCCCCGTACAGGCGGGTCAAGGCCTCTAAAGCCGAGGCCACTGGGGCCGGCAAATGATGCGCCAATTTGGCGATTTCAGCTGCATCTTTGCGCCCCAAAGCGATATGCAAGGCTTGAACCAAGCCATCCTCCAAGGCCAGACCCTCAAGCAAGGCGGGAACGATGCGGGCATGCCCCATGTCCAAAACCACCCCCGACAAACCAGCTGCCTTGGCCCCTCTCAGGGCCAGGGCCAAAATTTCCAAATCGGCTTCCGTGCCGGGGTGGCCATAAATTTCAGCGCCCAGTTGGTAGGGCTCACGGGTGGCACCGGGCCGATCTGCGCGGGTGTGCAGCACAGGGCCGCAGTAACACAAACGGGTAACACCTTTGCGGTTGAGCAAATGGGCGTCAATGCGCGCAACCTGCACCGTGGTGTCTGCACGCAAGCCCAGTGTGCGACCAGACAATTGATCGACCAATTTGAAGGTTTGCAAATTGAGGGATGGATCGCTGTCGGACAACAAAGAGTCCAAGTGCTCCAGCATCGGCGGCATGACCAACTCATAACCGCAGCGCCTGGCATGGTCTAGCCAGATGCGGCGCAATTCCTCAATGTGGCGGGCCTCTGAAGGCAACACATCGGCGATGTGATCCGGTAAGACCCAAGCAGACATAAGGTTGAAACGGGAGTGAAAAGAGAAGGATTTTAGCCCGTGACTTGGCGCCCACAAAGAGGCCCGTCGATCACGTCATCCAAGCCAACAGCAACAGGCCCAAGGCGATGGAAATAAACCCAAAAAAACGGATTTGTCCGTCTGTCAGTTGCTGCACTTGCATGAAGACGCGGCGCCAACCAGCGGGTGAAATGAAGGGCATCAAGCCCTCGATCACGAACACCAAGCCCAGCGCCATCCAAATCATATCCGAGCCATCGACCATCACTTCTTGCTGGAGGCGGGAGGCGCAGATGCGCCAGAACTGCCGCGGAATGCTTTGAAAAACTCACTGGAAGGGTCGACGACCATCACGTCGCTTTTCTTGTTGAAACTCGCCTTATAAGCGTCCAGACTGCGATAAAACTGGGCAAATTGGGCGTCACGGCCAAAAGCTTCAGCATAAATTTTGGCAGCTTCAGCGTCGCCCTCACCTTTGATTTTTTGGGCATCACGGTAGGCATTGGCGACCGTCACCTCACGCTGGCGGTCGGCATCGGCGCGAATTTTTTCACCTTCGGCGGCGCCCGTGGAGCGCAGCTCATTGGCCACCCGTTTGCGCTCGGCTTCCATGCGCCGATACACCGATTCGGTGATGGCATCCACATAATCGGCGCGGGTGATGCGCACATCGACCACATCCACGCCCCAGGGCTTGGCCCCTTGGACCACTTCAAGGACTTCACGCTTGACATCTTGCAGCAGGGTCTCGCGCTTGACGGACAACAACTCTTTCACCGTTCGCTTGTTGATTTCCTCTTGCAAGGCGTTGCGCACCACGCGGCTCAATTGCATGGCACCGGCCTTTTCATCCAAGCCCACATTGCGGATGTAGTTGGAAGGATCGGTGATGCGCCAACGCACATACCAATCGATGACCATGCGCTGCTTTTCGGCGGTGAGCATCGGCTCGGTGTCTTGGTTATCCAGGGTCAACAAGCGCTTGTCGATGTAAGAAACGTTTTGAAACGGTGGCGGCAGCTTGACGTGCAAGCCAGGCTCGGTGATCACGTCTTTGATCTGTCCCAAGGAGTAAACCACCCCAAATTGGCGTTGATCGACCACAAACAGCGTGGAGCTGATGATCAACAAGGCCACCAGGCCAGAGGTGATGTAGAAACCAATTTTGTTCATGATGGATGACCTGGTCTTTTAGCGGGCGTCGCGGTCGCGGGAGCGAGCGCCGTCTCGGTTGCGCACATCCGCATTAGAGGCGCTCGTCGGGGCGTTGTTGTCTGCGCTGCTGGATGACAATGGCGCTCCCACAACCGGCGCAGAGGATTGGGTGGCCTGCATGATTTTGTCCAGCGGCAGGTAAAGCAAATTGGAGCCTTGCTTGGACTCGACCAGCACCTTGGTGACATTGCTGTAGATTTGTTGCATGGCATCGATGTACATGCGGTCACGCGTCACCTGGGGGGCTTTTTGGTACTCATTGAGAACCGATCTGAACCGCTGTCCATCACCTTGGGCTTGCGCAATGATGCGGGATTTGTAGCCTTCAGCCTCCTCTTTCAAACGCGACGCCGCACCGACAGCCCGGGGAACCACATCATTGGCATAGGCTTGGGCTTCGTTTTTGGCACGCTCACGCTCTTGGCCAGCCTTGAGCACGTCGTCAAACGCGGCCTGAACCTGCTCGGGCGGGCGCACACCGCCTTGCTGCAAATTGATGCCCACCACCTCAATGCCCACTTTATAGCGGTCCAAAATGATTTGCATGATGGCCCTGACACGCGGACCGATTTGGTCACGCTCTTCAGACAATGCTGAATCCATGCGCATTTTCCCCACCACCTCGCGCACAGCGGTCTCAGCCGCTTGAACCACGGCATCGGTTGGATTTTTGCTTTCGAACAAATAGGCACGGGCATCGGTCAGCCGGTATTGCACAGCGAACTTCATTTCCAAAATATTTTCATCTTCAGTCAGCATGGCCGACTCGCGCAAGCCAGTGGCCTTGATGACTGTGTCGCGGCCAATGTCCAATGATCTGATTTGGGTGACAAAAACCAGTTCATGGCGTTGCACGGGATAGGGCAGGCGCCAATTAAAACCCGCGCCCACCGTGCTGTGGTAACGACCAAATTGGGTGATGACGGCCTGTTGACCCTCTTGGACGATAAAGAAGCCAGTGCCCAGCCAAATCAGAACGGCAATCGCCGCGATCACGCCCAAGCCTGCCCGGGCGTTGCCCATGTCAGGTTTGAAGCCGCCCCAATTGCCGCCACCAGAACCGCCACCGGAGGAGCCCCCCCCCGCAGGTCCGCCCCGTTTGCCACCCATGAGTTGGCCCAATTTGCGATTGAAGTCGCGCCAAATGTCGTCTAAGTCGGGTGGCCCTGAGGTGGGCTTGTTGGGCTGTTTGGGCTGAGAATCGATGTCTGGCTTGCCCTCTGAATCATGCGGGCGTGGTGCATTGCCACTCGGATCTGCATTGGGCGAGGCACCTGGTTGGGGAGCACCTTGCGAGTCAGGCGCCCTGCCCCATCGGCCATCATTGAGATTGAACATTCCCAAAAGACGTTTAGACCAAGCCAAGCCCATGGGGTTCCAGCGATTAAGGTTCATGCGAGACCAACATTTCAATCCAAAAGGATGCCATTGTGCCCAATATCCAAAGACCCACTTTGACGTGGGTCGAAGAAAGCGTGAATGAACTTGAGCCGGGCGTCATCGCCCCCAATGGTCACAGTGACTCAGCCACTGGCACACCCTGCAAACGATTCACTCGGCGGACCAATTCGCCGCGCAACTCGGTCAAGCCCAAGCCAGATTGGGCACTGATGAAAAACCGGTCCACCATCTCGCCATCGAGCTCATAAAAGTCGCGCCCCTGCACCGGTTTGCGAAAGTCAGGCAAAGCATCGACTTTGTTGAAGACCATCAATTGCGGAATGTTTTCTGCACCGATCTCTTGCAACACGTTTTGCACCTGTTGAATTTGAGCCGCCCATTCTGGGTGGTGTGCATCCACCACATGCAACAGCAAGTCGGCTTCTGCTGCTTCTTGCAGGGTAGCGGCAAAGGCTTTGACCAGCCCATGGGGCAGATCGCGGATGAATCCCACCGTATCGGACAAGGAAGCCGTGGTCGCCAAACCATCGGTTTGGCCCAGGTAAATTTGCCGGGTGGTGGTGTCCAAAGTCGCAAACAATTGGTCAGCCGCATAGCTTTTGGCTTTGACCAATGCGTTGAACAATGTGGACTTTCCCGCATTGGTGTAACCGACCAAAGAAATGCGAAAAGCATCTTTGCGCAATCTTTGTTTGCGTTGTGTTTGCCTTTGGCGCATGACTTTTTCAAGCCGCTCGCGGGTTCGCTTGATCCCCTCACCCAACATGCGCCGGTCGAGTTCGATTTGGGTCTCTCCTGGACCGCCCCGATTGCCAATGCCACCGCGCTGTCGCTCCAAGTGGGACCAACGTCGCACCAGCCTGGTTGACAAGTATTGCAGGCGCGCCAACTCCACCTGCAGCTTGCCTTCGTGGCTGCGGGCACGCTGGGCAAAGATTTCCAATATCAACAAAGTTCGGTCATTGACCGGCATGTCCCAATGGCGCTCTAAATTTCGTTGCTGAGCCGGGCTCAATGCCTGGTCAAAAACCACCTCCAGCGCCCCAAGTTGGGTGGCCAGTGCCTTGATTTCCTCGGCCTTGCCTTTGCCCACAAACAGGGCTGGGTCCGGGGCTTGGCGCTTACACGCGATTTTGCCCACCGGGCGCATGCCCGCACTTTGAACCAACAAACCCAGTTCTTCTAAATTGGCATCAAATCCATCGGTATGGAAATCCACCCCCACCAATAAAACCGGGGTGGCCACGGTGTTTGATGGGTTATTCAAATGGCAGGTTTCAATTTGCTTAGAAGAATGCCAGCAAAGCCAGACCAATCAGGTGTAAGACCATGACTGGCTTGATGCTCAGGCGCCCTCAACGGGTGTGGCTTCGTCGGATTGGTAGGTCACCGCACGCCCGGGAACAATGGTAGAAATGGCATGCTTATAAACCATTTGGGTTACTGTGTTTCTCAAGAGAACCACATACTGATCAAAAGATTCCACTTGACCTTGTAATTTGATGCCGTTGACCAAATAAATCGACACCGGGATGTGTTCTCTGCGCAAAGCATTGAGAAACGGATCTTGTAGTAACTGACCTTTATTGCCCACGATATTCTCCGTGTTGGTGATGAAGCTTCGACCATACCACACGCCCCTCGCCTGGGGCTTGATGCATCTGCAAAAGACTCAATCTGCCTTGTTTTTGTAGGGGTTTTCTGAAGTTTTCATTTCAATGCGCAATGGCGTGCCTTCCAGATTGAAGGCCTTGCGAAATCGCCCCTCCAAAAACCGCTTATAGGATGCACCCACATGCTCCAATGAGTTGCCATGGATGATGATGACCGGCGGGTTCATGCCACCCTGATGGGCATAGCGCAATTTGGGCCGAAACATGCCCGCCCTTTGTGGGGATTGAAATTGCACGGCCTCGAGCAGCAAGCGGGTCAAAACAGGGGTGGACATTTTGCAGGTGGCGGCCCTGTGGGCCTGCGCAATCGATGCCCAAACCGGTGCCAGGCCCTGTCTTTTCTTGGCAGAAATGAGGTGTATGGCCGCAAACTTCAAAAAGGCCAGTCGGGCTTCAATGGAGCGGTGCACCAACTCGCGTTGATAGGCATCCACCGCATCCCATTTGTTGACCGCCAGAACCACGGCTCGACCACTCTCTAAGACAAAGCCGGCAATGTGCGCATCTTGATCGGTGACGCCTTGGGTGGCATCCAACAACAACAAGACCACATTGGCAGACTCGATGGCTTGAAGCGTTTTGACAACGGAAAATTTTTCGATAGCCTCAAAAACCCGTCCTTTGCGGCGCAGACCGGCGGTATCGATCACCTCGTAGCGCTGACCATTGCGCTCAAATGGCACACTGATCGCATCCCGGGTTGTGCCGGGTTGGTCAAAAGCGACCAGCCGCTCTTCGCCCAACCAGGTGTTGATCAAGGTGGATTTGCCCACATTCGGTCGACCCGCCACCGCCAGTTTGATGACCCCCTCGCTGGAAGCATCATCTTCAGCGCCGTAAAGGCCGGTGTCGTAGAGGGGTTGCAAGGCCACTTCGACCAAGCTGCGAATGCCCTGTCCGTGCGCCGCAGAAACCGGATGGACCTCGCCCAAGCCCAGCTCGTAAAACTCTGACAGCTGAACCCCTTGTTGCATGCCTTCAGCTTTGTTGGCGGTGAGCACACAGGGTTTGCTGAGTTTGCGCAAGAAATCGGCTATGTCATGGTCTTGCGCACTCAAGCCCTCACGCGCATCGACCACAAAAATCACCACATCCGCTTCGGCCACGGCCTGCTGGGTTTGTTTGGCCATCTCTTTGTAGATGCCGCCAGAGGCATCGGGTTCAAAGCCACCGGTGTCCACGGCAATGAACTCAAACGAACCCTGCTTGCCCTGACCGTAGTGGCGATCGCGCGTCAAACCAGGAAAGTCTGCCACGATGGCATCGCGCGACTGGGTCAATCGATTAAAGAGGGTGGACTTGCCCACATTGGGCCGCCCCACCAGGGCCATGACGGGTTTCATGGCCGAGCGGGCAATATTTGCCAGGCCTGCACCAAACCTTTGCGGGTCACCGTGATGATGCGCTCCTGCGCTGCCGTGGGATTGGCAGCCCACCCGCTGCCATCACTGCCAACCCGGTGAATCAAGCCGCCGTCTTGGTTGGAGAAAAAATACAACTGCCCACCGCTGTCGCCGACCACCGAAGCGGCTGGGGTGAACAAGGGTGCCGTTAATTGGCGATAACGCAAACGGTCTGACTCCCATAGTTTTTCGCCATTGCTGCGGCTCCAGGCCGTCAACAAGCCATTGCCATCGGAGGCCAAAAGCATGCGATCGTCCCCTGACAAACCTTGATCGCCCACCGAGCGGCGACTCCACAAGACTGACGCATTGCGTGAATCCACACAGCCGATTTGGGCCTGAAAAGCCCGGGCGCACACCACGCTTGACGCACGCGACGCGGGTCCAACCAAATCGACCAAGCGCTCCATGTCATTGGTGCCACGGGAGGTGCCGATGGAGGCTTCCCATAAAACAGCGCCACTCAATGGCTGAATGCCCACCAGCCTCCCACCTTGGCCGGCCACCAACACATCGCCGATGGGCAATAACACCCCCATTTGCCGCAATACCAGGGGCTCACCCGGGCGGGCCTGGCTCCAGAGCACACGGCCATTGGCAGCGTCAAATGCCCACACACTGCGGTCGGCACTGAGAACAAATATCCGTCCACCAGCCACCAATGGGGGCGTGAAAGACTGCGCCGTCATGGCCTTGCGCCAAATTTCTTTGCCGTCACGGATCACGATCAATTCGCTTTGCTGACCCATGACCGCATAAAACTGACCATCGCTGCCAACACCCGCACTCAAAGCTCCGACCTGCGTTCGCCACAGTTCGCGGCCAGTGCTGGGGTCGAGAGCCCAAACGGCACCACGCCCATTGGCCAAACCCAAGGCTTTGGCTTGAACATTGATGGCCAAAGGAATGTCTATGGCGCCGCCGGCAAAGGACCAGACAGGTTGCAGGTTCAAGCTGTTGGCGACAACCCCCACGTCGGCCGGCTTGACCTTGGGGCTGGAGCCGCAGCCCAACAGCAACGACAGTCCCAAGCACCCTGCCCAAAAGAAGAGTCCATGGAACTTTTTGGCCATGATTGGACGCCACATCGCTGTCACGGCTTATCCGTTTCTGAAGATTTGGTGGCAATGCCAAGGGAGGCCAATTTGATCTCTAGCAAGCGGCGGTACTCAGCCCGTTCGTCCATGGCTTTCCAAGCACTTTGGTAAAAACCGACGGCATCGCTTTTTTTACCTTCCAACATGGCCAAATCTCCCAAGCGGTCTTGGGCCAAGGCTTGGTAGGCACTGGGCATCTTGGCCTGCAACAACTGCCGTGCCGCTTCATTTTGCTTTTTATCCATGAGGATGGCCGACAAACGCAGTCTGGCCACAGCCTGGTAGCCGTCATCGGAGCCATGCTCGACCACCCATTGGAGCTGGGTTTGGGCGTCATCCGCGCGATCTTTTTCGTGCAACATTTGCGCCAACAGCAACCCCGCTTGGCTGGCATAAACCGTGGATCCAAATTTGTCCTTGATGTCCGAGACCGAACGCTCCATCAAGGGCAAGTCCGCGCTGCGCTGTGCACGCTCAACGGTATCAAACAACACCGTGGCTTGAGCAGCTTGTTGACGCTGCCAGTAATTCCATCCTGTGTAGCCCAAATAAACCAAAGCCAACACCGCCAAAAGCGTGCTGATGGCATTGCCCCATTGCGCCCAAAAATGCTTGAGCTGATCGAGCTGTTCTTGCTCTTCTAAGTCGAGATTGGTCGCCATGGTGTTCCTAGATAGCTTTCGATTGTAGGTGGCTTGCCCAGACCCCAAGCGCAGACAAGGAGATGGTGTCTTGCTCGGCGCTGGCATCGCGCAAAGACTTGCGACCCACCTCACCACGCTGCAACTCCTGTGGCGCAAAAATCAGGGCATAAGTGGCTCCCGAAGCGTCTGCCTTTTTGAACTGGGACTTCATGCTGCCCCACTCCAAGCGAGGGCTGGCATGCATTTGCACACTCAAGCCCGCTTGCCGCAAGGTTTGTAGATGAACCAAAACC
>JBEDFU010000284.1:0-9885 GCA_041174965.1 Pseudomonadota bacterium | reverse complement strand
CGCGCTTGCTGGGTGTGTTGACAGCCTGCATCGGTTTGGGGCCGATTGGGTTTTTCTACATCGGGGTGTTGGCCGATCTCTTGAGTCCCCCCATGGCCACGCTGGCCATGGCGGTGCAAGGCATGGTGGCGCTGGCACTGACCCGGCGCTATTGGCTGAAGTTTTTTTGAGTCTGTCAAACCTCACCATGGCAAGATGGGCCATGCGCGAAAAATTTCATTGCACCCAATCCCGCTCTGGGGCACAGGCCTTTTTCCGCGCCATCTTGATCTGCACCTTGGTGTGCGCCATGCCCTGGGCCCTGGCCCAGCCCAGCGAATGCGGCTTCATCAAAGACCCCGACCGCCAAGCCTATTGCCGCGCTGTGAACGGAGGCAGTGAAGCGCAATGTGGGTTCATCCGCGACAGCGATTTGCAAGCGCGATGCCGCGCCGAAAGCGGAGGTGGTGCCGCCCAATGCGGCTTCATCCGCGACAAAGACTCCCAGGCCGCTTGCCGCGCCAGCTTGCAAAGCCAACGGCCCGCCGTGGGCTCATCGAGCGGCCAATGTGGGTTTATTCAAGACGCCGACCAACAAGCGCATTGCCGCGCCACCACCGGTGGCGGGTCTGGCCAATGCGGCTTTATCCGCAACCTGGACTTGCAAGCCCTGTGCCGCGCTGAAACCGGCGGTGGTGCAGGCCAATGTGGCTTCATCAAAGACGGCGACATGCAAGCGGCCTGCCGAGCCAAAGTGCGGCGCTGACGACGCTGCCCAGTGGCGCAGCAAACGACCCCGCTGCCATTAAGATCTGACGATCAGCTTCCATTTTTTTCCAGACCATGGACCAAGTCGACTACATCAACGGACAAACCCGCTTGTACGGCATTGTGGGAGACCCGATTGTGCAAGTGCGCTCACCAGAAATGGTCACCCATGCAATGCGCGACCGTGGGCTCAACGCCATCTTGGTCCCCTTTCACGTGGCGCGCACGGACTTCGCCCGTGTGGTGCCCCAGTTGATGCAACTCCACAACCTCGATGGGTTGGTGGTGACCATTCCCTACAAATCCCAAGCGCTCAGCTTGGCCCACAGTTTGGGTTTGCAAGCCCAAGCTGTGGGGGCGCTCAATGCGTTGGCCCGCCGCCGCGATGGCACATGGGCTGGCGACATGTTCGACGGCATGGGCTGTGTGCAAGCCTTTGCGCGTCGGGGCTTGGCGCTGCGAGATCAATCGGTCTTGCTCATCGGTTTGGGCGGGGCTGGCAGTGCCATTGCTGCGGCGGTGGCCAATGAGCATCCACTGCGCATGCACATTTGGGACTTGGACCCTGATCGCTGCCGACAATCCGCAGCGGTGATTGCACGTTTGTCCCCATCCACCCAGGTGCATGTGGGCCCACCCCATTTGAATGGCGTGGATGTGTTGATGAACGCTTCCCCCGTGGGCATGCTCAATGATGCGCGTTTACCATTGGTGGCCGACGCGCTGCCCCCTGGGTTGGTGGTTTTCGACACCATTGTCTATCCCGAACAAACACCGCTGTTGCAACTGGCGCGTCGCAGTGGATGCCAAGTGGTCACTGGGCGCGAAATGATGCAAGGGCAAATCGCACGCATCGTGGATTTTTTCATCCAAGCCCAACAAAGCACAACCCATCCCGAATGAGATCGCTGATGGCCCTTGAACTTCAGCCGCTGAAATAGCGCACCACGGCCCACACCGCCAAGGCCACCAGCACCACCATAACCACCAAAATGGTCAACACGGTGATGAGCCAATCTTTGGCCATGGCCAGCATCAACAAGCGGGTGTCATCGGGTCCGCGTGCCAAAGAATTCCAGATCAAGTACCAGGGAAACAGCGCCGTCACCAACATGGTGATGAAGGTGAACTGCCAAAACCCCATGTCGGCATAGCGGTTGGCCTCTGGCGGCGGGGGGGTGGCCTCGGGCCGGATATCGGTCATGGCGCAAACACCATCAGACCCGTTCGTATAGCGTGACCACACAAGCCCCACCCAGGCCCAGGTTGTGTTGCAAGGCCAGTCGAGCCCCGGCCACCTGGCGGCGCTCTGCGGTGCCGCGCAACTGCTGGACCAATTCTGTGCATTGCGCCAAGCCGGTTGCCCCCAAAGGGTGGCCTTTGCTGAGCAAACCGCCCGAGGGGTTGGTCACCACCTGGCCGCCGTAGGTGTTGTCGCCATCGTCGACAAACTGTTGCGCCCCGCCGCGTGGGCACAAACCCAGGGCTTCGTAAGAGAGCAACTCGTTTTGGGCAAAGCAGTCGTGCAGCTCCACCACGTCGATGTCTTGCGGGCCCACGCCAGCCGCTTCGTACACCGCCGTGGCCGCTTCTTGAGCCATGCCAAAGCCCACCACTTCGCGCATGTCCTGTGCTTCAAAGGTGCGGGCGCGGTCGGTGGTCATGGCCTGGGCGCGGATGCGCACGCTGGGGGCCAGCCCGTGCTGTTGGGCAAACGCTGCGGTGCAGACAATGGCCGCCGCCGCGCCGCAGGTGGGCGGGCAAGCCATCAAGCGGGTCATCACCCCGGGCCACAACATGGGCGAGGCCATCACCTGCTCGGTCGTCACCTCATCACGGAACAAGGCCAAGGGGTTGTTGGCGGCATGCCGGCTGGCCTTGGCGCGGATCTTGGCAAAGGTCTCCAGCGGCGTGCCAAATTCATTCATGTGGGCCAGACCTGCCCCGCCAAAGTAACGCAGCGCCAAGGGAATTTCGGCATGCCCCACCAGGGCTTGGGTGGCTTCGTCAAACCGATCAAATGGGCTGGCGCGGTCCGGGAACTGCACGCCCAAGGCACCAGGGGTCATTTGCTCAAAGCCCAAGGCCAAGGCGCATTCCACAGCCCCCGACGCCACGGCTTGGCGGGCCAAATACAGGGCTGTAGAACCCGTGGAGCAGTTGTTGTTGACATTGACGATGGGAATGCCCGTCATGCCCACCTCGTATAAAGCGCGCTGGCCGGCGGTGGAGTCGCCATACACATAGCCCACATAGGCCTGTTGCACATCGGCGTAGCCCAAGCCGGCATCGTGCAGGGCCAAGCGCACCGCCTCAGAAGCCATCACCGGATAGGGTTGCGCCGCACTGGGTTTGGCAAAGGGCACCATGCCCACACCCACCACGAAAACTGAATTTTCCATAAATGCCTTTCGCTGACAAGCCGACGTTTGGGCTTGTCCAGGCATCATAAAGCGGGCTGGATTCCAGCATCAGCGACTGTTCTCATTGCGCCTTGAACCATTGGAGCCCACTGGTGGGAGGCCACAGGTCGATCCCATGCGGGCGCAAATGTAACCAAGGAGACATGCGGTCACATGCCTCCTCAATATGATGATTCTGAGCCCTCAGCCCTCTGGGCCCTGACAAAAGGGAGGGGCTCTTCAACATCAAAAAAATCAACTTTGGAGACACAAATGCACTCAACGCTCGTGAAAAAGAAGCAATACATCAAGCTGACGTCCCTGGGTGTTGGCATCGCATGGCTGACCATGCAAGCGTCATTGGCCCAGCCCCTGCCCAAAGCATCACCCGAATCGGTGGGCATGTCGCAAGAACGCTTGGCTGTTCTGTCTGCCACGCTCAAGCAAGAAGTGGCAAGCAATCGCCTGCCTGGGGCTGTGGTGATGATTGCACGCAATGGCAAGCTTGTTTATTCGGAGGCGTTCGGGAAAACTGGCCAAGCCAATGGCACAGACATGAAAGAAGACTCTATCTTCAGAATCTATTCAATGACCAAACCTTTGGTGTCCACCGCCCTGATGATGTTGGTCGAGGACGGGAAAGTTCAGCTGACCGATCCCATTTCTAAATTTTTGCCGGCATTTAAAAACCCCCAAGTCAGTGTCGCGTCCACGCATCCAGTCTCCGGCGCCGTGACTTACAAAATGGTTCCTGCCAACCAAGAACCCACCATCCAAGATTTATTGAGACATACATCTGGCATTGCCTACGGTGAACTCACCAGCAACGCACCTGTCAAAGAGGCTTATACCAAGGCAAAGGTTTTTCAGCCCAGCATCCCCTTTGACGCGAGGAGCATCACCCCCAACGACATGTCGGACGGGGTCGGCAAGGCGCCACTGGCTCAACAACCCGGCACCACTTGGGAATATTCCTTGTCTGTGGATATTCAAGGTCGAGTGGTTGAAGCCGTTTCCGGTAAACGCTTGAGTGATTTCATGAACGAACGCTTGTTTGGCCCACTGAAAATGAAAGACACGGGCTTTCATGTTCCGTCGGCACAGTCGTCCCGGCTGGCCGAGGCCTTTGCCAAAGACCCTTTGACAGGTGCAGCCAACGTTTTGATTGACGTCTCAAAAATTCCCGGCAATGACTCAGGGGGTGCGGGTGGTGTGGGTACTGCAGGTGATTACTTGCGATATTGCCAAGCCATGTTGAATGGCGGATCGCTCGAGGGGGCTCGCATTCTTTCGCCATCGACTGTGCGTCTCATGACATCTGACCACCTGGGCACAGCCATCAATACGACGACCAACCCTGGACAACTGCTACTGGGCACCAACGGCTATACATTTGGTTTGGGTTTTCTCATTCGCGCACAGGACGGAATGGCACCCGTGCATGGTTCTGCGGGGGAGTTCATGTGGGCCGGTTTTGCTGGCACTTTCTTCTGGGCTGAACCCAAAGAAAAATTGTGTGCGGTTTACATGACCCAGTCACCCAGCCCATTGCGTGCCAGCTATCGTCGACTGATGAAAAATTTGGTTTCCCAAGCGATCGCCAACTGATCTGTCGCCCTGGCCAAGAAAGTGTTGTCGGCAGTTAACGCATTGCATTGCAAAACCGCCTCTGGCGGCAACGCTTTCCATCACCAAGCTATGCTTCGACCCACCATTGGGCCCTATGGTGGGATACCCCCCTGCCATGGGCAGGGTGGCTCACGCCTGCACCAACTCAGATGCCCCTGTGCCTTGAAGAACAAAACCGCGTCAATAGGTTTCCAAGTGCAAGCGGCCTTCTTGCTTGAGGGATGACCCCAGGCTTTCCCAATTCAGACCCGCTTGGGTGACCACATCTCGCAGGGCCAGCACCACGCCTTCTTCCATGCTCTTCAAGCCGCACACATAGATGTAGGTGTTGGGGTCTTTGAGCAAGGCCACCAAGTCGGCACTGCGTTCGCGCATCAGGTCTTGCACATAGCGTTTGCTTTGGCCCGCTTCGCGCGAGAAGGCGAAGTTGATGTCAATGAAGTCTTTGGGCAGCTTTTGCAAGGGGCCAAAGTAAGGCAACTCTTTTTGGGTGCGCGCGCCAAAAAAGAGCATGAGTTTTCCACCTTCAAACTTGCCGCTTTGGCGCAAGCGCCGACGCCACTCGGTCATCGCACGCATGGGCGCGCTGCCAGTGCCTGTGCAAATCATCACGATGTGGGACTTGGGGTGATTGGGCATCAAGAAGCTGCTGCCAAAGGGGCCAATCACCTGAACAGAATCGCCCGTTTGGAGGTCGCACAAATAATTAGATGCCACGCCCTTGACCGGCTGTCCCGCGTGGTCCTCCACCACCCGTTTCACCGTGATCGACAGGTTGTTGTAGCCGGGACGCTCGCCATTGCGCGGGCTGGCAATTGAATACTGGCGCGCATGGTGCGACTTGCCTTGCGCATCAACGCCTGGGGGAACAATGCCGATGGATTGCCCTTCCAAGACGGGGAAGGGCATGGGGCCAAAGTCCAAGACGATGTGGTGGGTTTCATTGGTTGTGCCGGCTTCGTTCACTTGCACATTGCCGACCACGGTGGCGCTGATCGGCGCCTTGGGGCCGTGCAAATTGGTGTACGGATGGGCGGCAGACCAAGGTGGCACAGTGGAACCATGGGCGGCCGAATGGAACACTTCGCTTGGGCTGTTGGATGAGGCGCTTTGGGCGCTCACCTCTGCCGTCGCTGAGGCGAGCGCAGACGCATCTGCTCCCATGGCCAACAACTCGGCCTCCGACAGCGCAGGGGGCAAATCGTCCCAAGAGAATTGTTCCTCCACGGTGTACGCCGACGATTTGGGCCGCATGTGCCAGTTGTCAATCGAGCCGGTGGGGCACGGTGGCACACAGGCCATGCAGAAATTGCATTTATCGGCCATCACCACGTAGTTGCGGCTGTCATGCGTGATCGCACCCACCGGACAGGTGGCCTCGCAGGTGTTGCACCGGATGCAAATTTCCGGGTCAATCAAATGCTGGTTGAACAGTTCGGCAGGTGCATTCATGGCAAGGCGCCTTATCGGGTTTCAGTTGAAACGAACATAGTCAAAATTCACGGGCTGGCGGTTGATGCCCATGACGGGCGGCGCAATCCAATTGGCGAATTTTCCGGGTTCTACCACACGGCCCATCAGGCTGGCGACAAAAGCGCGGTCTTCGTTGCTGGGCAGCCACTCGCCGACCTTGGCCATCCACTCGGCTTTGGTGACCACTTGGCCATCGGGCGTGATGTGGGAACCCGACAAAGAACCGATGTTGCGGTGAAACGCTTTGTGCGGTGCCTTCAAGGTGAAGGGGATGCCCGCCTTGGTGATCACGCGGTTCCAGCGGTCAATGCCACTGACGGAGTCGGTGATGTAGTCGTCGCGCAGCACTTCGTTCAATGCGTTGAGCATGGGCACTTCTTTTTCAACCAGCTTGCCGTCTTCCACCGACAAAATTTTGTAGCTGTTGCCCTTCAAGACGTGGTCGTCCCCACGCTTGCCTTCTTCGTAGCGGCCTTTCAGACCGGAGCTGTAGAAGGTGGCGGCGTTGGACGACTGGTCGGCACCAAACAAGTCGATGGTCACCGAGAAATGGAAGTTGATGTAGCGCTGGATGGTGGGCAAATCGATCACACCAGCGGCACGCAGCTTGGCCACGTCGTCGGTTTTGAGCTGGTTCATCACCTCCACGGTGCGCTGGATGGTGCGGCTCACGCCCGACTCGCCCACAAACATGTGGTGCGCCTCTTCGGTCAACATGAACTTGGTGGTGCGTGCCAAGGGGTCAAAGGCGGACTCGGCCAATGCGCACAACTGGAACTTGCCGTCCCGGTCGGTGAAGTAAGTGAACATGAAAAAGGACAGCCAGTCGGGTGTCTTTTCGTTGAACGCCTGCAAGATGCGCGGATTGTCATCGTTGCCGCTGTTGCGCTGGAGCAAGGCATCGGCTTCTTCGCGGCCGTCTTTACCAAAATATTTATGCAACAAATACACCATGGCCCACAGGTGGCGACCTTCTTCCACATTGATTTGGAACAGGTTGCGCAGGTCATACATGCTGGGGGCGGTGAGGCCCAGGTGGCGCTGCTGCTCGACCGATGCCGGCTCGGTATCGCCTTGCGTCACGATGATGCGGCGCAGGTTGGCGCGGTGCTCGCCAGGCACGTCTTGCCAGGCCTTTTCACCGATGTGGTCACCAAAGTGAATCTTGCGGTCTTGCTCGCCGGGGTTCAAAAACACGCCCCAGCGGTAGTCGCGCATCTTGACGTGGCCAAACTGGGCCCAGCCTTGCGGGTCCACGCTGACGGCGGTGCGCAAGTACACATCCATGTCGGTGGAGCCTTCGGGGCCCATGCCGTCCCACCAGTTGATGAAGTTGGGCTGCCACTGTTCGAGTGCGCGTTGCAGCGTGCGGTCTTCGGCCAGGTTGACGTTGTTGGGTATTTTTTCGCTGTAGTTGATTGCAGACATGCGGTTCTCCAGAAATTGACGCAACGGTGGGGGAACATTTCGGTTGCAGCAGGCACCACCGGGAAGCCTTCCGCACAACGCAAAACATCAAACGCGGTTCATGTCGAAAGCGGCTTTTTCGCCTTTGCCATAAACCTTCAAGGCACCCTTTTCACCAACCGCATTGGGGCGGTTGAAGATCCAGTTTTGCCAAGCGGACAAGCGACCAAAGATGCGTGTCTCCATGCTTTCTTTTTGGGCAAAACGCAAGTTGGCTTCCAAGCCCGTCAAGCTGTCGGGCGACATCGCCGCGCGCTCTTCCACGGCCAAACGGATTTCGTCTGCCCAGTCAATGTCGTCTGGTGCAGCGGTCACCAAGCCCAAGGCCAAGGCTTTGGTGGCATCCAGCGATTGACCGATCACGCTGCGTGCGTTTTCAAGCGGCCCCACTTCTTCGTAGAAGCGGCGCTGCAAACGCGATTGGTGGTTGACCATGGGAAAGAAGCCAAAGTTCATTTCACTCAATGCCAAATGCGGTGCTTTTTCGGGGCTATCAGGCAAGTCAAGCATGTAGGCCCGGTCTGCGGCCAATGCCAGCTCAGCCAAGGTGCCTGCAAAGCACGAACCTTCATCGATCAGGGCGAAGAGGGAGCGCGATGTCACATCCACACGCGCCAAGGTGCGGCGCAACATGCCAATGGTTTCGTTGACAAACCAGTGGTCTTGGTGCTGGGCCAAGATGTCATCGCTTTGCAAAGCCAGATTGGCGTCACCGGCTGTTTTGATCAGCCAAGTGCCCACGTCGAGCTCATTGGTGCGCAAATTCAAAATGGCATCGTCCAATTCACGCGCCATTTGCAGCGGGTACCAATGGGCACCAGCGGCCAAGATGGCATTCAGGTCTTGGGGCAATGCCGCTTTGGGGGCATGCACGGTCAATGTGGCGGTGCGTTTGGCGCGGTCGATGGCCACGTTCACGTATTCATAGGTGATGCTGTCGGCACCGATCACCCGTTGCAGCGGGGTCAGTGCCACCCCTTGACCCACGGCTGAAAAGCCGGGTCGCTTGCAGTGGGCTGCTGTCTGTTTGGCACGGGCCATCACCGCCGCTTGGAACTGCGCAGGCTTGGCCACTTCATCGACCAATCGCCAATCCACCGCACGTTGGCCGCGCACGCCTTCCACACTGGTGCAGAAGATGTCTGCATGATCGTGACGCACTTTGCGCTTGTCGGTCACGCGGGTCAAACCACCGGTTCCGGGCAACACCCCCAGGAGCGGCACCTCGGGCAAGGACACCGCCGATGAGCGGTCGTCCACCAACACGATCTCGTCACACGCCAATGCCAATTCGTAGCCCCCGCCCGCGCAAGCGCCGTTGACGGCTGCGACAAACTTCAAACCGCTGTGGCGGCTGCTGTCCTCGATGCCGTTGCGTGTCTCGTTGGTGAATTTGCAGAAGTTCACCTTCCAAGCATGGGTCGATACCCCGAGCATGAAGATGTTGGCACCAGAACAAAAGATGCGGTCCTTCAAACTGGTCACGACCACGCTTTTGACTTCGGGGTGCTCAAAGCGAATCCGGTTCAAGGCGTCGTACAACTCAATATCCACCCCCAGGTCGTAACTGTTGAGCTTGAGTTTGTACCCAGGGCGAATGCCGCCGTCTTCGTTGATGTTGAGTTGCAAGGTGGCGGTCTCACCCTCGTATTTCACCGACCAATGTTGGTATTGGCTGGGCTCGATCATGTAATTGACGCTGGTGTTTGGGCTCATGTCTCGGTCTCCTGGTTGAATGGGGAGAGGTTTTCGACCTCGTGAATGCAGTATACTGCATTTTTATTTTGAACATGCATTTTTATGCATTAGGGTAAACGCCAATCCCATTGACCGCTCAGGTACGCCTTTTACAAGGGCATTTTCATGACCGACCTCAAGCGTGAACGCAAGATTTGGAAGCTTTCCTCCAGGGCTTGGGCGCTGGTGTCCAGCACCATGTCCGCTTTGGCATAAAACTCTGAGCGACCTTGCAAGATCATCTTCAGATCTTCAATGGCCTGCGCACTGCCCGCCATCGGGCGCATATCGCCTTGGGCGGCCGCGCGCGACAAATGGTCCTCTGGCTTGGCTTGTAACCAAACCGTGTAGCAGTGGGAAAGCATTTCATTGAAGGTCGCGGTGTCAGACACCAAACCCCCTGGGGTGGCAATCACCACCTCTGGATAGA
>JBEDFU010000283.1:0-3539 GCA_041174965.1 Pseudomonadota bacterium | reverse complement strand
TTTTTTGCAGCACCTGCGCCACCCGGTCGGGGCGGAAAAACGGCGAGCCTTCGCGCTTTTTGATCTCGCCCACTTGCTCGGCCACCCGCGCGCGTTGGTTGAGCAGTTGCAACAGTTGTTTGTCCAGCGCGTCAATTTGGTCGCGCAGTGGGGCCAGGTCGGCCGAGGTCACAGGTGCGGGGGGCTGGCTCATGGTGTGTGTGGGCTAAAGGGTGGCGGGGCTTGGGGTTTGTCTGTCAACGTCCGTTGATGAGAAGGCCACCATGTTGGTTGGAACCGCGCGATGACGGGCGTGTGCAGCGCATGGCTCAGGCCTGGGTTTTTTCAAAATCTTGCAGGTAGTCGACCAAGGCTTGCACGCCGGCCAAAGGCATGGCGTTGTAAATGCTGGCCCGCATGCCGCCCACCGACTTGTGGCCTTTGAGCTGCAGCAGGCCACGCGCTTGGGCGCCGCTCAAAAATGCGGCGTTGAGCGACTCGTCGCGGAGGAAAAACGGCACGTTCATGCGCGAGCGCGATGCGGCTTGTACGCGGTTGAGGTACAGGCCAGAGTTGTCGATGCAGTTGTAGAGCAAGGCGGCTTTGGCTTGGTTGCGCGCCTCCAGAGCGGCCACCCCTCGCAAATCGCCTTCGCGTTGTTGCGCAATCCACTCAAAAATCAAGCCCGCCATGTAAATGCCATAGGTGGGCGGGGTGTTGAACATGGAATTGTTTTGCGCCACCGTTTGGTAGTTGAAGGCGCTGGGGCAAATGGACAGGGCGTGGCCCAGCAAATCTTTGCGCACCACCACCAGGGTGAGGCCTGCAGGACCGATGTTCTTTTGCGCACCACCAAAGGCCAAACCCACGCGCGACCAGTCCACTGGGCGCGACAGCACATGGGATGAAAAATCAATCACCAAGGGGGCATCGCAACCCATGGCCCGCAGGTCGGGCAGGGTGTGGCACTCCACGCCATGGATGGTTTCGTTGGTGCACAGGTGCACATAGCTGGGGTTGGCGCTCAACTGCCAAAGACTGGGGTCGGGCAGGTGGTCAAAGCCTTGAGTTTGGCTGGTGGCGGCCACATGGGTGGGGCCGTAGCGCTGGGCTTCGCGCAAAGACTTTTCACCCCAACTGCCACTGAGCACAAAGTCCACCGTGGCGCCGCGCCCGAGGTTGAGCGGAACAATGGCGTTCTCGGCAATGCCACCGCCTTGCATGAACAAAATGTTGAACTCGCTGGGGATGCTCAGCAAGGTGCGCAAATCTTGCAGTGCCTTGTCGTGGATGGCCATGAACTCTTTGCCACGGTGGCTCATTTCCATCACGCCCATGCCGCTGCCGTGCCAGTCGCTGATCTCGGCGGCGGCTTGTTGCAACACCTCCAGCGGCATGGCCGCCGGGCCAGCAGAAAAGTTGTAGGGCCGGGTCATGCCGATTCAGGGGGTGGGCTCGCTGGGCGCCGCATTGGCATCGTCTTCATCGCCCGACTCGCTCTCTTGTCCCTGGGCGTCGTTTTCCACTATGCGTTGCAAGCCATTGAGCTTGGCGCCTTCGTCCAGAGCAATGAGGGTCACGCCTTGGGTGGCGCGGCCGAGTTCGCGGATTTCGCTCACCCGGGTGCGCACCAGCACACCCCGGTCGGTGATGAGCATGATTTCGTCTTCGGCCCGCACCAAGGTGGCAGCCACCACTTTGCCATTGCGCTCGGATTGCTGGATGGCGATCATGCCCTTGGTGCCGCGCCCATGGCGGGTGTATTCGTCGATCGGCGTGCGCTTGCCATAGCCTTTTTCGGTGGCGGTGAGCACGCTGTTGCGCACCACGCCATCGGTGGGGGCTTCAGCGGCGTTGGTTTCTTGTGCAGCCACCAACATGGCGATCACGCTTTGGGTGTCGTCGAGCATCATGCCGCGCACACCGCGCGCACTGCGGCCCAAGGGGCGCACATCGTTTTCGTCAAAGCGCACGGCTTTGCCGCCGTCGCTGAAGAGCATCACATCGTGCTGGCCGTCGGTCAAGGCCGCGCCAATCAAAAAGTCGTTGTCGTCCAAGTTGACCGCGATGATGCCGCCTTTGCGCGGGTTGTTGAACTCGTCCAGCGACGTCTTTTTGACCGTGCCCATCGAGGTGGCCATGAACACAAACTGATCGGCCGGGAAGCTGCGCGCAGCGCCCGTGAGGGGCAGCACCACATTGATTTTTTCGCCCTCTTGCAGCGGGAACATGTTGACGATGGGGCGACCGCGTGAGCCGCGTGAACCCTCGGGCACCTCCCAAACCTTGAGCCAATACAAACGCCCCCGGTTGGAAAAGCACAAGATGTAATCGTGCGTGTTGGCAATGAAGAGTTGGTCGATCCAATCGTCCTCTTTGGTGGTCGTGGCTTGTTTGCCGCGACCGCCGCGTTTTTGGGCGCGGTATTCAGACAGTGGCTGGCTTTTGATGTAGCCCAGGTGCGAGAGCGTGACCACCATGTCGGTGGGGGTGATCAGGTCTTCGGTGGCCAGGTCTTGGGCGTTGTGCTCGATCACACTGCGCCGTGCGCCGAGTTTGGTTTGGCCAAACTCTTGGCGCAATTGGGTCAATTCGTCGCCAATGATGGCCGACACACGCTCGGGGCGGGCCAAGATGTCGAGCAAATCGTCGATCTCGGCCATCACCTCTTTGTACTCGTTGACGATCTTGTCTTGTTCCAGGCCGGTCAGGCGCTGCAAGCGCATTTGCAAAATTTCTTGCGCTTGGGTGTCGCTCAGGCGGTACAGGCCGGCGGTCCCCATGCCAAATTCTTTCTCCAAACCATCGGGGCGGTAGTCGTCTGCATTGACCACGCCGCCGTCAGCGCGGGCACGGGTGAGCATGGTGCGCACCAACTGGCTGTCCCAGGAGCGGGTCATCAGCTCGGCCTTGGCCACCGGCGGGGTGGGGGCGTTGCGGATGATGGCAATGAACTCATCGATGTTGGCCAGGGCCACAGCCAAGCCTTCCAGCACATGGCCGCGCTCGCGCGCTTTGCGCAAGGTGTAAACCGTGCGGCGGGTGACCACTTCGCGCCGGTGCTCCAAGAAGACGCTGATCAGGTCTTTCAAATTGCACAAGCGCGGCTGCCCGTCGATCAAGGCCACCATGTTGATGCCAAAGGTGTCTTGCAGCTGGGTTTGTTTGTAGAGGTTGTTGAGCACCACCTCGGGCACTTCGCCGCGTTTGAGCTCGATGACCAAGCGCATGCCGGACTTGTCCGACTCGTCTTGGATGTGGCTGATGCCCTCGATTTTTTTCTCGTGCACCAACTCGGCCATGCGCTCTTGCAGCGTCTTTTTGTTCACCTGGTAAGGCAACTCATCGACGATGATGGCCTGGCGTTGGCCTTTGTCGATGTCTTCAAAGTGGCACTTGGCGCGCATCACCACCCGACCGCGCCCGGTGCGGTAGCCGTCTTTCACGCCTTGCATGCCGTAGATGATGCCGGCGGTGGGGAAGTCTGGGGCGGGGACGATTTCCATCAAATCATCGATGCTGGCCTCGGGGTGGCGCAGCATGTGCAAGCAGGCATCCAC
>JBEDFU010000282.1:0-2502 GCA_041174965.1 Pseudomonadota bacterium | reverse complement strand
GCTCTCGGTGCCCTTGTCCATGGTGGGTGCCTTGCTGGCGCTCAAGTGGTCGGGTGGATCGCTCAATGTGTTCAGCCAAATTGGCCTGATCACCTTGGTGGGCTTGATCACCAAGCACGGTATTTTGATTGTGGAGTTTTCCAACCAAATGCGCGGCAAGGGCATGAGCACCTTGGCTGCGGTCAAAGAGGCCGCCACCATGCGTTTGCGTCCCATTTTGATGACCACCGGCGCCATGGTGCTGGGGGCCATTCCGCTGGCCATGGCCACGGGTGCCGGTGCTGAAAGCCGGCGTCAAATTGGTTGGGTGATTGTGGGTGGCATGTCGCTGGGCACCTTGCTGACGATTTTTGTGGTGCCCACCATGTACACCTTGTTTGCCCGCAAGTCCACGCCGGGCGCCATCACCACGGTGATCCAAGAGCCAGGCCACGGCCCGGCCTGATTCCCGCCTGCGTTTGACAGCGCTTAAATCGCGCCGTCAAACAGCATCACATCCACCGGGTCGCCCTCGGCCACATGGCCTTGGTCGTGGTGCAACACGATCAAGGCATTGCCTTGCACCATGGAGCTGAGCACGCCCGAGCCTTGGTTGCCGGTGGTGCGCACTTGCACAGCCCCGTTGTCTGAACGAGTGACCACCCCACGTTGGTATTCGGTGCGGCCCGCTTTTTTGCGCATGGCTTGCTGACTGTGTGCCCGCACCATCAAGGGGGGTGCATCGGTGCAACCCATCATGCGCCACAGGGCAGGGCGCACGAAGGCCAAAAACGTCACCATGACCGCCACCGGGTTGCCCGGCAGTCCAAACATCAGGGTCTGGCCCATGCGACCCACAGCCATCGGGCGGCCCGGGCGCATGGCTATGCGCCAAAAGTCCACGTCACCGAGTTCGCGCATCAAGGCCTTGGTGTGGTCGGCTTCGCCCACGCTCACACCGCCACTGGTGATGATGGCGTCTGCCCGCTGGGCGGCTTCTTCAAAAGCGGCGCGCAAGCGTTGAGGGTCGTCAGGCACCACGCCGAGGTCAATCCATTCGCAGCCCATGCGCTGCAGCAATCCACAAACGGTGAAGCGGTTGCTGTCGTACACCGCGCCTTCGCGAGGTGCTTGGCCCAGGCTCAAAATTTCGTCACCGGTTGAGAAGTAGGCCACCCGCAGGCGCTGGCGCACCGCCACCTCGGGCAGTCCCAAACTGGCCAACAAGCCCCAGGCCGCTGGGGTGAGCCGTTGGCCTTGGCGCAGGGCGGCTTGTCCTTGGGCAATGTCTTCGCCACGCAAACGCCGGTTGTCACCGGTGTGCACCCGCCCCAAGGGGATGGTGATGCGCTCGCCTTGAACCTGCACCATTTCATGCGCCACCACGGTGTCCAACCCAGTGGGCATGATGGCCCCGGTGGTGATGCGCAGGCATTGACCCGTCTGGGGCGGCGGACCGGCCCAGGCCGCGCCCGCCAGGGCGTGGCCCACGCATTGCAGCACCGTTGGCTCGGTGGCGGACAGGTCCGAACCGGCGAAAGCAAAGCCATCCATGGCCGAGTTGTCGTGGGGCGGAACATCGACGGGGGACACCACATCGCGGGCCAAGATGCGTTCACCCGCGGCCATGACCGGCAAGGTCTCGACAGGGCCGTCATACCGCAAGGGCGCGAGTTGCTCTAAAAAAGCCTGAACTTGTGGCACAGACAGGGCTTGTGGGTCGTAGCCCTCCAGGGCGGCGGCGATTTGCGCCAGTGACTTCATCACCATGCCCGGCTAACTGGACAGCCGCTGCAGTTCGGCCAAGGTGTTGGCGTTGGCAAAGGCACGCGGGTCGTCATGGGCTTGGTTGAAGGGCACCAAGACCGTGGGGTGTTGGGCGGTCCATTGGTCAATTTTTCGCCCTCCACCTTGGGTGAAGCGCGCCAAGCTTTCGAGCAAGGACACCGGCAGCAGGCAAAACACCGGTTGGGTGCGCAGTTTGGTTTGGCCATCTGGATCGGTTTCTAAGCCGCTGGCCATGGCGATGGCCTGGTCTGACCCGCTCAAGGCCTGGGCCATGCGCTCGGCCAAGTCGGTGGGGAACCAGGGCGTATCGCAGGGCACAGTCAACAGGTAAGGGGTTTCGCAGCGCTCCAAGCCCGTCAAAAAACCGGCCAGGGGCCCGGCATGGTCACTCAAGGTGTCTGGCCAAACCGGTGCGCCAAAAGCCTCGTAAGCGGCCAGGTTGCGGTTGGCATTGAGCATGGTTTCGCCCACTTGGGGGCTCAGGCGCATCAAGGTGTGCAAAGCCAACGGCAGGCCTTGAAAATTTTGCAGGCCTTTGTCGACCCCGCCCATGCGTGAACCCCGGCCACCGGCCAAGACCAGACCCGTGATGTCTTGGGTGGAAATGCGTTGGCTCATGGGCAAATGTCAGGGGTTGATCATCGCTGGCATGCGCTGGGCTCAGCCACCGATGTAGCTCATCTCGACGCGTTTGAGGCCGCTGCCCGAGGTGCCTTGTTGGGCGCCGCGCAGTTC
>JBEDFU010000281.1:0-3299 GCA_041174965.1 Pseudomonadota bacterium | reverse complement strand
CGCTTGTCCAATGTGACGTACTCGATGCCTTCTTGCGGTGCGGGTTTGGTGGGGGCGGGGCCTTGGGCCAGGGCCCACAGCGGCAGTCCGGCGCTGGCGGCGAGTGCGAAGTCGCGTCGTTTCATGGCTTGTTCCTTTGCTTGGGGTTCAGGTTTTAGCGCTGCACCCGCACCAAGGCGGATTCAATTTTGGCGCTGTCGAGTTTTTTCTTGGTGCCTTCGGCATCGTCCTTGCTGTCAAACGGTCCCAAGCGCACGCGGTACACGGTGCGCCCGTCTTGCTCGCGTTCGCTCACCGCAGAGGCCATGCCTTTGAGGGCCAGCTTGGCTTTTTGGGCTTGCGCCTCAGGCTCGCTGCGGTAAGCACCGGCCTGGACAAAATACACAAAGGGGTCGGCACCGGCTTTGGCGCGGGCCAAGTCGCCCAAAGGGTCGTCGGTTTTTTTATCCTCAGCGCTGGCACCGGCCCCAGTGACCGCTGGCGTTGCCGGGGTCTGTGCCGCATCCGTGGGTTCGGCCGGTGCAGCGGGTTTGGCTGGGTTTTTGCCGTACAAGGGGGCGTTGGGGTCCCAGTCCTTGTTTTTCTTGACTTCGGCCGCGTCTTGCTCGGCATTGCGGCTTTGGGCCTTGTTCATGAAGGGAATGGGCACCTTGGTCACATACACCGCCACCACCAAGGCCACGGCCAGGCCCACGATCAACCCCAAAATAAAACCCAGCAGCGTGCCGCCCTGTTGTTGCCTCATGTGCCCCGTCCTTACATGCTGGTGGGCGCCGATACGCCCAACATTTGCAAACCATTGTGCAACACCTGCGCAGTGGCCGCGACCAAGGCCATGCGGGCTTGGCGCACCGGCACATCGTCGACCCAAATGCGTTCGGCGTCGTAATAGCTGTGGTAACTGGCGGCCAAGTCGCGCAGGTAAAACGACACATCGTGGGGCGCAAAGTCGCGCGCTGCGGCGCTCAGCATCTCGGGGTATTGGGCCAACTTGAGCATCAGGGCGCGGGCTGGGGGGCTGTCCAAGGGCTGCAAGTCCACCGCTTGCAAGTCGGCCATGGCCTGGGCCACGCCGGCGACACGCTGCTCAGGGCTCAGGGCGTTGCGTTGGGCTTCTTCGGGCCAAGCCTGGCGCAGCAACACCGAGCAAATGCGCGCATGGGCGTACTGCACATAAAACACCGGGTTGTCGTTGTTTTGCGCCAGCGCCAAATCGATGTCGAACACGTATTCGGTGTCGGGCTTGCGGCTGAGCAAAAAGAATCGCACCGCGTCTTTGCTGGTCCATTCAATCAAATCGCGCAAGGTGACATAGCTGCCTGCGCGTTTGGAAATTTTGACTTCCTCACCACCGCGCACCACCCGCACCATGGTGTGGAGCACATAGTCGGGATAGCCGGTGGGGATGCCCACATTCGCCGCTTGCAAGCCCGCACGCACCCGGGCAATGGTGCCGTGGTGGTCAGTGCCTTGGATGTTGACCACGCGGGTGAAACCGCGCTCCCACTTGGTGATGTGATAGGCCACATCGGGCACAAAGTAGGTGTAAGTTCCGTCACTTTTGCGCATCACCCGGTCTTTGTCGTCGCCGTAATCGGTGCTGCGCAGCCACAGGGCGCCGTCTTGCTCGTAGGTTTTGCCAGCGGCTTGCAAGCGCTGCACCGCTTGCTCGACCCGGCCACTGGTGTACAGGCTGGACTCGAGGTAGTAGTTGTCAAAGCGCACCGCAAAAGCACGCAAGTCCAGGTCTTGCTCATGGCGCAAATAAGCCACGGCAAATTGGCGCATGCCGTCCAGGTCGTTGATGTCGCCGCTGGCAGTGAAGTGGCGGTCATCGGCTTGCACGGTTTGGCGCGCCAAGAAGGCGTCGGCAATGTCTTGGATGTAGTCGCCGTTGTAGGCTTGCTCAGGCCAACCGGCTTGGCCTGGTTTCAGGCCTTGGGCGCGCAGTTGGGTCGATGTTGCCAAGGTGGCGATTTGCACCCCGGCGTCGTTGTAATAAAACTCCCGGTAGACCGCATGGCCTTGGCTGTGCAGCAGCTGGCAAATGGCGTCGCCCAAAGCGGCTTGTCGGCCATGGCCCACGTGCAAAGGGCCGGTGGGGTTGGCAGAAACAAACTCCACCAAGATGCGCGCTCCGCTGCTGGCCTGGTGCCCGAAGGCAGCGCCCGCTTGCAGCACCTCGCGCACGATGTTTTGGTGGGCTGCTGGCTTCAAGCGCAAATTGATGAAACCAGGCCCGGCGATGTCCATGCTGTCCACCCATTGGGCAAACGCCGGTCGGGCCTGCAGATCGGCGCGCAGCCGCTCTGCGACTTGGCGCGGGGCTTGGCCCAAGGGCTTGGCCCATTGCAAGGCGGCGGTGATGGCCCAATCCCCATGTGCCGCCACTTTGGGCGATTCCAGCTGGGGGTGGTGGGCGTGGCCCGGCACCAGCGCGCTCAGGGCTTGGCCCAGATCGGCCAGCAGTTGTTGTTTGACAAGAAGCATAGGGGCGCGATTTTACGGGCCAGGCTCCCTGACCAGGGACACACTGTCAGCGCGCAGTGGTTTTGGCTGGCCAGGGTCGATGCGACCTGCCCTCACGGCTTCAACAGCACGGTGGCCTGGGCTTGCAGGGACACCATGGATTTGCCCGCCTGGGTGGGAATGGGCACGCTGTCGGCCATGGCGCTGGCCATGGCCATGCGCGCCAGGGGCATGGCCACGGCTTGGCGTTGCTCGCTCAGGTTCAGGCTTTGGATGGCATAGCCCTTGAACGCGAAAGCCTGTGCCACCGCATTCGACTTGCTGTGAACTTCCCCCGCCAAGTCCCCCATGAGTTGCTTTTCCACGGCCTTGCGCTTTTCTTTGGACAGGTGGAAGTTGACGCTGCTCAACTGCATATCGGCTGTCAACTCGGACGCCAAGGCTGCCAAAGCGCCCAGGTTTTTCGACACCAAGACCAAACTGGCCCGGGCGCTCCATTGATCGGTTTTCCCTTTGGGGCCCCAGACGGGAAAGGCGGACACATCGCCCACCTGTTGTTGTACGCCGTCGACCCGCTTGACCTGTTCGGTGACCTTGGTGAGCACGCCCAACACAGCTTGGGTCAAAGCGGCAGGGCGCGGCCCGTCTCGGGTGATGGACAACACCACGGTGAGTTCGTCGTTGTCCACTTCAATGCTGGCTTGGGCGTCCAATTGGGTGCTCACCGGCGAGGTTTGGGCCCAGAGTGGCATAGCAACAGCACAGGCGATGGCCAAAACAAATCGTTTCATGGGGTGGTTCCTTGAGGGGGGTGAGGGGCGATCAAAAGC
>JBEDFU010000280.1:0-11471 GCA_041174965.1 Pseudomonadota bacterium | reverse complement strand
CGGACTATGCGACGGCCACCAGCGAGTTGGCGCGCACGCAGATCATTCAGCAAGCGGCCACAGCCATCTTGGCGCAAGCCAACCAGCAGCCGCAAATGGTGCTCTCGCTGCTGAAGTAATGCGCTGACATGACCCCACAAAAAAGCGGCCTCAGAGGCCGCTTTTTCAATGGGTGATCGCCATTTGAAGCAAGTTTTTGCTCTTGTCGCAAGCGTTGATCAAGTTCTTAAAGTAAGCCACATAGGGGCGCAAAATATCCGCCGTGCTGGTGTTTTGATCCACATCGATTTTCCCCATGTCCATCATGGCCTTGCTCCACAAAAAGAACAAGTAGGGGTTGAAGTCGGCCTCAGCCTTGGTCAGCATCGAGCGCAGTTTGACCAAAGATTTGCGCGCCCGCGAAATCGACTTCACGCTGTTGGCGTTTTTGATGCCGGTCAAGCATGCCTGGCAGCCATCGCTGGCCAGGGTGTTGATTTTCAAAATCGCCTGCAAATCCTTGCGGAACAACTGGCTCAACTGCTGTGGGTCGACCTGCACCGGGTGGGTGGGGATCTGGACCGATTCGGTTTGCGTTTGTTGGTTTAAAAAATCGGCAAAAGGCATTTGCAATGTGCCACTGATTTTGGCGCCGCCTTCGGTGCAGTTGTAGAGTTTGACTTGCTTGTCTCTCTCCAACACCTGCTCAAACCAGTTGCGGTAGGTGTCCATTTGCCGGTTGGTGTACACCTCGTCACCATAGTAACCCGGCACCTTGCGGTAGCGGTTGTTTTTGGCCATGTCGTCTTCGGCCAAAATTTTCTTGTTCACATAGCCATCGGTGTGGGACTCGCCATTGGTGAAAGCCAGGTCTTGCCCCACCAGTGCAATGTCTTCAATGCCGAAATAACGCGCCAATGAGTAAGACACATTCGCCACCGATCCACCCAAGTGGACGGTGCCCATGGTGCCAATCGTGTCGCTCAAAGCCTGGTCAATTTTTGGGGTGTATTGGAAAAACACCTTGTGACCAGGGAAACGCTTGACCACCTCGGCGCTGCACACTGTCAGGCAAAGCAAAATTTCGCGGGTGAATTGATCGCTGTCGAAGTACTTTTGCAAGGCATCTTGCGGGTCGGCTGCCACCACAAAATGGGGGTGGATGCCATGGGCATGCAAGGTCTTGATGGTTTGCCCCGCAGCGATCAAGATGTATTGATCTTGCACCTGCTTGAGCATCGGCAATTGCTTTTTCAGCGAAGGGCCGGCCGCAATCAAAATGGCGGGCTTGCCCTTGAATTGGTCTTTATAAGACGACAAATACGAATTGCCATTGATTTGTTTCAAATTCAGCAAACTGTTTTTGAGCGTCATTTCACCGTGCAAATCCAGGGTGTTGATTTGCATTTTTTGGTTGGTCATGACCGAGCCAAATACATGCACAAATTGCGCTGCAAAGTCTTTGTAAAGGGCCAGCGTGGGTGTGCTCACCACAAAGCGCCAACCTTTGAAAGCACCCTCGGTGATGTTGATCAGCCCACCCATTTTTCGCGATGCCAAGGTGGCGTCGGGTTGAACCATCAGCACCACATCGGGGTGGAGCAGCACATCGGCGATGTCCACGCACCTGCAAACTTCCAGCAGCAAGCGCAAACTGGGCTCAACGATGAACACTTTGGCGCCCTCACTTTTGCGCGCCAACAACTCATGGTGCAAAAGGCCCAAACCAAAGCCAATGGTCAAGATATGGCTGACCGGCCCGCCGCTCAGTTGCTTGCCCACCACCGCTTGTATGCTTTGCAGCGGATCGCTGCCTTCGTACAAATGAACCGCTTGGCCGTTGTGCTCAAAGCGGATGTTGGGAAACTGGCTGGGGTGGTTCACCAGCGAAGCATCGCAAGGCCCTTGCAGGCTGGCTTGAATGATCTCTGGGGTCAAATCAGGGCACTGGGCCATCAAGGCGGCGACATTGCGCGCAAATACGTCTTGGTTCATGGCATCGGCCCTTTATGCGGGTTCAAACTCAGGGTTGATGTGCAGCTTGATCAACTCGCGAATTTGCGCCACGCTCAGGTATTCGGGGTTGTTCGAGGAGTCATAAGAAAAGTCATGGTCCACTTGCTGGGCCTTGAGTTTGGCCATGTAGCGTTGGCGCTGCGCCAGCGTGCCGCTGCCCAAAATGGCAAAGTACTGGCCCAAATCCAAGGTGTTGGGGCTGTCGCTGCTGGTGATCATTTCTTCGTGCAGTTTTTCGCCGGGGCGAATGCCAATGATTTCTTTCTTGCAGTTGGGGCCAATCGCCTCTGCGACATCGCTGATGCGGTAAGAAGGAATTTTGGGCACCAATATCTCGCCGCCCAGGGCATGTTCCAGCGCCCAGCACACCATCTCTACGCCTTCGTCCAATGAAATATTGAAGCGTGTCATCAAAGGGTCGGTGATGGGCAGCACACCCGCTTTGGCCTTGTTCAAAAAGAAGGGGATGACCGATCCGCGTGAACCCATGACATTGCCATAGCGAACCACAGAAAAACGCAAATCGCGCGAACCCTTGAAGTTGTTGGCGGCCACAAACAATTTGTCGCTGCACAGCTTGGTAGCGCCGTACAGGTTGATCGGGGCTGCGGCTTTGTCGGTGGACAAAGCCACCACCCGTTTGACCTGGCTGTCCAAGCAAGCGTCAATCAGGTTTTGCGCGCCCAGGATGTTGGTTTTGATGAACTCAAACGGGTTGTATTCGGCGGCTGGCACTTGCTTCAAAGCGGCTGCGTGCACCACAGAGTCAATGCCTTCCAAGGCACGGGTCAGGCGCGCGGCATCGCGCACATCGCCCAAGAAAAAGCGCAATTGCGGGTACTTGGACTCCGGAAACTCCTGGGCCATTTCGTACTGCTTGAGCTCATCGCGGCTGTACACCACCAAGCGTTTGATTTTGGGGCAGTGGTCCAAAACGGTTCTGACAAATGACTTGCCAAACGATCCGGTACCCCCGGTGATCAGAATCGATTGATCGCACACATTGGCATTTTTCTTCATGGCATTTTGTGGCCGTTCAGTGGCCGAGTTGGTAAACGAATGGTGTTCTCTGTGCAAATTGCATGCCACCAATTGGCGGTGGTTTTTTTGACACTCGACCGATGCGTATTGGGCCATCGTCTCGACGCCCGAAAGCGCCCAGCGGCAAACCTTTGCCGCTTTGCCGCTCAGTCCACCAAGACGGGTTTGTCCAAGGGCAGTGGGGCGATCTCAAATTCCAAAATGTCGGCCAAGCCCAGCCAATCACCGCGCTCGAAGGCCTGCAAGCATTGGGCGATCAAACCGTGAACCTGCATGGGCGAGGTTTCGGCCACGTGGACGGTTTGCGCCACGATTTGTGTCAACAGTTCGGGCAATTCCGTGCCCAGGGCGACATGCTGACCACAGCGAAAACCATCGGCCATGGAGAGCAGGGATTGGTGCAAGTGATGGGTTGGGTTCATGGGGTTCACTCCGAAAAGTATTGGGTGCCTGCGATCGCAGCCCCGAGGTGACTTGAATTGAAAAACTGAATATGGGGGTGGCGGGCGATTTGGTCTTCCAGCTCCGCCAAGTAGTTGGCAAAACTGGGCGAGGAGGGCACTGGGTGGCCCAAGCCATTCATCACCCAATGCCCACTGCGGGTGGGGTGACCACCCAGCTCGCCGCTGGGCCAATGCGCATGCGTTTTGCCATTGGGGTAGGACAGATCAACCCCCCAAAAGCATATCTCTGCAAAGCCCATGCGCACCGCCAAGTCGGTGGCGGTGTGCACCACACTGCCGCCGCAAAACAAACACGCTTTGGCGTCGAAATGCGGCGCACTGCGGTGCAATGCGGTGTGGGTGAAGGACTTATAACGCGGCCCCTGCCAGGCCCATAAAACATCGTTGGGCACCACCGGCGAATAGACCAAGGCCACGCCCTGGCTGTGCGCGGTGGGCAACCAGCGGGTGTGGATCTTTTTTTCAATGCTCACCACACAGTCGACCCGCACACCAGCTTTTTGCAAAGCGGCAAATGCGGTGTCCACCGCCATCACCCAGGGCGCTTGCGGTCCATGGGCCAAGCCGCGCAACTGCGCGATGCTGTGCTCCAAGCTGGGGCCAGAACCCACAATGTGGGCGCTGCGGGGAACCGCTTGTCCATACAAGGCATGAACGGGCAAGTCACTTTGCAACAACGCGGCATTGGCTTGCATCAAGGCCTGCAAATGCGGGTCCTGGGCTTTGAAGGCGCTGTCCACAAACGCACGGTTCAGTTGGGCTTGCAAGCGATCGCGCAGGCGCCACAAGCCAGGCTCGATCAACTGCAAATCCGGTACGGAAATGTGCATGGCCGCGTCCCGATCGGGCTTATCGCTGGCCAGGGCCATGCGCAGCTTCACGCGCGGGTCAGCCAACCATTCGGTGTCTGGCATGTGTTCCCGTTGAATTTTGAATGCTTTGGAATTCAAGATGTGGACATGGATGTCTTCAACGCATTCGGAAGAACGCAGCAACAAGGTGGGCAGATGGCCCAAGGCGCAACCATACAAGTGCACCACACGGTGGTTCAGCAAACCTGGCAATGCCAATTGGGCATCGCGCCATGGTGCGTGAGGGCTGGCCATGCGGATGCCGTTGATGGCGATGCTGGGGTGTGCGGCTTGGAGCAAGCTGACTTCGAGATCCGGCCCGTCATCGCTGGGGGCCCACAGCCCGGCATCCGCATGCCCGTTTGGGCAGGCGGCCCAAAGCCCAGGCGCTGTCGTGACCTGTGGGCTGGGCGTGGTGGTGGCGGGCATCAGAAAACCCTGAATTGACACATGACAGCCAAGTAAGCAAAGAGCGCGCCACAGGACATTGCGCTTGGCTTGCTTATTGCTTCGGTGATGTTTGTGCAGCCCCCATCCATTCAGTGGCTGAGTGAACCTGACCAGAAAGGGATTGAAAAATGAATATCAATGAATTCAATTCAAGCCCATTTTTTCCGCAAGTGAGGTGTTAATCATGATGTCGAATTCCATACCCTATGGCCGCCAAAGCATCAGCGAGGCTGACATCAAGGCCGTGGTCAAGGTGCTGCGCTCCGATTTTTTGACACAGGGGCCTGTGGTTCCCAACTTTGAAGCAGCGGTGGCAAGATATTGCCAAGCGCAACACGCCGTGGCGACCACCAATGCCACATCGGCTTTGCATTTGGCCTGCTTGGCCTTGGGCCTGGGCCCAGGCGACCGCTTGTGGACCAGCCCCATCACCTTTGTCGCTTCGGCCAACTGCGCTTTGTATTGCGGCGCAGAAGTCGACTTTGTCGACATCGATGCACGCACCTACAACCTGTGCCCGGAGGCTTTGAAGGCCAAGCTCATCGCGGCAGAGAAAAACGGCCAGCTGCCCAAAGTGGTGGTGGCGGTTCACATGTGTGGCCAGTCGTGTGACATGCAGGCCATTCATGCCTTGTCTGTGCAGTATGGCTTCAAGCTGATTGAAGACGCCTCCCACGCCATCGGCGCCCGGTACCAGGGCCAACCGGTGGGCAATGGCCGCTACAGCGACATCACCATCTTCAGTTTTCACCCGGTCAAGATCATCACCAGTGGTGAAGGCGGCATGGCCTTGACCAACAACATTGAATGGGCCAAAACCATGATGCGCTTGCGCAGCCATGGCATCACCAGCGACCCCGCAGACATGCTCGCGCACCCGGCGGATGAAATTTGGAATTACCAGCAACTGGATTTGGGCTTCAACTACCGCATGACCGAGTTGCAAGCGGCCTTGGGCTTGAGCCAGTTGCAGCAAATCGACGCCTTTGTGAGCCGCAGGCAAGCCTATGCCGAGATATACGACAACACCTTGTATGGCTTGCCGATGGTCACGCCCTGGCAACACCCCGATTGCGAATCCAGCTACCACCTCTACCCGCTGCGAATCAGCGCCGGTGAGCATGGTTTGGGGCAAAAAGAGGTTTACCGGGCCATGCATTTGGCCAACATCAAGGTCAACCTGCACTACATCCCCGTTTACTTGCAGCCTTTTTATGCCGCCAAGGGTTTCAAGCGTGGGCATTGCCCGCAGGCGGAAGCGTATTTCAAAGAGGTCATCAGCATTCCCATGTACGCCGGCATGACGCTCAAGCAGCAAGAAAAAGTCTGTGTGCAGCTGAGCCGGGTGTTCGAAAAGCTGGCTTTGGCTGCTTGAGGATTTGAAAACCACCCATCGACACCGGCCTTCACCGCCCAGTCCCAGACCAACCCATTGCCCCCATCTATGACTTCAACCCCCATGCTTGAGTTGGCCCTGTCCAGCATGAAAGCGCAAAAGCCGATTTACCAGCCCACCGCATTTTGGGCGGCTGCCAGCGAGCGCATTGCCCAAGACTTGATCCAAGCGGGCATTGCCGAATTTCGCCGCAACCCCACGGTCACCAGCTACTTTGTGCCCAAATACAGTGGGCCAGCCAGTGGCTTGAGCCTTGCCCAAGCCGAACTGTTGACCCATGCCTTGCACGACCAACACCCACAAGCGACCAAGGCCCACCAGGCTTGGCACCACTTTGTGTCGGGGCAGCAAGCCGCGCTGGCCGATTACCGCGTGTTGCTCTCGGGTGACCGTCCCCAACAATTGCCGCATTTGCAGCACTTCAGCGAAAGCGAATTTGGCCATCCGATTGAGCAGTTTGTTTGGAATGGGCAGCGTTACAGCCGCTCATCGCTGAACTATTTGTTGGGCTTGTGTTTTTTGAAAGCCCATTTGGGGGATGATGTTCCGCGCACGGTGTTGGAAATCGGCGGCGGCTTTGGAACCTTGGGTGAAATTTGGGCGCAGTCCGATATCCCGGGTTGGAAATACATCGACATCGACATCCCGCCGACGCAGTTCGTGGCCGACCAATACCTCAAGGCGGTGTTGGGTGAGGGCCAGGTCACCGGTTTCAACGACATCCCGAACCAGCAAAACATCGCCATCAGCGATTTGAAAAACGCATCGGTGCTGTGCTCCTGGCAAATCGAGCAATTGCAAGGCGAGGTGGATTTGTTTGTGAACTTCATTTCATTCCAAGAAATGGAGCCCGATGTGGTGGCCAATTACTTGAACCAGGTCGACCGGCTCAAGTCCCGCTGGGTTTTGCTGCGCAATATGCGTGAAGGCAAACAAATTCAAAAAGACGGCCATGTGGGCGTCAAAACCCCGATCCGCTCCGACGACTATGTGCAGATGTTGCCCAACTACCAGTTGGTGGCGCGCAATGTCCATCCCTTTGGTTACGAAACCGTGGACGGTTTTCATTCAGAACTTCAATTGTTCAAGCGGATGTGAACCATGAAACGCCTTGCCATCATTCCAGCCCGCGGCGGCAGTCGCCGCATCCCTCGCAAAAACGTGCGGGATTTTGGCGGTGCGCCGGTCATCCATTGGCCCATCTCCACCGCCTTGTCATCTGGCTTGTTCGATCAGGTGGTGGTCAGCACCGACGATGAAGACATCGCCAGCGTGGCGCGCCAGTCCGGTGCCTTGATACCTTTCATGCGGCCGGCTGAATTGGCCGACGACTTCACCCCTTTTCGGCAAGTGGTCAACCATGCGATCAAAGCCTGCGAAACCGTTTGGGGTCGCTATGACCAGGTCTGCTGCATCTATGCGACGGCGCCCTTGATCGAGGTCGACGACTTGGTCACGGCCCACCAAGCTTTGGCGCAAAGCAAAGCCCAGTTTGTGTTCTCGGCGGTGGCCTTTGAATTTCCCATCCAGCGCGCATTTCGCTTGAATGGCGAGCAGCAACCCACCATGATCGAGCCCGAGCACCGCTTCACCCGCTCGCAAGACCTGGAGCCCACCTACCACGATGCCGCCCAGTTTTATTGGGGGCACCGCGATGCTTTCTTGCGTGGCGATCACATGTTCTCTGACTGTGCCAAGGCCCATGTGTTGCCGGCCCATCGGGTGCGCGACTTGGACACCGAAGAAGACTGGCAAGTGGCGCTGGCCTTGTGGCAAGCCAAACCCAAAGACCAAAGGTGCGCTGCATGATGATCGTGCGCTGCGATGCCAATCCCCAATGGGGCATGGGTCACTTGACCCGGTGCCGGTCATTGGCCGTGGCTTTGCAGCAACGGGGCATGTCGGTTGCCATGGTGGGCCCGGCGCGGGAATATGCGCAAGCAGGTGATGATGACTTGTTCACCCATTGGTTGCCCATGGCCTGGAACGGCGACACCGCAGCGGGTGCCAGGCAACTGTTGAGCTGTGTCGATGCCTGGGATGCCCAAGGTCTCATCTTGGACGAACCGCGTGCAGACGAGGCCTATCAAAAGGTGTTGTTTGACGCCGAACTTCCCTGGCTGCAATTCGATGGCACCGCACAAAAGCCTCTGTGGGCAAGCTGGGTCTTGAATGCATTGCCCAGTGCCCGCGCCGATGCGTACGCCCAGGTGTTGCGCAACCCACAGGCCAGCTTGTTGCTGGGGCCGACCTACGCGCTGCTGCGACCAGAGTTTGCAGCCCTGCATGGGTCCGCCAAAAGGGCAGACCAATTGAACATCTTGGTGTCCTTTGGTGGCGGCGACGACCGGGGTGCCATGGCCTGGTGCATCAAAGCCCTGTTGCCCATGCTCGGTGAGCACACCCATTTAAAAATCATCAGCGGCCAAGCCAATCCCCGAAATGCGAGCAACCAGGACCAGATTCCTGCAAGCCACAGCGCTTGGATTGACTATGCCATCCAACCCGATGCACCCTGGGACATCATGGCGCAATGCCACCTGGCCGTGATGGCCAGCGGCACCACCGCACACGAGGCCAATTGCTGCCAATTGCCCATGGTGCTGGTGTCCTTGGTGGACAACCAACATGCCCCAGGCCAGGCCTGGGCAACAGCCCAGCAGGCCCAGTACCTGGGGCCATGGGAATCGGTCGATGCCAGTACCTTGAGCCAAAGCGTGGCTGGGGTGATCGACGCCCTGCGCGGTGGCAGAACACCCGCCTCTACCCTTGTCGACGGCCTGGGCGCCGCCCGGGTGGCGCAAGCGCTGGAATCCCACTTTTCACGACATCACCACCATGGAGCCCTTCATGCATAAAGGCTTTTCAACCGACATTCAAAGCCACCCCATGGGCTACCACGAGCTCAAGGACAAGCCTGCCAAGCACGACTTGAAGGCTTATTACGAACAACGCTACTACCAAGACAGCGTGCGCACCCATCGCCCCAGTTACAGCCCGCAAGAGTTGCTCTTTCGAGAAAACAAATGCGTCCAAAAGCGCATGTTGGTTGAAAACATTTGGGGCCAGCAAAAACCGGCCGCACCCAGTTTGTTGGACGTCGGTGCCGGCGAAGGCTTTGTGATGGACCACTTTGACCGTGCGGGTTACGCCGTTCGCGGCATGGACTTCAGCAGCCATGGCTGCAAAAACCACCACCCGCATTTGCTCGACCGCTTGGCATGCGGTGACATTGAAGACTTGGTGCAACAAGCGGTGGCGTCCGAGGCTGAATTTGACTTGGTGATTTTGGACAATGTGTTGGAGCATTTGCTCGAGCCCGGGCAGTTGTTGGCCGATGTGGCGCAGCTGTTGCGTCCCCAAGGCTTGCTCATCATCGAGGTGCCCAACGACTTTTCCATGGTGCAAACCCATTTGTTGGAACAGGGGCGCATTCCCCGGCCATTTTGGGTGGCCAGCCCTGACCACATCTCCTACTTCAATGCCGATGGCCTCAATGCCTTGTTGGCCCACCATGGCTTTGCCTTGCAAACCATGCTGGCCGACTTTCCCATCGACTTGTTTTTGTTCAACGACAAAACCAATTACGTCACCGACGCCACGGCGGGCAAAGGCTGCCACCAAGCGCGCATCGAGATTGAAAACCTGATGCACGCCCAAAACGCCCAAGCCACTTTGGACATGTATGCCGCCATGGCCAAGTTGGGCGTGGGTCGGCAAATCATGGGTGTTTATCAAATCAGCGCCGATGGCGCTCCAACACACAGGGCGGGGACCGCATGAACAAGCTCTTCAACCATTTGAAAATCCAAGTTCGCTCGGACAAACCGCGCACCACGGGCTTGACCATGGTGCTCGACAAATCCTTGGGCCTGCATGGCGCGCAAGACCTGGTGGACACCGCCGGGCATTGCATCGATGTGGTCAAGCTCGGTTGGGGCTCCAGCGCTTTGTACCCGCAAGCGGTGCTGGAGCGCAAGATTCAAATTTACCGCTCCCACGGCATTCGCGTGTGTGCCGGTGGCACCTTTTTGGAGTTTGCCCACGACCGGGTCGATTTGCCTTCCATGCTCGACCTGTTGCGTGACACCGGTTTCAATGCCATTGAAGTGTCTGACGGCATCCACCCCAGCATGACCCGCGCAGAGAAGTTGCACATGATCGAAGTGGCCGTGGCCCGGGGCTTTGAGGTGATGTCTGAAGTGGGCAAAAAACTGGCCCAAGAGGATGTGGGCATTGACAACCGCCGCCGCATCCAAGAGATCAAAGAAGACCTGGCCGCCGGGGCGCAGAAAGTCATCATCGAGGCGCGTGAGTCGGGCACGGTGGGCATCTTTAGGGCCAATGGCGACATCAATGCCGAGCTGGCCTATGAACTGTTTCAAAACGTTGACCCCGACTTGCTGATTTGGGAAGCCCCCGAAAAAAACCAACAGGCCTGGATGCTCAAGCAATTGGGTGCCCATGTGTCGATTGGCAATGTGGCCCCCCACGATGTGATCAGCCTGGAGTCCATGCGCTACGGTTTGCGCGGCGACACCTTCCGCGACCATTGCAAGGGGACACGCCGGGTTTATTTGGAATTGGGGGTGGCCGGCGCCATGCGGGCGCGCCAACGCGGTGACTTGGTGGTGGTGGTGGACGCCATCCGTGCCAGCACCACCATCATCCGTTGTTTGGATTTGGGCGCGCGCGAAGTGATTCCTGTGGTCAGCGCGGGCGAATTGCGCGGCGAGGTCACCATTGGTGAGCGCGGCGGCAGCAAGCTGCCTTTTGCCGACTTTGACAACAGCCCTGTGGGGTTGGATGCCGCTGTGATCCGTGGTAAGTCGGTGGTGATCACCACCACCAATGGCACCGAATGCATTCAAGCCGCCAAGGGCGAGCACAACATGGTCCTGATTGGGGGCATGACCAATGCCACCGCCGTGGCGCAAGCTGCCGTCGCATGGGCCACCGCGCAAGGTTGTGGCATCAGTTTGGTGGCCGCTGGGCGCAACAACCTGCCTGCGATTGAAGACCGCAGCGCCGTTACCCAAATCATGCAATGCATGGGGGTGGTGTCCGCGCGCGGCACCTTGGAGCCGCATTTCAGCGACAACCATGTGAACGACTTTTTGGACAGCGACAGCGGTGTCAACCTGGTTCAACTTGGCCACCGCGATGACGTGATTTATTGCGCACAAAAAGATGTGAGCACCGTGGTGCCCGTTTACGACGGGCACAAACTCAGCCAGATTCAATTCATGAGGGCCGCAGCATGAAACGTTTGCT
>JBEDFU010000279.1:0-2912 GCA_041174965.1 Pseudomonadota bacterium | reverse complement strand
TTCGGTTCGCACCGCGCGTCAGTGACGCACCTCAGTCTTTGAAGGTCTTCAGCGCGGCCAGCGCGGGGAAATTGCCCGAGCGTTTGCTCTGAAAAGCGGCAATGGCCTCTTGCACATGGGCATTGCTCCAAATGCCACTTTGCAGCCAACCCATTTGTTGCAGCGCATCGGTGGTGCTGTGGTCGCGGGCATAGTGCAGGGCTTGCTTGGTTCCCCAAATGGCAATCGGTGGTTTGCTGGCAATCTCTTGGGCGGCCAGCATGGCCGCTAACAGCGTGCAGGCTTGATCGGCGCATATCTCATTGATCAAACCATGTTGCAAGGCCTTGTCGGCGTTCATGCGCCTGCCGGTGTAGGCCAACTCTTTGACCACTGCCATGGGCATGAGCTTGGGCAAACGCTGCAATGTGCCCACATCGGCCACCATGCCAATGTTGATTTCTTGGATGCAAAAAAATGTGTCGGCACTGGCGTAGCGCAAACAGGCGGCTGTGACCATATCGACCGCACCCCCAATGCAGCCGCCGTGCAAAGCCACGATGACCGGAATGCGCAAATTCTCCAAGCGGGTGAAAGTGGCTTGCAGGCCCGTCAGTAAGTCGGCAATCGCGGCGCGGCCTTCAGGGCTTTGGTCATCCATGGTGACCGAGCTGCCAAACACGTCCAGCGACATGCCCGCGCTGAAGTGTTTGCCGGTGCTGCTGATCACCAACACACGGGCTTGGTTGCCTTGGTGCAAATCCTGCAACACATCGTCCAGTTCGCGCCAAAACACCAAATCAAGGGTGTTGAGCACTTGCGGTCGGTTCAGCACCAAATGCGCAATGTGGTCTTGGATGTTGAGGTCAAAGCAAGTCAAGGGCTTCATCGGATGCTCCAAAAATCAGACGCTGATTGGACAGAGTGTTCAAGCTGTGGTGTAGCCCATGGCATGGGGCAACCACAAAACCATTTGCGGAAACAAGGTGATGCACAGCAACAGACCCAACAGCATCACCAAAAACAGCCAACCCTCGCGCACCATCTCGCCAATCGGGATGCCGGTCAGGGCCTTGGTCACAAACAAGAGCATGCCAAAGGGCGGGTGAATCAGGCCAATCATCATGTTGAGCACCACCAGCACCCCAAAGTGCACCAAATCCACGCCCAACAATTTGGCTGCTGGCAGCAGCATTGGCACAAACACCAGCAGCAGCACCGACACATCCAAAAAGCAGCCCAGAACCAAAAACAAGACATTGACCATGAGCAAAAACTGCAAGCGGCTCAAATGCAAACCATCGACCCATTGCGCCATGGCCTGGGGCACGCCCTCGGCCGTGAAGGCGTAGTTGAGCATGAAGGAGCCCGCCAAGATGATGGTGATCACCGCGCTGGCGCGGGCGGACTCCAGCACCACACCCCAAAAGCTTCTCCAGCTCAATGCCTTGAACACCCAGGCCGACAGCACCAGCGCATGCAGCGCCGCCACCGCCGCGGCTTCTGTGGGTGTGAAAGCACCCGAGTAAATGCCGCCGAGCAACACGATGGGCATGGACAAGGGCAGGGCGCCGCGCGCAATGATGGTGGGCCACATGGCCCGCGGCACGGGGGCTTCACGCGGCATGTTGCGCCGGGTGGCGATGAAATGCACCACCGCCATCATCAACAGCGTCATGCACAAACCCGGCAACAGGCCACCCAAAAACAAAGCCCCCACCGAAGCGCCCGATACCAAGGCGTAAATCACCATGGGGATCGACGGTGGAATGATGGGCCCCAAGGTGGCGCTGGCCACCACCACGGCACCGGCAAAGCCACGCGGGTACTCGGGCTTGGCCAGCATTTGGCGGATGGTCACCAAACCGGGGCCAGCGGCATCGGCGATGGCGCTGCCACTCATCCCCGAAAACACCACGCTGACCAAAATGTCCACCTGGGCCAAGCCACCGCGCATGCGCCCCACCAGCACCCGGCAAAAGTCAAAAATGCGCTCGCTCACCGTGCCCGCATTCATCAAGTTCGCGGCAAACACAAACATCGGCACGGCCAGCAACACATAACTGTTGTAGAGCCCATTGCTCACCTGTTCGGCCACCAACCCCAGGTCTTGCCCTTTGACCCACAAATAGGCCACGCCTGACATCAGCATGGAAAACCCAATGGGCATGCGCAGCAGCATGCCCACGATCACCACGCCCGCCATGGCCATCAGGGCGGTGCTCATGGTGTGGGCGCGCTTTCATCCAAACCCTGGCCGCGCAAAGCCTGGGCAATGGCCCACAGGCTGCGCAGCACCAAGGCCAGCAACAACAACACAAACGGAAAAAACACCCATTGAAACGACCAACCCAACACCGGCGTTCCCTCGCGGCGCATGAAGTGCACATAGTCCCAACTCGCGGGCAAGGCCAGTAAAGCCAAGCCACCGATCAGGCTGTGGCCCAGCACCCGCATGGCTTGGCGCGTGCGCCGACCGGCATGGTTCCACACCAGGTCAAACACCACATGCTCGCGCTCGGGCACCATGAAGGCGCAGGCCCACAAAATGGCCCACAGGTACAGCACCACCGCCAATTCATCCGTCCAAGGCAGGGGCTTGGCAAACAAAAATCGCGCCGTGATTTGGATGATGAACACGCCAAACAAGGCCAAAAAAACAGCGCCCCCCAGGTGCTGGGCGGCGCGTGCCAGGGCTTTCATGCGTCAACGGGTGTTGTTGATGCGTTCCAGCATGCCTTTGGTCCACACCTTGGCGTAGTCGCTCTTGGCATAGGCGTCTTGCACCGACTTGCGAAAGGCCTCCACATCAGGGGTGCTCACTTGCAGGCCTTGCTGCTTGAAGAAGTCGATGATTTGCGCTTCTTCTTTGATGCGGTTGTCATTGTTAAAGCTGGCTGCGGCTTGGGCAGCGGCCTTGACCGCTTGCTTTT
>JBEDFU010000278.1:0-3253 GCA_041174965.1 Pseudomonadota bacterium | reverse complement strand
CGACCAAGTCTTCGGCTTTGACGATGTCTCGGGCCACATAGTCCAGGCTGCCCAAACCATCGGCCAACCCCAGCTCCACCGCCCGCTGACCGTTCCAAAACAAACCGCTGAAAAGTTCTGGCGTTTCTTTCAAGCGTTCGCCACGGCCTTTGCGCACCACCGCAATGAATTGCTGGTGAATTTGGTCCAACATGGCCTGGGCGTGGGCGCGCTGGGTTTTGGTCTGGGCACTGAAGGGGTCCAAAAAGCCTTTGTTTTCGCCAGCCGTCATCAAGCGCCGCTCAATGCCCAGTTTGTCCATCAACCCAGTGAAGCCAAAGCCATCCATCAGCACGCCGATGCTGCCCACAATGCTGGCCTTGTCGACATATATTTGATCGGCGGCCACCGCAATGTAGTAGGCCGCCGAAGCGCAAGACTCTTCGACCACCGCATAAACCGGCTTGCTGTGTTTTTTCTTCAAACGCAAAATTTCATCGTTGATGATGCCTGCCTGCACCGGGCTGCCACCGGGCGAGTTGATCAACAACACCACCGCCTGTGACCCTTCGTCTTCAAAGGCCGAACGCAAGGAAGTGACCACAGCACTGGAGCCAGCCAAACCATCGGCATCGATCTCGCCTTTGATCTCGATCACCGCCGTGTGGGCGGAGGTGGTGCTGGTGCTGCTCACACCCCGGTGCAAAACCACCCAAGACATCACCACCAAAAACACCAACCAAGCCAGCCGCAAGCCATTGCGCCATTGCCGGGCTCTTCGTTGCTCTTTCAAATAACCCAGGGCAACGCTTTCCATCACCGCACGCTCCCAAACGGTGTTGGACGCAGTCGCCGGCGGTTGGGTGGGAGCGGGGTTGTCTTGGGGAAGGTCAGTCATGGGGTCTCAAAAGATCAAAGGCTGCAAATTGTGTTCAGTATGCCAGTGAACCACGCCGTCCTTTTCCAGGGTGGTAATTTTCACCAAGTTGCCTCGGCATGGCCCGCCAGAACACGCCCCTGTGGCGGGCGCATAAGTGGCCCCATGGGTGGCACAGACCAACCATTTACCTGAGGCATCAAAGAAGCGATCGGGTTGGAAGTCCATTTCCATCGCGACATGGCTGCAGCGGTTGAGGTAGGCCTGCACTTGCCCTTCAAAGCGAACCGCAAAGGCCCGACAAGATTGACCGTTGTAAACCACATCAAAGGGCACAGCCAACTGGCCGTCGACCACATCTCGGCTTTGGCACAAGGCAACCCACTCAAGCATGCTGCATCAACCAGTCGTGAAGCTCAGCCACCGAATGCAGCACCGCCAATGGCTGGTGCTGGACAAAACCCGAGGGGTCGTGGGCACCATAGCTCACCCCCAGGCTGGCACAACCCGCATGCTGGGCCATGGCCAAGTCATGGGTGGTGTCGCCAATCATCAAGGTGCGCTCTGGGGCCACGCCAAATTCTCGCATCAACTCGTGCAGCATCAGGGGGTCGGGCTTGCCGGCGGTTTCGTCGGCCGTGCGCGAGCCATCGAACAAACCCTTGATTTCCACCGCTTGCAAAGCCTGGTTGAGGCCTTGGCGGCTTTTGCCGGTGGCCACAGTCACCCAGTGCTGGCGCTCACGCAGGCTATGCAGCATGGGGACCACGCCATCGAACAGGCTCAATTCATCGTGGCGGGCCAGGTAATGGTGGCGGTATCTTTCATTGAGCAAAGGGTATTTTTCTGCCGGCACATCCGGAGCCGCTTTGGCCAGGGCTGGCATCAAAGCCATGCCGATCACGTAGGCCGCAGACTGCGCGTCGGGCACTGTGCCGCCCACATCGCGCACCGCATCTTGGATGCAGCGCACGATCAAGGCCGTCGAGTCGTACAGGGTGCCATCCCAGTCAAAGGCGATCAGGTCAAACTGGCGGGGTCGGGGGAGCAACATGGTCAATGAAACTTTGGAGTTCGGGGGGCAAGGGGGCATTCAGGGCCACCAGTTCCCCGCTGGCCGGGTGCCTGAACTGTAACTTCCAGGCATGCAAGAACATGCGCCGCAGTCCCCTTTTTTGCAGGGCCTTGTTCAAATCGTAATCGCCATACTTGTCGTCACCCACGATGGGGTGGCCCAAGCTGGCCAAATGCACGCGAATTTGGTGGGTGCGCCCCGTTTTGATGGTCACCTCTAACAAGGTGAAGTCCCCCACCAAACGGGCCACTTTGACCAAGGTGATGGCACGCATCCCCTGCGGGTCGTTGGGCGCGACGACCCGCACCCGGCGCTCACCTTCGCTGCCGTCCCCGTTGGTCAGCAAAAACTTTTGCAAAGGCAGGTCAATGACCTTTTGCCGTTGCGGCCAAATTCCACGCACCAAGGCCAAATAGGTTTTGTCGGTCGCGCGTTCGCGAAATTGGGTTTGCAGGTGCTTCAAGGCACTGCGTTTTTTGGCCACCAACAAAATGCCCGAGGTCTCCCGGTCCAGTCGGTGCACCAACTCAAATTGATCCGCATGGGGCATGGACTGGCGAATTTGCTCAATCACGCCAAAGCTCACCCCGCTGCCGCCGTGCACCGCCAAGCCAGCGGGCTTGTTGACCGCGATGAGGTGTGCATCCTCGAGCATCACGTCAAAATCGCGCTCGGGCACGGTGGCCAAGGCTTTTTCCAAGACCCGAGCGGATATCCGGACCGGGGGCAAGCGCACCATGTCATCGGCGGCCAAACGGGTGTCCGGCGCAGCACGCCCTTTGTTGACCCGCACTTCACCAGAACGAATGATTCGATAAACATGGGTTTTGGGCACGCCTTTGAGGTGGCGAAGCAAGAAGTTGTCGAGCCTTTGACCCGCCGATTCCTCATCCACCCGCAGGGTTTGGACCTGGGGCGATACCGATGCGTCGGCTGTGCCTATAATGTTGTTCACCAGCGGTTTGTTCCAAGTGCTTGATTTCAGTGAGATTAGAGCACGCCAGAGAACCGCTGTGAGGTCGATGCCCCAAGGGGGCCCTGCCGCAGACCCAGTAACCATGGAAACTGGATGGCACAGGCACCCCGAAGTAAAGCCGACGCTTTGAAAACCCTAACGGAATACCCCAAGGGAAGCGGTCATGATCCGCTTCTTCGGATAACAGCGAGAAATCTTGCAATGGTGATGGTGATGATGTTGGCGCTGATGCAGGCCTGCACCCAAGGACTCCAGTCTTTGATGCAGGTTTTGTGTGCGACCGCCGCCCACACAGCCTTGCGTGATCGGTTGCCAACCAACGGCCTTAGCAAGCCGTGGTCTGTGC
>JBEDFU010000277.1:0-2535 GCA_041174965.1 Pseudomonadota bacterium | reverse complement strand
TGTGCGACATCTATGTCAACGACGCCTTTGGCACCGCCCACCGCGCCGAGGGCACCACCTATGGCATCGCGCAATTCGCGCCCATCGCCTGTGCGGGCCCTTTGTTGTCAGCCGAAATCGACGCCATCAGCAAAGCCTTGGCCAACCCCAAGCGCCCTCTGGCCGCCATCGTCGCGGGCAGCAAGGTCAGCACCAAGCTCACCATCTTGCAAGCGCTTGCCAAGAACGTGGACCAACTCATCGTGGGTGGCGGCATTGCCAACACCTTCATGCTGGCGGCAGGTTTGAAGATCGGCAAGTCCTTGGCCGAGCCTGATTTGGTGGGCGAAGCCAAAGCGGTGATCGCCGCCATGAAGGCCCGAGGCGAGAAATTAGGCGACGCCAGCATCGCGGTACCGATTCCCACCGATGTGGTGTGCGCCAAAAGCTTTGGCGCGGATGCACCGGCCACGGTGAAACAAGCCCACGAGGTGGCCGACGACGACCTGATTTTGGACATCGGCCCCGACACCGCCGCCCGATTGGCCGCGCAGCTCAAGTCCGCTGGCACCATCGTGTGGAACGGCCCCATGGGCGTGTTCGAGTTCGCGGCGTTCGAGAACGGCACCAAGGTGGTGGCCCACGCGATTGCTGACTCTGCCGCCTTCAGCATCGCCGGTGGCGGTGACACCTTGGCCGCCATTGCCAAGTACGGCATTGAATCGAAGATCGGCTACATCTCCACCGGCGGTGGTGCTTTCCTGGAAGTGCTGGAGGGCAAAACCCTGCCTGCGTTTGAGATCTTGATGAAGCGGGCCGCCGCTTAAACCAAATTGGCGGCCGCGCAGCGGCAAAGTCCCGCAACGCCAGACCGGATCGCCGCACCCATCGGCGGGGGGTTGATGTGCATCAAGGTGTGCGGGCATCAAAGCCCTAAGCTGGCGCGATGCGCATTCGTCATCTCCCCACATCACCCCGCGGTGTCTCACGCTCGCCTTGGCGCACGTGGGCGGCGGCAGCGGCGCTGTGGTGTGCGGCCGCCACCAGTGCCTGGGCGATTGAAAAAATCACCTTGTGGCCGACCATTTTGTTTTTGCGCGGCCAAGACCTGTGCCAGTTTCAAGATGCCTACGGCAAAAGCCGCAATGAGCTGGCCATGCAGGCCACGGGGCAACTCAAAGAGTTGCTCTACACCGGCGTGGCCTCGCGCGATGCGCTCGAGGTTTTGGTGGTGATCGATGGCTTGATCGATAAAAACCGCGCCCAAGCCACCCAAGGGCAGGGCATGGACATCACTTTGGAAGCCACACTCAAAGCCGGCATTGACGCGGTGTCGCGCGGCGTCAACCCCGAAAACACGCGCCTGGAGTTTGCCAACAACACGCCGGTGATTGACCTGATCAACGCCTTGAAACAAGGCAAACGGTTTGACACGCCAGACTTGCAGCAAATGTCGCGGGTGAAAGGTTTTGCTTGGGGCACTTACAGCTTTGCCCCCAGTTGCCGCGGTGATTTGTTGGTCACCTTGCATGTGGTTTTGCCACGCGGCGAAACGGTGAACTTTCAGGCCCAGGGCCGGCCCGAGCAGGTGATGTCGGCCATCGCGCTGCAAATGGTTCGCCACTTTCAGCGCACCAGTTTCCCGACCTTGATCAGCATGGGCGACAAATTCATTGTCTTGGTCGGCGCACCGGGCACCTCGATCAACACCGCGCCCACAGCCAAGGTGGCTGAGCAAGCCTGCAAAGCGATCAAAGCGCGCTTGCCCACCGAAAGTGAATACGACTTTTTGTCGATATTGGGCGATTGGAATGGCGGGGTTTCGCTGGGCCAGCAAATGTGGGCCTTGGCCAACAACCACATCATGTCGCCCAACACCCGCAACCCATCACCAGTGCGCCACCCCGAAGAGATCAACGCCACGGAACTGTCTTTTTACTGCGTGCGCTGAACCATCCAAAGGGCTCTGGCGCACGGCTCAAACCATGCTGTGGCTCAACTCACCAATGTCCTCAATCCACATCTTGATCTGGTCGCCCGGTTTCAAGAACAAGCGCCGGCCCATGCCCACGCCGGCGGGGGTGCCGGTGAGGATGAGGTCGCCAGGGTGCAAGGTGACGCGCGATGACAAGCCCGCGATTTGCTCGGCCACATCAAAGATCAGCTGGCTGGTGTGCGAGTCTTGCATCAGCTCGCCGTTGAGCCACAGCTTGAGCGCGAGTTGGTGCGGGTTTTTGATTTGCTCGCTGGGCACGATCCACGGCCCCAGCGGGCAGGCGCCATCAAAACACTTTTGCCCAATCCAGTCGATGTGAAACGGCATGGACTGAGGGATTTTGTCGCGCTTCATGAAGTCGCGCGCCGACAAGTCGTCGGCAATGGTGTAGCCCGCCACATGAGACAAGGCTTTGTTCACGGGCACGTTTTTGGCGGTCTTGCCGATCACGGCGACCAACTCGATCTCCCAATCGACCATCTTGGAACCAGCGGGCATCTTCACCTTGGCACCCGGCCCCACCACCGATGACGCCCCGGTTTTGATGAAGTGCCAGGGCA
>JBEDFU010000276.1:0-6087 GCA_041174965.1 Pseudomonadota bacterium | reverse complement strand
GCCCCAGGGCTTGGGCTTGGCGCAAAGCCTGGGCCAAGGTCATGCCGGGCCGTCCAGCCCCAGCGCTTGCAGTTGCTCGGCTTCGCGGGCGTTGTGCAGGGCTTGCAACACGTCGTCCAGCTCCCCTTCCATGATTTGGCTCAACTTGTACAGGGTGAGGTTGATGCGGTGGTCGGTCAGCCGCCCTTGGGGAAAGTTGTAAGTGCGGATGCGGTCGCTGCGGTCGCCACTGCCGATCAAGCCCTTGCGCGTGGCCGCCTCTTTGGCCGCGCGTTCGCTGCGTTCGCGCTCTTGGATGCGTGCCGCCAGCACCTGCAAGGCCTTGGCTTTGTTGCGGTGTTGGGAGCGGTCGTCTTGGCATTCGGCCACGATGCCGGTGGGCAGGTGGGTGACGCGCACCGCCGAGTCGGTTTTGTTGATGTGTTGGCCGCCTGCGCCGCTGGCGCGAAAGGTGTCGATGCGCAGGTCAGCCGGGTTGATTTGCACCGCACTGGCCTCGTCAGGCTCGGGCATCACGGCCACGGTGCAAGCGCTGGTGTGGATGCGCCCCTGGGACTCGGTGGTGGGCACGCGCTGCACCCGGTGGCCGCCCGACTCCAGGCGCAGCCAGCCATAGGCTTGGTCGCCCTCCACGCGCAGCACCACTTCTTTGTAGCCGCCCAGGTCGCTGGGGGACTCGCTCATCAGGCTCACGCGCCAGCCCCGGCGCTCGGCACAGCGGGTGTACATGCGCAGCAAGTCGCCTGCAAACAAGGCCGACTCATCGCCGCCAGTGCCGGCGCGGATTTCCAGGTAAGCCGCGCGCTCGTCCTCGGGGTCTTTGGGCAGCAGCATGCGCTGCAATTCGGTCTCCAGGCGGGCCATGTCTTGGCGGGTTTGCTCGGCCTCTTCTTCGCCCAGGGCGCGCATGTCGGCGTCTTCATGGGTCAGTAACCCCTCGGCGGCTTGGGCATCGGCCTGGCGTTGTTGGTGCTGTTGGTAGCGCTCTGCCACGGCCGCCACCTCGGTGCGCTCACGCGACAGGGCCATGAAGCCTGGCATGTCTTTCATGATGTCTTCGCGCGAGAGCAAAAAATCGAGCTCGGCCAAGCGTTGGGTGTAGCGCTCCAGCTGAGCGCGCAAAAAGGCTTTCACGGTGGGGGGCCGAGCTAACGGCTGCTGCGCAGGAAGAACTGCTCGATGGCACCACGGGCGCGTTCACGCGCATCGGTATCGCTGGCATGCAGCTCGGCCATGGCGCCGTGCAGCATTTTTTGGGTCAGCCCCCGGGCCATGGCTTCGAGGACTTCTTCGATGTCCTCGCCCTTGGCCAATTGCTTGCGGGCGCGCAGCAATTCGGCTTGGCGCCACGCTTGGGCTTGGGCATTGAGTTGTTGGATCAACGGCACTTGGCCGCGTTGGTCCAGCCAGCTCAAAAAGCTTTGCACGCCCGCGTCGATGATGGTCTCGGCTTGGGCCACCGCCGCTTGCCGGTTGGCTTGTCCGGTTTGCACCACCGTGGCCAAGTCATCCACGGTGTACAAATAAACATCGCGCAGGCTTTTGACCTCGGGTTCGATGTCGCGTGGCACCGCCAAATCGACCATGAACATGGGCCGCTGGCGGCGTTTTTTCAGGGCCCGCTCGACCGCACCCAGGCCAATCAAAGGCAAGGTGCTGGCGGTGGAGCTGATCACCGCATCAAACTCGTGCAAGCGATCGGGCAGGTCGGCCAAGCGCATCACATCGCCGCCAAATTGGATGGCCAAGCGCTCGCCTCGCTCCATGGTGCGGTTGGCGACGGTGATGGACTTGGGATTTTTGGCGGCAAAGTGGGTGGCGCAGAGCTCAATCATTTCGCCCGCGCCCACAAACAGCACGCGGATCTTGCCGATGTCTTCGAACAATTGCATCGACAAGCGCACGCTGGCTGCCGCCATGCTGATCGAGTGGGCGCCAATTTCGGTGCTCGAGCGCACCTCTTTGGCCACTGCAAACGAGCGTTGGAACAACTGATTCAGGGTGGTGCCCAAGGCGCCCACCTCGTCGGCGGCGCGCACCGCGTCTTTCATTTGACCCAAAATTTGGGCTTCACCCAGCACCATCGAGTCCAAACCACTGGCCACCCGAAAGGCATGGCGTGCGGCATTGGCGTTTTCCAGTGAGTACGTGTGCGCGTGTAAATCTTGGGCCGACACACCGCCCGACTGGGCCAGCCAGTGCAGCGTTTGCTCCAGGGCGGGGCTGGGGCCAGCGCAATATATTTCGGTGCGGTTGCACGTGGAGAGAATGGCGGCTTCACTTTGGTCGGAGAAGGCGCTGCGCAAACCCGACAGGGTGGGACCAATTTGGTCCACTGCAAAAGCAAATTTTCCCCGCATGTCCAGCGGGGCTGTGTTGTGATTGAGGCCCAAGGCCCAGACTGCCATGATCTGAATTATAAAATTTGCACCCCATGAACGCCATTGACGCCCTTTGGCACATCCTGCACTTTACCGCGCCTGCTTTGGCCGTGGCGGCGTTGCTCAGCCTCAGCGGTCCTTTTTGGGGTTCTAAATGGCGTTTTTCGGGTTTTTTGCAGCGTTTTGTCTTGAACACCTTGGTATCTGTGCTGGCTTTGGCCCTGGGGCTGTGGTTCTTGGGCAACGACGCCAAGATGCTCAGCTACATGGCCATGGTGTTGGCCTGTGCCAGCAGCCAGTGGTGCCTCATGCGCGCATGGCGGCGCTGAAGCTTTGCACCTCATCGGTGATGATGCCGTCGATGCCCCATTGGCGCAGTTGCTCGGCGCGCTGGGCGTCATTGACGGTGTAAACCCAGGCACGCAGGCCCATCGCGTGGGCGTGTTTGATCACCCTGGCGCTGCACAGGTTGTTGTGCAGCACCACAGCCTCGCAGCCCAAATCCACCGCGCAAGCCCAATCCGGCGGTGCTGAGGCGTCCATCAGCAAAGCACGAGGCAATTCTGGGGCTGCCTCGCGCGCGGCTTGCAAAGACGGCACAGAAAATGAGCTCAGCACCGGCGGCAGGGCGCTGCCAGCCCAGCAGTGCTGGGCGGTTCGTGCCACAACCGCGCCACACATTGCTTCCAAACCTGGGGCTGGCTTGATCTCCAAATTGAAGGCCAAGCCTTGGGCCTTTGCCCAGGGGGCCAAAACATCCAGCCGCAGCAAGCCCAGGCCAGCGTCCGCCGTGTTGTGCCACGTGCCTGCGTCCAGGCATTGCAATCGATCCCAGGTTTGCGCGGCGGCCAGACCCTGGCCATTGGTGGTGCGCGATAAATGCAAATCGTGGAGCAAAAAAGGCACGCCATCGGCGCTGACTTGCACGTCGCACTCAAACATGGCAAAGCCCAAGCGTGCACCGAGCTCAAAAGCGGGCAACGTGTTTTCGGGGGCCAAACGGCCCGCCCCGCGGTGGGCGATCCAAAGCGGGTAGGGCCAGGGCTGGGGGCTGAGGGCAGGGTGCATGACCCAAGCATTGTCAGGCCCCAGGCTGGCGTTTGGACACCGTGCTGTGCCCGTGCAAGCAGTGGTTTTTGCCAATGGGCTTGTGGGCGGGGGGATATGCCCCCTTGCGGTACCATTCAGCGCTTAAATCTATGAATGCACCCATCCCTTTGCAGCAGCTGTTGTCGACCGCAGACAGCAGCCCCCGGTTGCGCGAAATCCCCTACAACTACACGTCGTTCTCAGACCGTGAGATTGTCATGCGCCTGTTGGGCGACGAAGCCTGGGATTGGCTTGAGCGCTTGCGCCAAGAGCGCCGCACCGGCCGCTCAGCGCGCATGCTCTACGAAGTGCTGGGCGACATTTGGGTGGTGCAGCGCAACCCCTATTTGCAAGACGACTTGCTCGACAACCCAGGCCGACGCCGTTTGTTGGTCGAGGCCTTGCACCACCGCTTGGGCGAGGTGCAAAAACGCCGCACGCCCAGCGACGATGCGCAACGCGATGTGTGGGTGGGTCGTTTGCTCGAGGCCGCTGGCGCGGCTGTTGACGGTTTTGCCCAAAACTTTGAGCGCATGGCGGCTTTGCGGCGCAAAGCGCAAAAGGTGCTGCGCAAATGCACCGCTGCGGACAACATCAAGTTCGATGGCCTGAGCCGCGTGTCACATGTCACCGACGCCACCGACTGGCGCGTCGAGTACCCGTTTGTGGTGCTCACACCCGACTCGGAGACCGAGATGGCCTCCATGGTCAAAGCCTGTATCGAATTGGGCCTGACCATCATCCCGCGCGGGGGCGGCACCGGGTACACCGGCGGGGCCATCCCGCTGACCTGGAAGAGCGCGGTCATCAACACCGAAAAGCTCGAAACCATGACCGAGGTCGAGCACCTGAGCTTGCCCGGCATTGATCACCCCGTGCCCACCATTTGGACCGAGGCTGGCGTGGTCACCCAGCGCGTGGCCGATGCGGCCGAGCGCGCTGGTTTTGTGTTTGCCGTGGACCCCACATCGGCCGAGGCCTCTTGCATTGGCGGCAACATCGCCATGAATGCGGGTGGCAAAAAAGCCGTGTTGTGGGGCACAGCCCTGGACAACTTGGCCAGCTGGCGCATGGTCACCCCCGATGCGCATTGGTTGGAGGTGGTGCGTTTGTCGCACAACCTGGGCAAGATCCATGACGCCGATGTGGCCAGCTTTGAGCTGCGCTACTTTCAGGCCGATGGCAAAACCCCCATTCGCACCGAGCGGCTGGACATCCCGGGGAAAAGCTTTCGCAAAGAAGGCCTGGGCAAAGACGTCACCGACAAATTCCTCAGCGGCTTGCCCGGCATCCAAAAAGAAGGTTGCGATGGCCTGATCACCAGCGCGCGCTGGGTGGTGCACCGCATGCCTGCGCACACCCGCACCGTGTGCCTGGAGTTTTTTGGCCATGCGCGCGATGCCGTGCCCAGCATTGTCGAGATCAAAGACTTCATGTTTGCCGAGGTGCGCCGCAGCGGCACCTTGCTGGCGGGCTTGGAGCACCTGGACGACCGCTACCTCAAGGCGGTGGGCTACACCACCAAGAGCAAGCGCGGTGGTCTGCCCAAAATGGTGTTGATTGGCGACATCGCTGGTGACGACGCCGACGCCGTGGCCCGCGCCACCTCAGAGGTGGTGCGCTTGGCCAATTCGCGCAGTGGCGAAGGTTTTGTGGCCGTGAGCGCCGATGCGCGCAAAAAGTTTTGGCTGGATCGCAAGCGCACCGCAGCCATCAGCCGCCACACCAACGCTTTCAAGATCAATGAAGACGTGGTCATCCCCTTGCCGCGCATGGCCGAGTACACCGACGGCATTGAGCGCATCAACATCGAGCTGTCACTGCGCAACAAAATCGCCCTGTGCCATGCTTTGGATGCGTTTTTGGTCGAGGGTCAATTGCCCCTGGCCAAGACCGATGACGCCGGTGACATACCGGCAGCCGAGCTGCTCGAAGACCGCGTGGCCCAAGCACGGGCCCTGATTGCCCAGGTGCGCGATCAGTGGCAGGGTTGGTTGACCGATGTGGATGCCTTGTTCCCGCAATTGCAAGACCACAGCTTGCGCGCCAGCTGGAAGCTGCAAATCCGCCCGGGGTTGGAAAATATTTTCAGCGGCGCCGCGTTTCAGCCCTTGCTCAAGGCCTGTTTGGACATCCACCAAAAAGTGCTCAAAGGCCGGGTGTGGGCAGCTTTACACATGCACGCCGGTGACGGCAATGTGCACACCAATTTACCGGTCAACAGCGACGACTACGACATGCTGCAAACCGCCCACGAAGCGGTGGGTCGCATCATGGCGCTGGCGCGCTCGCTCGATGGTGTGATCTCCGGCGAGCACGGCATTGGCATCACCAAGATGGCCTATCTGAGCGACGCCGAGTTGAAGCCCTTTGCCGACTACAAGGCGCGCATGGACCCGCAGGGCCACTTCAACAAAGGCAAATTGCTGCGCCAGCCTACCCACAGCGATGCCGATGTGCGTGCATCGGGATTGAGCCAGGCCTACACGCCCAGCTTTGGCCTGATGGGGCACGAGTCGCTGATCATGCAGCAGTCCGACATTGGCGCGATTTCCGAGTCCATCAAGGACTGCCTGCGCTGCGGCAAATGCAAGCCGGTGTGCGCCACCCATGTGCC
>JBEDFU010000275.1:0-9617 GCA_041174965.1 Pseudomonadota bacterium | reverse complement strand
GGTCCATCTCGAACGATTGTGGGGGACATGTCCCCACTTTAGCCGATTCAAGACTCACAAAATCAGGGGTGTCGTCGTGCGTCTGCCAAGTCAATTTCTTCCTTGATGGCATTCAATTGGCAAGAATGGAAACACCTTGCATCAAGCTTTCTTCAACCGCTCGTTTTGCGGGAACATGAACTTGCGCGCCTCGTCATCCAACTCGGTTTTGAAGGCGTGGCGGGATTTGATGTTCTCGGCGCGGGCGGCTGCGGGGCGCAGGTTGATGGCGTCGATCAAACGTTTGGTGTGGGGGTAGCGGGTCCAGGTCTCGTCTTTCATGCCCGTGACGATGGGCAGCAAACGCGCCCAACCCCAAAACGCCATGTCCACGATGGAGTAGTTCTCGCCCAGCATATAGGTGTGCTGGGCCAAACGGTCTTCGATGATTTGCCAGTGGCGATGGGCTTCAAAGTCATAGCGGTTGAGGGCGTATTCCTTGGGTTCGGGCGCCATGTTGCGAAAGTGCACAGCTTGGCCTGAATACGGGCCAATGCCCGAAGCAATGAACATCAACCACGACAGCATGGGGCCGCGCTGCGCGCTGTCGCTGATGGCAGGCACAAACTTCTGGGTTTTGTCGGCCAGGTACAGCAAGATGGCATTGCTGTCGAACACCACGGTATCGCCATCGACCAATGCGGGCACTTTGCCGTTGGGGTTGATGCGCAAGAAGTCGGGTGCAAATTGCTCGCCTTTGCGGGTGTCCACTGGGTGTGCCTCATAGGGCAAGCCCAATTCCTCAAGCAACAAGGCAATCTTCATGGGGTTGGGGGCGGCGTTGTAATAAAAGTGCAGCATGCTGGCGGGTCTCCGGTGGGTTGGGTATTCGGGGCGCTGAGGCCCTGTCAGAAAAAAGCGGCGGGCCCCATGGCCGCGCGACGTGGATGATAACCAGCGGCTTTAGCGCACGGCCAATACGGCCTGTGTTTGGGCGTTGGTGAGTTGGCGCAACTGATTGGGGTTGACGCCAGCCAGTTGTGTTTTGCTCAGACCTTGGATTTGCTCCGCACGCAACAGCGGCAACAAGGTTCCCAGTTGCACAGAGCGAATGGCACCGATTTGGGCCGGTGTGAGGGCCTGTAATTGGGCGTTGCTCAGGCTCCAAATTTGCGCTGTGCCCAGTGCCTGCATTTGTGCCGGCAGCAAGGCGCCGATTTGGGCGGGTTGCAAGGCCGTGATTTGGGTGGGGTTGAATGCCGCGACCAAGGCCGGGCTCAAGGCTTGCAATTGCGCTGTGTTCAATACAGCCATGTTCTCAGCCCGCAAAGCGTTCCACTGCGCAGGGGCCAATGCCTGCAATTGCGCTGGGTTCAGCGCCACGACTTGCGTGGGTGTCAGGGCTTGCAATTGCAGGGCAGAGAGCGACTGAATTTGGCCGGAGGTCAGCGCATTGAGTTGCAGCGATTGCAGGGCCACGATTTGTCCGGGTTGCAAGGCTTGCAACTGCGGGGCTGCCAAGGCGCGCAGTTGCAGCGGTGTCAACAAATTGATCTGGGCCGGGCTGAAAGAGGCCACTTGCACCGGCGTCAATGCGTTCAATTGCACCGGGGTGAACTGGGTCAACGCCTGGGGGTTGATCACACTCAGCTGGGCCGGTGTGAGCCACTGCACTTGCGCAGGTGTCAGCGCCGCCATTTGGACCGGTGTGAGCGCGCCGATTTGCACCAAGTTCAAGGCTTGAATTTGTGCAGGTCGCAACTGACCCAGCCAGGGGGCGGGCAAGCCTGCCAATTGAAGGGTGGTCAATGCGGCCATTTGTTCGATGGGCATCGCGTTCCACTGCTGCGCCGTCAAGGCGGCCAATGCAGTGGGCGACAGGGCTTGCCATTGAACCGGGGTGAGGGCCCCCAAGGTCGTCACCGACATGGCCTGCACCTGCTGGGGGGTGAGCGCAGCCACTTGGCCCAAACCCCAAGCGCGCAGCACGGTGGCCGACAAAGCGTTCATTTGCGCAGGTTGCAAGGCCGCCAATTGGGCGGGTGACATGGCTTGCCACTGCGCCAAGCTCAAGGCTTGCAATTGGCGCGCTTGCAAGGCGGCAACCTGCGCCGGCGTGAGCAAGCCCATGGATGCCACGCCCAGAGCCTGAACCTGCTCTGCGCTCATGGCGCTGATTTGGGCCGGGCTCATGGTCAGCACCGGCCATGTGCCGCTGGCGGCTTGAACCACTTGCCTTTGGGCCAAGCTCAAGCCAACCAATTGCTGGGGCGACAAAGCCAGCAAAACACGTGGTCCCAGGCTTTCCAGTTGAGCCAGGCTGAGTGACGCCAACTGATTGCCTTGCAGCGCTTGCAACTGCAAGGGGCTCAGGCTTTGCCATTGCAAGGGGGTGAAGCTGGCGATCAAGGCTGGATTCAAAGCCGCCAGTTGTGTGGCGCTGAGCAATGTCAACGCGCTGGGGCTGAGCCATTGCAGTTGGGTGGGCGTCAACGCATTGAGTTGTGCTGGGCTGAATGCTGCGATCTGGTTGGGCGATAAAGCGGACCATTGCAAAGGCGACAGAGCGGCCCATTGGCGTGCATCCATTTGCACCAGGGTGGCCGGATCCAAGGCCTTGATCTGGTGCGGTAACAGGTTTTTGAGCACGATGTTGAGTTGGTTCACTCCGATCAGAGCCAGACTTTGCGGGGCCAGCATGTGGATTTGTTCCAACGCCAAAGCCTGCCAGAGCGGTGGCGGCATGGCGGCCAATTGCGCGGGGCTCAGCAGTTGGATTTGTTGCAGTGTCAGACTTTGGATTTGGCTGCGCGATAAGCTCAGCCATTGGGGCAAGGTCAAGGCTTGAATTTGTTGGGGAGAAAGGGCAGACAGTTTGTTGCTGATCAAGCCTTTGAATTGTTCCAAGCTCAGTGCGGAAACAGCAATCCGGTTGAACAACAGCAACTGCGAAGGTGTGAGCCACTCCAACTGGGCGGGTCGCATGGCGATCACCTGCTCGAGCGTCAGTGCGCTCAGTTGTTGCGCTGTCAAGTTTTGCAGCACTTCGCGGCCCAGCGTGGCCCATGTGCGCGGCGACATGCTGGCCAGTTGCTGCGCGCTCAAGCTGGACCATTGGCTGGAAAGCAAACTGCGCCCATGGGTTTGCACCAGGGCATCGAGTTGGACGCCGTTCATCAGACTGAGTTGGGCCGTTTGTAAGCTGCGCACGTCCAGGATGCTCAATTGGCTGATTTGACGATCGCTGGTCACCAGCATCAAGGCTTGGGCGTCTTTGGCTGCGCCATAGGCCAAGGTGCTGCCCAGGGCTGTGGCGCGGGAGCTGGCCGAGATGCGTGTGGTTTCGCTGGAGGTGGCTGAGGCACTGCCCACCACCCGGGCCACATCGGTCGCCACGATTTGTTGCAATTGCCCGCTGGCGGCGAGTTGGCGCAGTTGGCTGGTGCTCAAGGCATTCAGTTGGTCAACGCTGAGTGCAGCCACTTGGGCTGCATTCAAAGCCCCGAGTTGAAGCGTGGACCATTGCGCCAAGTTGCTGGGGGTGAGCGCCGCGATTTGTGTTTTGGTCAATGCCGCAATTTGGCTGCGTGTCCAGCTTTGCCATTGGCTGGCGGTGAAGGCATTGACTTGGGTCGTGGTCAAGGGGGTGATCTGGGCGGTGCTCAAACCGCTCAGCTGTGTGTTGGTGAGCTCGCTCAGGGTGCTGGTGGACCATGTGGCCACTTGGCTGGGGCTGAAGGCGCTGATTTGTGTCGCCGTCAGGCTTTGCCGCTGCAGCAGGCTCAGGGCTTGCCATTGGGTGTTGTCGATGGCCTGCAACTGGGTGCTGCCCCAGCCCGCCAGCTGGGTGGTGGTCAGCGCTTGGAGCTGGTCCGGCCTGAGCACGCGCACCTGGCTGGCCAGCCAATAAGCCCAGGCATCGGCGCGCATGCTGGCGATTTGCGCGGGGGTCAAATTGCCCACGCTGGTGGTCGAAACCCGGCTCCATGCAGCGGGGCTGAGGTAGGCCAGTTGTGATGCGGTGAAAGCGCCAAACTGGTCGGTGCTCAGGTAGCTGACTTGGTCCGGGCTCAAGCCGGCCACTTGGGCGCCATTCAAGCTCGCCATCACTTGTGGCGTCAAGGTCAGGCGCAACGGTGTCAGGTCCAGCGGCGTGATGCTGGCACGCAAACCCGTGGGTTGGGTCAATTGGTAGTTGTTGGCGTCGGCTCCGGTCAATTGGAAGCCGCTGGCGGTGACCACTTGGTTGGCGCCTTCAGCGGCGCTGGCAAATTGGGCTTGGCCCGCTTGCAAGTTCACCGTGTCGCCGCCCAGGGGGCTGATGCTGGCCGTGCCGCTGAGGGTGGCGCTGGTGCTGCCGTCATAGGACTTGTCGCTGGCGCTCAAACCCGTCACCGACAGGGCCAGGGGGGTGATGTTGGCGGTGGTGGTGGTCTGACCGGTGATGGCGTAGTTGCCCACGTCCGCGCCACCATAGGTGTTGGACAACAAAACGGTTTTGTTGGTCGCGGCGTTTTTGTCGTTGGCGGTGTTGGCCGCGTTGCGGAAGTTGCCGGTGGCAGACACGGTGACGGTGTCGCCCGCCACCAAGCCATTGGCCAGCAGCACAGCGTTGGTGACACCGGCGGTGCTGACGCTGGCGGTGGTCAAACCATCGTAGACCTTGTCGGCGGCGGTGATGCCGGTGATGGTCAATGGTTTGGGCGTGATGGTGCTGGTGCTGTTGCCCGCATAGGTCAGGCTGTAGTTTTGGCCGCTGTTGCCGTCGCTGACGGTGGCGGCGCTGAGGGTCACGACTTTGCTGCCGTAAGCCGCACTTTTGTTGTCAAAGGCCATGGTGGCCGCACTCACGGTGTCGCCCACCACGCCCAATTGGCTGCCCAGCGTGCTCAAGTTGCTGGCGCTGGGTGTGTAATTGGCATTGCCGTCATATTCTTTGCTGATGACTGGGGCGGTCAGGGTCACCGGCTTGGCGGTGATGGTCACTGCCGAATTGGCGGTGCTCAAAGCGTTGTAGTTGCTGCTCAGGCCCCCATTGCTGGAGGTGCCCAAAGTCAAACCACTGACACTGGCCAATAAGTTGGCCGCTTGCACATGTCGGGTGGACAAATTGCCATCGGCCCCCGCACCGGTCACGCTGAAGGTCTCGCCGTTGACGCCGTTGGCTGTCAAGTTGGCGCCGGCCATGGCGGTGCTGCCGTTGTAGGCGCGGTTGCCCACCAGGCTCACGTTGGCCTTGTTCACCGTCAGCGTGCCGTTGGCATAGCTGATCGCAAAACCCCGGTTGTCGTCGCTGTACAAACCACTGGGCACGATGGTGTAGGTGCCGGCATTTACCGCGCCCATGGCGCTGCCGCCAAAAACCATGCTGCCATTGCCCAGCAAATACCCATTGGTGGTCACCGATGTGCTGTACCAGGTGTTGCTGTTATAGGCCTGGCCGTCATAGGTTTTGCTGTCGTCGCCGGCCATGATGGTCACCGGCGTCAAAAAGGCTTGCAGCAGGGGCGTGGTTTTGTTGTAGTAATTGAGCCAGTAGTCGCTGGTGTTGAGGTTGAATTGGTCCAGTCCGCTGTTGTAACGCTTCGTGGCAGCGGTGTCCAAGCCGACACCAGCGGCCGATGTGGATTGGCCCGACAAGGTGGTGTCCCAAAAGCCTGCATTGCTCACATCCACGGGCGCCAGCGCGCCCGTGCCCAAGCGACCGATCAAACCGCCCACGCCCGTGGCAGAGCCTGCACCGACCACCGACACCTGCCCCGTGGAATGGCTTTTGTAAACCGTGCCCACATTGACCAAACCAATCAGGCCACCGGCATCGGCGAAATTGGTCACCGATACATTGGCCTTGGCGTAGCTGTTGCGCACCTTGCCGCCATCGCCCAAGGTGCCCACCAAGCCGCCCACACTGGTCGCACCGCTGACTTGCCCGGTGGCAAAGTTGAGCCAAGCGGTGCCGGTATTCATGCCGACCAAGCTGCCCACGTGGTTGCGCCCGGTGATGTTGGCATCGACCAAACCAAGCTCAGACACATGGCCAGTGGATTTGCCCAGCAAGCCCACGTAGTCGCTGCCAGGGCGATTGATGGTCAGGTTGCTGATGACATGGCCTTGGCCCAACAGCACGCCGTCAAAGGGGGTGGCGTTGTTGCCCAAGGGGGCGAAGCCCGCGCCAGCATTCCAGGCGCTGCTGGCACTGGCGTCGATATCGCTACCCAGTGCAAACCAACCGGTCAAGTTAGAACCGATGCCTTGCAAATCGCTGCCCGTGGTGCTGCCCGCGGCTCCCAAGCTGGTGATGACCTTGATGTTGATGGGGGTCAGGCTGGTGCCTTCCAAGGCGGACAACGTGTCCCCTGCGGGCAGATACACCGGCGCCTTGTAATAGACGTTGTCGAGCCCGTTGGCCGCGGTCATGTGAAAGCGCAAGCTGGCCGATCCCGTGCCGCGCAAGACGTTGTTGATGTAGAGCTTGTCAGCCGCTTTCAAGGTGAGCAAGTTGGCCGACCAGGAAATGATGCCGTTGACATTGATGTTGCCTGTGCCCGTGGTTTCCCCGGCGCTGGTGTCGGGGGTGTTGCCGCTGTCGCTGCTGACGGTGACATTGCCGCCGTTCAAGGCGTTGGAGATGGTGACGGCCATGGCGTCGTCAATGGTGATGTCCACTGGGTCTATCACCCACTGCCCTGGCGTGCCGTTGCGGGCCGAGGTGTCAATCTTGGCACTGGCGGCGATTTGCAGCTTTTGCGCCGAGGTCTCTATGTAACCCCCGTTGCCCGTGCCCGTAGCGGAGGCCTTGATGCTGACCCCTTCGCCCACGGTCACGCTGCTGGACTTGGCCACCGGCCCCACCGTCGCCGGCCAGCCCCCACCGATGAGCACCTGGCCGCCGCCGGTGTCGCCCGAGGCGTCGATGGCCGCGCCGGTGCTCAATTGCACCTGGTCGCCCATGACCCACACCGAGCCGCCGCCCAGGCCTTTGTCGCCGGTGGCACTCAAGCTGCCGGCCACCTCGACGCGGCCCAGGCTGCCGCCTTCAAGCACGATGCGCCCTTGGCGGTTGACCAAGCTGGGCGCTTGCACGCTGCCGGTGTTTTTGACCACGTTTTGCAGCAAAGTGTTGGCGCTGCGCGCGGTCATGACCACATAGCCACCCTCGGCGCGCACCAGGTGTTGGTTGTCCACCAAAGCGTCCACCACGGCGCGGTCGACTTGCACCGCGGTGAGGCTTTGGCCGGCGAATTGCAAAGTGACTTTGTCGCCCGCAGCCAGTGCCACCGTGCCCTCTTTGGCCACGATCACGCCCTCGTTGCGCACCTGGGGCGCCAGCAGGGCGATGTAGCCGCCCAGGCTGGCTTGCAATTGGCCTTGGTTGACCACGCTGCCGGTTTTGCCCGTGCCTTCAAAGCTGGATTTGCCGGCCATGAAGTCGTCGTTGCCAATGCCATGGGTGGTGACCAAGAGGCCACCCACGTCGACTTGGGCGGTGGGGCCAAACAAGACCCCGTTGGGGTTGGACAAAAACACCTGGCCGTTCGCGTTGATGCGGCCCAAGATGTGGCTGGCCTGGGTGTCGATCACGCGGTTGAGGGTGACCGAGCTGGCCGAGGGCTGGACAAAATTGACCTGGGCTTGGGCGCCCACGTTGAAGCTGTTCCAGTTCAGCACCGCGCGGTTGCTGGACTGATTGATGTGGAGGTTGTTGCCGCTTTGGCCAATGGTGGCCGTGCCCGCGACCACCTTGCCGCCTTGGGGCAGTTGGGTGGCCGAGATCGCAGGTGGGGTTTGCGACCAAGTTGGCGTGCCGCCCGTGGTCAAGCCCAGCATGGCCCAAGCCCAGGCTTGCGCCCATCGCTGGGGCGCGACGCCGTGTTCGGGCTTCAGGGGGGCGGCTTTTTTGATCATGTGCGGTGGTGGTCAAAAAGGCTGGTTGAAGTTGAACCATAACCGATCCCAGCGGTAGGAGCCGTCTTGGTCCAAGCCGCTGGAAGACGCCATGGGGTTGACGCCCATCCGGCGTGACCAGGTCAAGCGCCATTGCAACGGTTTTCCCCAGCCGTGGGCCAAAGGCCCGCCCAGCCACAAACCACCGCCTTGCAAGGCATAGGTGTTGAGGCTGGCGCCGCCGGTGAAGTCATTGAATTTGTTCACCTCAATGGTGGCGATGTCATAAAAACCAGACAGCGTCAGGCGCTGGTTGCCGGCGTTGAGCAGGTGTTGCCACTCCAGGCTCAAAGATTGGCCCTGGCTGCCGCCACCTTCGTTGGTGGGGTAGGCACGCACGCCTTGCGAGCCGCCCATGAAGAACTTTTCAGAACCGTCCAGGTTTTTGCTGGCCAATTGCCCTTGCCAGGTGGCCACCACCGATTGTTGGGGGTTGAGGCGCTGCACCCGCGAGGCCATGGCCCGCAACTTGGCATACAGGCCTGCGGTTTGGGTGGTCAAAGCGTCCATGCCTTGGTTGGGTGAGCCGTTCAGGTCCACATGGCCGATCAAGGTTTGCAAGGAGCCTGCGGATTCGCCACCGCCCATCCAAGCGTCGCTGCGCTGCCCTTGCGCAGTGGCGCTGAACACATCGATTTTGTACTCCGACACCAAACCGGCTGTGGTGTCGTTGCGGAAGTTTTTGTGTTCATAGCCCCATTGAAGACTGGCGTTGGCCGCGCGCGTGCGCAGCCATGGCACGCTCAAGTCCAGGCCCACCGAGTTGGCCGGCCCACTGGGACTGAGAGATGCATACTGGGGGGCGATCAATTGGTATTTGCTGCCCGACAGGTTAAAGCCCACGCGCTTGCCCGCGCTGCCCCATGGCTCGCTGTATCCCACCTTGAGGTATTCGCTGCCCTCGGTGTGCATCCAAATCAAACTGACGGTTTCGGCCCGGCCAAAACCGCCATGTTGGTTCAACTGCCCAATGGTGCGCGTGGCACCGGTGGCGCTGACCACCGAGTTGTCAAACACCACACTGCCTTCGGTGGCGGGTGCATCATCGAGCCGAATCACCGCCTCGGTTTCGCCCTCTTTTTCGCCTGGGCGCAGGCTCATTTGCGCTTGCACGCCCGGTAACTCCGACAGCAACAAAGTGGCCCGGTCCAGGGATTGCAAGTTGACCACTTGCCCTTTGGGCTGCGCTGTTTCGACCAAATCCACCGCCAATGCCGGGGGGATGCGCGGGTGCGGTCCAGGCTCGATCACCGCGCGGGCAAAGCGACCTTCGCGCACCGTCACCTGAATCAAGCCATCGGTCATGTCTTGCGGCGGGATTTCGCAGCGCCCCAATCGACCTTGGCTGGCATAGTGTTGGTCGATCAAGGCGACGATTTGCTCCAGGCTTTTCATGTCCAAGGGCGTGCCCACCACCGCTTGCAGCACCTGGGTCAATTCCTTGCCGCTGAAGACGCTGTTGCCGCTGAATTCAAACCCTTTGACCACGGGTGGCTGGGCTGCGGTGGTGCTGGGCGCAGCAGCGTTTGCGGGTGCAGGTGCTGTTGGCAATGCCGTGGCAGTGTTGGCCGGTGCGCCAGGTGCGGCAGGCTCTGGGGTCGGCGCGGGCGCTGCAAAGCGCACCCAATTGATGGTTTTGTCGCCACTGCCGAGGGTGCTGGGCATGGCCGGGTTGACGGGTTTGGGCGGGAATT
>JBEDFU010000274.1:0-13700 GCA_041174965.1 Pseudomonadota bacterium | reverse complement strand
GTATGTGCGCATCCGCTCGGGCTCCGACATTCCGTTTTTGTTTGGCTTGCTGCACATCATCTTCAAAAACGGTTGGGAAGACAAAAAATACATCAACGACCGGGTCTATGGCATGGACAAGGTCAAAGAAGATGTGATGGCCAAGTGGACGCTCGACAAGGTCGAAGAGGCCTGTGGCGTCAAGCCCGAGCAAATGATCAAGGTGGCCACGTGGCTGCATGAAAACCGCCCCGGCACGATTGTGTGGTGCATGGGCCAAACCCAACACACCATTGGCAATGCGATGGTGCGTGCCTCATGCATTTTGCAATTGGCCTTGGGCAATGTGGGCAAGTCTGGCGGCGGCACCAACATCTTCCGCGGCCACGACAACGTGCAAGGCGCCACCGATGTCGGCCCCAACCCCGACTCACTGCCCGGCTATTACGGCTTGGTCGAGGGCTCGTGGAAGCACTTCGCCAAAACCTGGGGCGTGGATTTTGAGTGGATCAAGGGCCGCTTCTCAGCCCCTGCCATGATGAGCAAGCCCGGCATCACCGTGTCGCGCTGGATCGACGGCGTGATGGAGAAAAACGAATTCATCGACCAAGACAGCAACCTGCGCGGCGTGTTCTTTTGGGGCCATGCGCCCAACTCGCAAACCCGTGGCCTGGAGATGAAGCGCGCCATGGACAAGCTGGACTTGTTGGTGGTGGTCGATCCCTACCCATCGGCCACCGCGGCCATGGCCGCCATGCCGGGCAAGGCCGAAGACAAAAACCCCAAGCGCGCGGTTTACCTGTTGCCGGCGGCCACACAGTTTGAAACCAGTGGCTCCTGCACCGCATCCAACCGCTCTTTGCAATGGCGTGAAAAGGTCATCGAACCTTTGTGGGAGAGCCGCTCTGACCACATGATCATGTACCAGTTGGCGCAAAAACTGGGCTTTGACAAAGAGCTGGTCAAAAACTACAAGATGCAAAAAGTCAAAGGCATGGACGAGCCGGTGCCCGATGACATCTTGCGCGAAATCAACAAGTGCGTGTGGACCATTGGTTACACCGGCCAAAGCCCCGAGCGGCTGCAAGCCCACATGCGCAACATGCATTTGTTCGATGTCAAAACGCTCAAGGCCAAAGGCGGCAAAGACGCCGCCACGGGTTACGATTTCACCGGCGATTACTTTGGCCTGCCCTGGCCATGTTGGGGCACGCCGGCGCTCAAGCATTCCGGCTCGCCCAATTTGTACGACACCTCCAAACATGTCATGGATGGCGGCGGTAACTTCCGCGCCAACTTTGGCGTGGAGCGTGAGGGCAAGAGCTTGTTGGCCGAAGACGGCTCGCATTCGCTGGGCGCTGACATCACCACCGGCTACCCCGAGTTGGACCATGTGCTGCTCAAAAAGCTGGGTTGGTGGGACGAACTCAATGACGCCGAAAAAGCCGCTGCCGAAGGCAAAAACTGGAAGACCGACAGCTCTGGCGGCATGATCCGTGTGTTCATGCAAAACCACGGCTGCCACCCGTTTGGCAATGCCAAAGCGCGGGCGGTGGTGTGGAACTTCCCCGACGCCATCCCCCAGCACCGCGAGCCCTTGTATGGCAACCGGCCAGATCTGATGGCCAAGTACCCGACCCACGACGACAGAAAAGCCTTCTGGCGCTTGCCCACCTTGTTCAAAACCGTGCAAGACAAGAACATCGCCGACAAAGTGCATGAGAAATACCCTTTGATCATGACCTCTGGCCGCTTGGTCGAGTACGAAGGCGGCGGCGAAGAAACCCGCTCCAACCCTTGGCTGGCCGAGTTGCAGCAAGACATGTTTGTCGAGCTCAACCCCAAAGCCGCCGCCGATCGCGGTGTGCGCAATGGCGAGCAAGTGTGGGTCAGCACACCCACGGGGGCGCGCATCAAGGTCATGGCCATGGTCACCGAGCGGGTGGGACCGGACACGGTGTTCTTGCCCTTCCACTTCTCGGGTCGTTGGCAAGGCGCTGACATGTTGGCGCATTACCCCAATGGTGCGGCACCTGTGGTCCGGGGCGAGGCGGTCAACACCGCCACCACCTATGGCTACGACAGCGTCACCATGATGCAAGAGACCAAGACCACTGTTTGCAATATTGAGCGGGCGTGACGGTTGCACAGCGCACCCAGCAGCCAAGCCACCCTCACCCCAGACCTGAATAGGAGATTCCCATGGCCCGCATGAAGTTCATCTGTGATGCCGAGCGTTGCATCGAATGCAATGGCTGCGTCACCGCTTGCAAAAACGAACACGAAGTCCCCTGGGGCGTGAACCGCCGCCGGGTGGTCACCTTGAACGACGGTGTGCCCGGCGAAAAGTCCATTTCGGTGGCTTGCATGCACTGCTCTGACGCCCCTTGCATGGCGGTGTGCCCGGTCAACTGTTTTTACAAAACCGACGAAGGCGTGGTCTTGCACGACAAAGACGTCTGCATCGGCTGCGGTTATTGCTCATATGCCTGTCCTTTCGGTGCGCCGCAGTTTCCGGCCCAGGGCACGTTTGGGGTGCGCGGCAAGATGGACAAATGCACCTTCTGTGCGGGTGGCCCAGAAGCCAATGGCAGCCAAGCCGAGTTTGAAAAATATGGTCGCAACCGTTTGGCCGAAGGCAAATTGCCAGCTTGCGCCGAAATGTGCTCGACCAAGGCCTTGCTCGCCGGTGATGGTGACGTGGTGGCCGACATCTTCCGCAACCGCGTGCTCAAACGCGACAAGGGCGCTGAGGTGTGGGGTTGGGGCACCGCTTATGGCAGCAGCAAACCCGGTCAAGCACCGGCCAAGCAAGGCGGCAAATCATGAGCAAAACTCTTTTATCCGTGGCTTTGGTGGCCTCTTTGGGGCTGAGCGCTTGCATGGAAAAACCCCAGATCTCGGGCACCAAGTCCGACGCCGCCCCCTTCACCGGCACCGGCAATGCGCCAGCTGCTTTTGTCAACGGCGGCTGGAAGGCGGGCGACAAAACCAGTTGGGAGCAAGCATTGCGCGCCCGGGCCCAGGACGGGCAAAACGATTACGCCAAATCCAACTGAGCAAAGGCCAAACACCATGAAACGCACCATGATTTGGGCCATCGCTTGGGCCTTGCCCTGGCTGTGCAGCGGTGTGGCCGCCCAAGACAAGCCAGCCACGCCACCTGCGGCTGTCGAGGCATCGGCCGACCCCAAATACCTGCAACAAAGCAATGCCGAGCGTGCCCAGGTTCAACCCGGCAACAACGCACCGGTGTGGCGCCAAGTGGGTCAAGGCACCACGGGTTACAGCAGCCTTCCCCTCAGCCAAGCGCCTGAGGCGGGCAACCTGGTTCAGCCCTTTGTTCAATACCCGGGCTCGAGTTTGACCAATGCGGGCGAGGCGTGGCGTCAAGTGCGCAACAACTGGATCATTCCTTATGGCGGGTCGCTGCTGGTCATTGTGCTGGGTGCCTTGGCCATCTTTTACTGGCGCCGTGGCACCATGGCTTTGCACGGGCAGACCACGGGTCGCAAGATCGAACGCTTCACACCGTTTGAGCGCAGCGCGCATTGGACCAATGCCATCGCTTTTTGTGTCCTGGCGGTGTCCGGTGTGGTCATGGCCTTTGGCAAATTTTTCCTCTTGCCCATCATGGGCAGCTCCTTGTTTGGTTGGCTCACCTATGCGCTGAAAAACGCCCACAACTTTGCCGGGCCGTTGTTTGCGGTCTCGTTGGTGGTGGTGTTTCTTACCTTTGTGAAAGACAACTTGCCCAGCAAGGGCGACCTGACTTGGTTGCTCAAAGGCGGTGGCATGTTCGGTGGTCAGGAAGTTCCGTCACACCGTTTCAATGCCGGCGAAAAAGTCTTGTTCTGGGGCGGTGTGTTTGCCCTGGGCGTGGTGGTGGTGGTCTCGGGCTTGTTCCTGGATAAGTTGTTGCCCAGTTTTGTTTACACCCGCGGCGAGATGCAAATCGCCCACATGGTGCACGCTGTGGCCACAGTCTTGATGATGGCCATGTTCTTGGGCCACATCTACATGGGTACCGTGGGCATGGAAGGCGCTTACCAAGCCATGCGCACCGGGTATGTCGATGAAACCTGGGCCAAGGAACACCACCAACTCTGGCACGAAGATATCCAAGCAGGCAAGATCCCTGCCCACCGCAGTCCAGCACCCACCTCGGGGCCGGTGCAAGTTTGAACAGGAGAGCAGCATGAACAAAGTATGTGTTTGGGTGTTGGCCAGTGTGTTGACCACCTCGGCCTGGGCCAAGTTGCCCGCCCCCAGCGATGAAGCCAAGGCCAAAGCCGCTGAAGCGGCGGCCAAGACCGCCCATGCTGGCAAGGTGGATGGCTTCTTGTTGTGCAAGTCACAAGACAAAGTAGCTGCCCATGTGCAGCGCACCAACAAAGCCAAAGCGGGCAAGCCCGTGGCGACACCGGCGTGCGCCGACCCCGGCAAGTTTGAATACAACCCCAACCCATCGACGGCCACCGCTGCACCTGCACCCAGCCCTGCCAAAAAATCTTGAAGTCTTTGGCCCAAGTCAACACAAGCCCATTTCGCGATGGGCTTTTTGTTTTTGACAGTAAGATTACCAGTCAGTTATCAAGGGTTTGTGATACCCATGGTTTGAAAAATTTCAGGAATCGGATCGGGAAACGCGTATGTTGACACTTTTAAACCAGCATGGCGGCATGCCATTTCTGAAAAAGGTCATCACGGCTTGGCATGAGGCAGTGGTGGAGGAGCGCGATATTCGGCACTACTTCATCAATGTCACGCCGGAAATTTTGATGAAGGACCAAATCAATTACATGGCCTTCATCATGCGCCAACCCGACCGCATTTACCGCGAGTCGCCTTATCAATCGGCACCCTTGGACGTCCAAGTCGGCAGTGGGGTGTTTGATGAGGTCATGGTGGTGCTGCGAAAAATCCTCACCGAATCAGGCGTGCACCGCGATCTCGTGCCGCGCATGTCGACGCAAATTGTGGAGATTGTTGAAGAATCGCGGGCGCAGGCCGAAGATGTGGTCATCACCACCTGGAAGCCGGTGGACATCACACCCGACAACATCCTGCGCTTTTACAACAAGCAGCGTGGTGACGCCCGGTTGGAGGCCAACAACGACATCTATGCCAGCCGGGGATACGCCTATCCATTTTGGACGCGCATTCTGCGCGAGAACCAGCAAATCATGTTCTTTGCCACCGCCGATATCCAAGAGTGGAGCAACATGGACGAGTTGAAAAAACTGGTGGGCCAAGCCAACGAAAAAGTACCCAGCCTCAAGTTTGAAGCGATCGAAGCCAGTCCCTTGCCGCAGTTTCGCACCCAGTTTGTGCTGCCCTACCAAAATGGCGTGCCCACGCGTTTGTTTTTGCGTGCGGCGCGTCACTTCGCCAGCTTTTTTGACGCCGGCATGGGCATCGATAAAAAGCGCGAAATTTTGCGCAGCGTGCTCACCTGACGCACCAGCCCCGCTGTCCAGTGGCCACCAGCGGCACCTTCGGTGCCAGGCCACGCGCCCACGGATAAAACATGCCCCGATTCGCTGCCAACCTGTCCTTTCTCTACGCTGAGTTGCCGTTTTTGGAGCGGTTTGAAGCCGCTGCCCGCGATGGCTTCGCAGGGGTGGAGTACATGTCGCCCTATGAGTGGGATGCCAGCGAAATTGATGCCCGCTTGAAGGCCCATGGCTTGGCGCAAGTGCTGTTCAACACACCTGCTGGGGGCTTGGAGCGTGTCGGCATGGCGCGCGCTTGGGAGGCGGGTGAACGTGGGCGCGCATGTCAGCCTGGGCAAGAAGCAGAGTTTCAGCGCGGCATCGAGATGGCCTTGGACTATGCACAGCGCTTGCGTTGCCCGCGCATCCACATCTTGGCCGGTTTGGTGCCCCCGGAGTTCCGCCGCGCACCGCGCCCCGATGAAGCGTGTGACACCCACGGCCCGTTGGCCCGCGAAAGCGGGCCTTTGCGCGATACCTTCATGACCAATCTGCGCTGGGCTGCGCGTTTGGCCGCTCAACAAGGCTGCGATGTGTTGATCGAGCCGATCAACACCCGTGACATTGCCCATTATTTTTTAAACCGCCAAGCCGATGCCCATGCCATCGTGGCCGAAGTGGGCGAGCCCAACTTGAAGGTGCAAATGGACCTGTACCACTGCCAAGTGGTGGAGGGCGATGTGGCCGCGAAAGTTCGTGCGTATCTGCCCACGGGTCGGGTGGGGCATTTCCAAATTGCGGGTGCGCCCCAGCGCCAAGAACCCGATGCCGGTGAGCAAAACTACACCTATCTTTTGGAAGTGATTGATGAGGTGTCTCAGGCCTGCGGCTGGCAGGGTTGGGTGGGTTGCGAATACCGGCCTGCGCGCGGTGAGCAGCCCGGGGCCACCCACCAGGGTTTGGAGTGGTTGCGACGCTGGCGCGCCCAGCACCCGACCGATATATGATGCACGCTTCGCAGCCAGGCTTGGAAAAGCAAATGAATTTTCATAAATGGGATCAATACGGCGACATGCTGGTGGGCGTGTTTCACCGCATCACCTTGTTCGCCATTGGCGCGGCGACGGTGTGGGCCGCTGGCTATACCGTGTTCGACATTTTCATGAACAAACGCCATGCGTCCATTCAGGACTTGCTGTTGCTGTTCATCTTTTTGGAAATCGGTGCCATGGTGGGCATTTATTTCAAAACCAACCACATGCCGATTCGGTTTTTGATTTACATCGCCATCACCGCCTTGACCCGACACACGGTGGATTTGGTCACCCATTCGGGTGATACCGTGTGGGAAATCGCGGTCATGGGGGCCACCACTTTTTTGTTGGCCTTGAGCGTGTACGTCATTCGCATGGCCAGCCATAAATTTCCCTCCGGGTCTCCCCAAGACATTGGTTGAGCATTTGTTTTTTGTTGTCATCTTTGTTTTTGAAAGGCAATTCCACCGTGAGCACTTCCCATGACATTTCCCGCCGCAGCTTGGTCAAAGCCGGCGCTGCTGCCACCGCCGTATTGGGCGCCCCTGGTTTGTTGTTGGCCCAGGCCAAGCCGGTCAAGATTGGCTTGGTTCACCCGGTCAGCGGTGGATTGGCTTACAGCGGTGCCCAAGCTCGCTTGGGCGCTTTGATGGCCATCGAGGAAATCAATGCCGCTGGCGGTATCAAGGCCATGGGCGGCGCCAAGCTCGAAGGCATGCTCAGCGACTCGCAGTCGCGCCCTGAAGTGGGTGTGAGCGAGGTGGAGCGCCTGCACCAAGAGGGTGTGTCGGCCTACATGGGCTGCTTTGCCAGTGGCATTGCCCTGCCAGCCACGCAAGCCGCCGCGAAATACAACACCCCGTTCTTGATTGATGTGGGTGCTTCGGACTTGATCGTCAACCGGGGCTTGAAAAACGTCTTCCGCTTGATGCCCGGTTTCAACAAATCGGTGGATGACGCCATCGTCGCCTTGGGCGAGATCAACAAAGCGGCCAACAATGTGGCCAAAACGGCGGTGTTGGTGCACGAAGAGTCCGAGTTTGGTACCGGCACCGCCAAGTTGCTGGCCGGTAAATTGCCTGGCATCAACATTTCGGTGGCCGAGGTCATCAAGCACGCCAACCCAACGCGCGACTTCTCCAACGTGGCCTTGCGCATCAAAGGCCTCAAGCCCGACTTGGTCATCATGTCCAACTACCAAAACGAATACGTGTTGTTGGCCCGCACCTTGCACCAGCAAAAGGTGGATCTGGCCGCGATGTACAGCGTGCTGGGTGGTGGCTTCAACTACAAGCTGGTGCAAGAGTTGCCCGATGTGGCGCAAAACATGATGGATTTCAACCTGTGGTTCAACCCCCGCAGTGCGCGCGCCCAAGACATGAAAAAGCGCGTTGAAGCCAAAGGCTCTTTGTTCACCTTCGAGGTGTACATGGCCTACAGCACCATCCGCTTGTACGCCGACGCTTTGCAGCGCGCGGCCACGGCCGACAAAGAAAAGGTCATTGCCGCTTTGGAGAGCAGCACCTTCTCCGACCACTTCTTGCCCTATGGCCCGACCAAGTTCGTCAACGGCCAAAACCAGGGTGGCCGTGGCACCTTGCAGCAAGCCACCAAGACCGACATCGAAGTGGTGTGGCCAAACGAATTCGCTTCCACCAAAGCGGTGTACCCACGCCCCAAAATGTCTTGATGGTCAATGGCCGCGAGCCGCTTTTTTGCGGCAGCCGGTCTTGACTTGAACCCTGCCAAGGGGCTGTTCCAACAGCCCCTTTTTGTTGAACAGACTGTGAACCACTTCAGGAAGACATTGTGAAAATTGCCCGTTTTGATGACAACCGTTTGGGCCTGGTCGAAGGTGACCAGGTCAAAGATGTGACCGCTGCCCTGGACATCTTGCCCCGTGTGGGTTACCCGCTGCCGCTGCACGACCCCTTGATCGCCCACCTCGATGCGGTGTGTGCCGAAATCCGCCGCTTGGCCCCCACGGCCAAAGCCCTGCCCTTGGCCGGGCGCACCTGGCTGGCCCCAGTGGCCAACCCCGGAAAAATTGTGGCTGCCCCGGTCAACTACCAAAAGCACCTGGACGAAGCACGTGAGCAAGTGGAGATCCACCACAACAACCAAGTCATCGAGATACAAAAAATTGGCTTGTTCCTCAAAGCCACCAGCTCCTTGGTGGGGCCCAGCGCAGGCGTGGCCATTGAGCACCTGGATCGGCGCAACGACCACGAGGCCGAGTTGGTGGTCATCATTGGCCAGGGTGGGCGCAACATCAGCCGCGCCAATGCCATGCGCCATGTGGCGGCCTACACCAGCGGCCTGGACATGACGGTGCGCGGCCCTGAAGAGCGCAGCCTGCGCAAATCGGTGGACTCATACAGCGTGCTTGGCCCTTGGCTGGTGACGGCCGATGAAATTGCCCACCCCGACCAAATGGACTTCAGCTTGCACGTCAACGGCGAGTTGCGCCAAAAGGCCAATACCCGCGACCTGATTTTGGACATCCCGCACTTGATTGAGTTCGCGTCTTCCTTCTACAGCTTGCGCACCGGCGATTTGCTCTATACCGGCACGCCCGAGGGCGTGGCCCAAGTGCACCCGGGTGACGTCATCACCACCTCTTTTGCGGGGATTGGTGACATGACCGTGGTGGTCAGGTCGTCCCAGTCATAACGGCATTGGGAAGGGGCGTGTTCAGGGGATGGGCGTGCCGTCCAAACGACGCACCGGTGGTCCCTTGAGCTCCAGCTCGTTGCCATCGGGGTCGCGCAAGTAGATGGATTGGCCATGGCCATCGGCGCCATAGCGCTCGCCGCTGGCCACCACCGCAACGCCCAAGCTGCTCAAGTGAGCGGTGATGGCGGCGGGGTCAAAGGGGTCGATGCGAAAGCAATAGTGCGCCATGTTGCGCTGGGTCGGGTGGGGTGAGCCCGGCACCAGATCGAGCAGGCTCTCACCCACCCGCAGTTGCACCAATACTGGTTTGTCCAAACGGCGTTCCACCTGAACACCCAACAGTTGGGTGTAAAAGTCTTCAGCGCGCTGCAAGTCGCTCACGGCCAAAACCACGTGGTCCAAGCGCAGAACTTCAAAGGGGGGGGTTTCAGCATTCATGTCGCATCCACTCTGGGGTGGCAAGGTTTCAGTCCGTCAAGTATGCACGCTGCGTTGGATGGCACGCACCCGCATGAACAACATCCAGGCAATCGCCCCGTTGAGCAGGTTCCAGGCCGCGCCATTGATGAAGGCGGCGCGGTAAGACCCGGTGAGGTCATACACAACGCCCGACATCCAGCCGCCCAGGGCCATGCCCAGCATGGTGGCCATGATCACCGCGCCCACCCGCTGCCCAGCCTGCGCCGGTGGAAAGTACTCGCGCACGATGATGGCGTAGGACGGCACGATGCCGCCTTGGAACAAGCCAAACAAAGCCGAGATGACATAGAGCGACACCAGCCCGTCAAACGGGATGAACATCAACAAGGCGATGCCTTGCAAAGCCGAGCCCAGCATCAGGGTGCGCATGCCGCCAATGCGGTCGCAAATCATGCCCGACACCAAACGGCTGGCGATGCCACAGGCCAACATGAGTGCCAACATTTCCGCCCCGCGTGCCGCTCCAAACCCCAGATCGGCGCAATAGGCCACGATGTGCACCTGGGGCATGGCCATGGCCACGCAACACGACAGGCCCGCCACGCACAGCCAGGCCTGGGCCACGCCCACGCTCAAGCCAAAGGGTCGCTCAGAGGTCCAGTTGTGTCCTTGCGCGGTGGCCCCAGTGGTGTTGAGCAGGGGCGGGCGCTGGCGCATGCCCACGGCCAAAACCGCCATGCCCACACCACAGAACAGGCCCAACACGATGTAAGCACTGCGCCAGCCCCACTGCTCCACGCCCCACTGGGTCAAGGTGGGCCATATGCTGCCCGCCAGGTAATTGCCGCTGGCACATACCGCCACGGCAATGCCTCGGCGTTTGTCCCACCACAGCGAGGTATCGGCCAGCAAGGGCGCAAAGGTGGTCGAGCTGCCCAGCAAACCCAGCAACAAGCCGTGCGCCACGATGAACAGCCATATGTTGGGCGCCATGCCTGCCGCCAAAAACCCCAGCACGATGGCCACCGAGCCCAGCCACAAGACCTTTTGTATCCCGATGCGATCGGCCAAGCGGCCCATCGCAATGCCACCCAAACCAAAACACACCATCATCACCGTGTAAGGCAAAGAGGCATCGGCACGGCCCACGCCAAATTCGGCTTGCACCGCCGGCAACACCACCGAAACCACATACATGGGGCTGCAGCCCAAGGTGGTGATGACCAAGGTCATCAACAAGCGGTGGACAGCGTGGCGCGAGTCAATCCACTCGGTGGGTGCGGGTGTGTGGGGCATGGGAAAAGGGTAGCACGGTCACTGCCCTTGACCATGCGGATTCGCCCGGGGTACGCTCAGGCCACTTCCATCGAGGCGGTGAATGCGTAGCCGACTTTGTGCACGGTCTCGACCGGTAATTCGCTGCCCAGCAACTCTTTGGTCTTGTTGCGCAACCGCCGCACCAGAATTTCCATTCGCCGGTAGTCATACGACTGCGGGTCATGCCCCAAGCTCAAAACCAAGTCTTGCCGGGAAATGGCCTGACCCGGTGCTCGGCTCAGCCGTTGCAGCAACACGGTTTCAGAGTGGGTGAGTTTGACCACCATGCCCGAGGGTGACATCAAGGTCCAGTTCTGGGGCTTCAAGGTCCATTGGAGCAAGATGTGAGAGCGCAAGCGCCGCATCAAATTGCGCACCAAGGAAGCCAGCTCTTCGAGCTGGATGGGTTTGACCAAATAAACATCGGCACCGGCTTGGATGCCTTGGATGCGCTGCACCCCTTCGCCCCGTGCGGTGGTGATGATCACCCCTTTGCCTTGGGTGTGCGCGTGGGTGCTCAACCAATTCAAACCATCGCCGTCGTGCAAGCCCAGGTCCAAGATGAGCACGTCAAATTCGTGGGTGCTCATCCAATGTGAAGCGGCCACCAAGCTGCTGACACCATCGGCTGCAAACCCTTCCATGTTCAGGTAAGTGACCAAAGCCTCGAGCAAATCGGCTTCGTCCTCGATCACCAAAACACGGCCGTGGTGGAATTTTTGTGTATCCATGATGTGATGAGAGTAGACGTTTATTTTTCCGGCAACCACAGGCAAAAGGTGCTGCCTTGGCCCAGCGCACTGTCGAGCTCCAGTTGACCTTGGTGTTTGTCAACGATGCGCCGCACAAAAGCCAGGCCCAAACCCAAGCCAGCGATCGAGCTCTCGGAGCTGACGCGCCGATAGTCATCAAAGATCAGCTGGTGGTCTTTGCTGTCGATGCCGCAGCCCTGATCGATCACAGCAATGCCCACCCAGCCGGCTTTTTTGCGCGTTTCAATCACCACAGATTGACCTGGGCTCGAGAATTTGCAGGCATTGTCAATCAGGTTGAGCATGGCCACTTCGAGCAGGTTTTCATCCACCCAGACATCGCCCACAGGCGTGTGCATGTTCAAAGCCAGAGGGTTTTTGTCGTGGTAAATCGATTGCGCATCCACCAGCTCACGCAGCCAAGCGGCCAAGGGCAGGTGTTGCGGTGAAAAGTCCTTCATGTCGTGCTGCAAGCGGTCCCCATGCAGCCAGGTTTCGAACAAAGACAACAACCGCTGGGTGGCGCTCGACATGGTGTCCAGGCGTTTGTCCAAGTTGAGTTGCCCGGCCGAATGCTCTTTGCGCAGCAGGCTGATTTGGCTGTTGACAATGCCCAAAGGGTTGCGAAATTCATGAGAAATCAATGCCCCAAAACGCAGGTACCTGTCCAGGAATTGGGTCTCCGAAGCCAGGGCTTGTTGAAGTTCCTGAGTGCGTTTCTGCACTTCATCCTCTAGTTGTTCTTGAGTGCTTTGAGATCTTTCGAGCAGGCGTTGGTTTGCCAGCAAGGCTTCGCGTTGAGCCAGTTCTCGCTCTTGCCGTTCGAGGTGCACGATGTCTGCCAACGCAAATGCCAGCAACAGCATTTCCACCGCAGATGACAGTTGCAAACTGTATGAAGTCAAAGCATTCGTGGCGATGAACTCAAATGCACGCAATGTGGCGATGATGGCCCCAGACCATAAAACGGCCCAAGCCAATAAGAAAAAACGCACCCCCTTGTGCCCTAATTTGAGTACGCGAAAACCTGAAATCACAACCATCAAGGAAGCTGGCAGGGCCAAGAAATAAAGCAACTCAACCACCCACACAGTGGGCACCCCCAGCCAAGGCGCACACAGCAGCAGGCATGCGTCAAGCAAGAACAGCAAAGCAAAAATCCACATCAGCGCAGCGGTTTTGGGTATGTAGCGTTGCGCTTGCAAAAACTGATTTGCAAACAGCATGGCAAACGCCCCAGATAAACAGATGAAAAAAGTTTGTGCAATCGAATCAAACCACGGTTGACTCCGCCACAAAAACATTTGACCAAAGCCGTTGCCCGACAACATGCCCAAACCAAATACGGCAATGAACAAGCTGTAGAGCAAGAAACGCAAATCCTTGAGCGATAAGCCCAAAAACACGTTGTAAATCAGCAAGGCCAGCAGACCGCCAAAGTAAAGCGCTTGCAACAAAGTGGTGTTTTGCACATGGTGGCGAAAGGGCTGCTCTTGCCAAACCGTGATCGGAATGGTGACGCTGTGTTGGCTGCTGACCCGCAGATAAAAGTCCTGGGGCTGGGTGTCAAGCGCGATGGGGAAAGCAAAAAAACGGTGCAAAAAAGGCCTGGAACTCAGCGGCAGTTCGGCACCGGTTTGCACGCCTGGTTGGCCTGGCGCATAAAAACCCACCTGACTCAATTGAAAAAAAGGCACCTCCAGCACCCAACTGGCTGGCGCATCTGCGGCCCGGCTCAGGCGGATCCGAACCCAGTAGGTCGAGTGTGAAAACCCCATATTGATCTGACCGCGCTCGGGCGCCCAGGCCTGGTACAGGGCGGCGTTGTCGGTATGGCTGGCTTGGTCAAAACCCCATTGGCCTTGTTTGTCTTCGAAGACGTGAATACTTTTCAGGTTTGACAGGGAGTGGGTGTTTTTTTCCAACACATCGGCCTGGGCGGACCCCAGCCACACCGAACCGATGAGCCAAATCCAAAAGCGAAACGAATAAAAATTCATTCCGAAAATTCTAAAGGATTGACTTATCTAAACCAAAAAATTAGTTCATAACAAAAATGTCGGATTTGTTCGTAAAAATGTCGAAAT
>JBEDFU010000273.1:0-3486 GCA_041174965.1 Pseudomonadota bacterium | reverse complement strand
CAACAAACCCAAGTCAGCGCGTTGCCGTTTTCAGAGCTTGCAGGTATGCAGTTCGATGTCATATTCAATGCCACTTCAGCCAGTTTGAGAAACGAGTTACCAGCCATACCAGCCACTGTGTTTCGACCTGAATCTCTGGCCTATGAGTTGGCATACGCCAAGGGGTTAACCCCATTCTTGCAGCTGGCAAAAAGCTCTGGCGTGACACATCTCGCTGATGGTGTAGGCATGTTGGCAGAACAGGCTGCAGAAGCATTTGCATGGTGGCGGGGTGTGCGTCCTGACACCTCTGAAGTCATTCGAGCGCTCACAGTTCCTTTGAATTGAAAGCCTTGGATCGAAGTAGTTGGTAAACCTTTAACAAACTAATGGAGACACTATGAAAAAATCATTTCGCATTGCAGTAGCTGCCCTAGCACTCGTAAGTGCTCACGTCAGCGCTATCGCACAACCTATTCCAATTTTTGGCATTGTTGAGCTCTCTGGTTCTGGCACTACCGCTGGTACCAATTACGACAACGGCGTTAAATTGGCTGTTGCCGAGATTAACGCAGCAGGCGGAATTCTTGGGCGTAAGATCAATTACACCTCTTGGGATACACAAACTCAGCCCGGTGTAGCAAAGGCCCTTGCTTCAAAAGCCATTGATCAAGGGGCGCCTCTGGTGATGGGTCCCGTCTATTCGGGATCGATCTTGGTCAGTATGGCTGAGACGCGTCGCGCAGAAATTCCAAACATGATTGGTGGCGAAGCAGCTGCAATCACGCAGCAAGGCAATCCATACGTGTTTCGGGCTTCGTTCACGCAAGCATCCGCCATGCCTAAAGTGGTTCGCTACATCAAAGAGATTGTGAAACCAAAAACCATTGCCATCATTTATGTCAACAACGACTTTGGCAAAGGCGGACGCGACATGGTGCTCAAGGGCTTCGAGGCAGCCAACATCAAAGTGGTTGCCGATATTTCGACGGATGTTGGACAGGTTGATTTTTCAAGTGCTGTGATCAAAGCCAAGCAATCAGGCGCTGATGCCTTGTTTGCCTATTCGAATGAAGAAGAATCAGCCCGTTTGCTGAAAGAGTTAAAAAAGCAAGCCTATGACAAGCCGGTGATTGGTGAAACCACCTTGGCCAATGACAAAGTCATTGAGTTGGCCGGTGATGCGGCAAACGGTGTGGTTGCCCATGTTGGGTTGACACCTGATGCACCCAACCCACCAGTGCAAGCATTTGCCAAACGCTACTTGGCTGAATACAAGAGCAAGGCCGATCACAATGCGATGAAAGGTTACACCAGCATGCATGCTGCCAAAGCCATCTTTGACAAGATAGGAAAGATTGACCCTAAAGCATTTGCTGCTGCCATGCATGGTGCCAGTATTTCAGTGAAGGATTACCCTGGCGTTTTGTTTGATGTCAAGTATGACGACAAAGGCGACTTAGACCGCGAGAGCTTCATCGTCAAAGTGGTCAATGGCAAACCGCAAGTTGTTGAAATCTTGAAGCCTGCCAAGTGATTTTTCTATGAAGAGGTTCGACTCTGGTTTTCAGTACTGTAAGGTTGAGCGCCGTGATCACATACTGACCATTACGCTCAATCGACCTGAGGTGCTCAATGCCATGAATCCAGCAGCTCATTTCGAGTTGGATGAGGTCTTTGACTTGTATGCGTCTGACCGAGAGATGCGGGTCGCAATCATCACTGGAGCCGGAGATCGAGCCTTTTGCGTTGGAACAGACTTGAAGGAGTTGTCACGAACCAACGACCATAGGAAACCGCCTGGTGGATTTTGTGGAATCACAACTAGGTTTGACCTATATAAACCCGTCATCGCTGCGGTTAATGGTTTGTGTTTGGGAGGGGGTGCCGAGATCGTTGCGGCTTGCGATTTGGCGATTGCTTCTGACAACGCAGAATTCGGATTGGTTGAGCCAAGGGTCGGTCTTGCCGCATTAGGCGGTGGAGCTCTGCAAAGGTTGGCTCGTGAAATGCCAATGAAGGACGCCATGATGATGATCCTGACCGGCAAGCGTATATCCGCTCAGGAAGCGTTGCGCACGAGTTTTATCAATCAGGTGGTTCCTTCGGCTGACTTGATGTCATCCGCTAGAGAGCTTGCCAATGAAATTTTGAAGTGTGCGCCTTTGGCTGTGCAAGCATCCAAGCAAGTCATGCTTGAGAGTCGTTCAATACCTGATTTAAAGAAGACTATGAAAACTCGCTATGCGCTTGCTGAAGTGATGCTTGATAGTCAGGATGCAATTGAAGGACCAAAGGCTTTTGCAGAAAAAAGAATTCCAAAATGGACTGGGATATGAATCCCTGACTTTTTAACTTGAACTATGCCAATTGTTCAGCGTATTGATTCAATAAGCGCTGTTCAACCACTCAAAGCGCATTGATTGGAATCTTCACATAAGCCGTGCCGTTTGCCTCTTTGGGTGGCATTTCACCCGCGCGAATATTGATCTGCACCGCAGGCAGAATGAGCACGGGCATCTCGAGTGTGGCGTCACGCTTGCTGCGCATCTCAACGAACTCGGCCTCGCTCACGCCGTCGTGCACATGGATGTTCTTGGCACGCTGCTCGGCCACCGTGGTCTCGAATGCAATGGGTCGGTCAGTGGGTGGGTAGTCGTGGCACATGAACAATCGCGTTTGCGGTGGCAGAGCCAAGATCTTGCGCGTTGAGGCGTAAAGGGTCTACAAATGACCTGAATTGGTGACTTGAATTCAGTTTAGCGACTCTGAAAAAGACACGGGTATGTTCGGGTTTGACGACTTGGCAAACGAGGAGCACTGCCATTGGGCGTGCCATGTCGACTTCAATAACAACATGCCATGTTTAGTGTAGTAAGGTTCGTTTTGTAGCACCAAACGGAGACTAGATGATGATTGTTCGAATGGCACGCGAAGCCGACTTTGATCAGTGGATGCCGCTTTGGAAGGGGTATCAGATTTTTTATCAAGCAAACATTGCGGACGATGTCACCGCCATGACTTGGTCACGATTTCATGACCCTGCGGAGACCATGCGTTGTGCGTTGGCAGAAGCAGATGGTCGGATCGTTGGCATGGTTCATTACATTCGGCATCGAAGTTGCTGGACAACAGGAGACTACGTTTATCTGCAAGATTTGTTTGTCAACCCTGAGCTACGTGGTCAAGGGATTGGTAGGGCGTTGATTGAGCATGTCTACACTGCGGCCGAACAATCAGGTGCCTCGCGCGTGTGGTGGCTCACGCATGAATCCAACACAGATGCCATGTTGTTGTATGACCGCATCGCAGACAAAAGCGGATTTCTTCAATACCGCAAGCTCATATGATGGGCATGAAAAGCGTTTTGGGTGTTGAGCCAAGTCGGAAGAAGAATCCAGCAAGTTGTTGGGTTGACTCTGATTGCTTCAGGTGTTGCGAATGCTTAACGCTGAAAGCTGAAAGCCGCAATACGACCGTTATGCTCTTGTAAAGTTTGTTCTAAAA
>JBEDFU010000272.1:0-6038 GCA_041174965.1 Pseudomonadota bacterium | reverse complement strand
CTGGTTCAGCTGCTGCGCCGCTGCGGTTTGGCCGCGCGCTTTGTGTCGGGTTATTTGATCCAACTCGCGCCCGATGTGAAAGCACTGGACGGCCCCAGCGGCACCGAAGTGGATTTCACCGACTTGCACGCCTGGTGCGAGGTGTTCTTGCCGGGCGCGGGGTGGATTGGGCTGGACCCCACCTCTGGCCTGTTGGCGGGTGAAGGCCACATCCCGCTGGCCTGCACGCCAGAACCCTCGGACGCAGCCCCGATCGAAGGCCTGATGGACGAGGCCGAGGTGCGCTTTGAGCACCACATGCAGGTCACCCGCATGCTGGAAACGCCCCGGGTGACCAAACCCTACACCGATGCCCAATGGGAATCCATTTTGTCCCTGGGCGAGAGCGTGGATGCGCGTTTGCGCGCCAGCGATGTGCGTTTGACCATGGGTGGCGAGCCGACTTTTGTCGCGGTGGACAACCGAGATGCACCAGAATGGAACACGGTCGCCCTCGGACCCACCAAAAGAGGGCTTGCCACCGAATTGGTGCACAAACTGCGTGACCGTTACGGCCAAGGTGGTTTTTTGCATTTCGGACAAGGCAAGTGGTACCCGGGTGAACAACTCCCCCGCTGGGCATTGGGCATCCACTGGCGCACCGACGGCAAGCCGTGTTGGCGCAACCCGGATTTGTTTGCCGATGAACGCCAAGACCACCGCCTGGGACCGGATGACGCCAAGCGCTTTGTCACCGCCTTGGCCGAAAACCTGTCGCTCAACCCCGCGTTCATCACACCTGGCTTTGAAGACACCTGGTACCACCTGTGGCGCGAGCGCCGCTTGCCGGTCAATGTCGACCCCTTTGATGCGCGCTTGGACGACGAGATGGAGCGCGTTCGCCTGCGCCGCGTTTTCTCCCAAGGCCTGACCCACACCGTGGGCTATGTGCTGCCGCTGTCGCCCAACGCAAGGGAGGGTGGCGGGTGGCAAACCGGCCCCTGGTTTGTGCGCGATGAACGCATGTACCTGGTGCCGGGCGACTCACCCATGGGTTATCGGTTGCCGCTGGACTCCTTGCCCTGGGTGGACCCCAAAGACCGCCCGGTCAGCTTCGAGTTGGATCCCTTTGCGCCCCGCGCAGACCTGCCGCACAGCCCCACCCCGCGCCACCAAGACCGGGTAGCGCCACGCCACCCCTGGGCCGCGGCACCCAAGCCACCAGAAGCAGCCACACCAGTGCCATCGGCTTTCGAATCGGCCCATGGGCTCACCCGCACCGCCTTGTGCGTGGAGACCCGCGACCCGGCCCGGGCCCATGGGGCCGCCAGCGAAACCGCATCGCTGGACGCGGGACAAGTTGGCGTGGGCGTGTTGTATGTGTTCATGCCGCCTTTGCAACGCTTGGAGGACTACCTCGATTTGCTCAGCGCCATCGAGGCCACCGCCGAAACGCTGCAAATGCCCTTGGTCCTCGAGGGCTACCCGCCACCCCGTGACCCGCGCTTGAAGGTGCTGCAAGTCACCCCCGATCCTGGCGTCATCGAAGTCAATATCCACCCTGTCCAACGCTGGAGCGAATTGGTCGACAACACCGAGTTTTTGTACCAAGCCGCGTTTGAAACCCGACTGAGCGCCGAAAAGTTCATGACCGATGGCCGCCACACGGGCACCGGCGGGGGCAACCACATCGTGCTGGGCGGCGCCACCGCCGCCGACAGCCCTTTTTTGCGCCGCCCCGAACTGCTGGCCAGTTTGTTGCTGTACTGGCACAACCACCCGTCCTTGAGCTATTTGTTCAGTGGCTTGTTCATTGGCCCCACCAGCCAAGCACCACGGGTGGATGAGGCGCGCAACGACCAGTTGTATGAGTTGGAAATCGCCTTGCGCGAAATCCAGCGCAACCGCCAAGTGCATGGGGCCCAGATGCCGCCCTGGCTGGTGGACAGAACCTTGCGCAACATCTTGATCGATGTCACCGGCAACACCCACCGCAGCGAGTTTTGCATCGACAAACTGTATTCGCCCGACGGCCCCACCGGCCGCTTGGGCCTGCTGGAATTGCGCGCATTTGAAATGCCGCCCCACGCGCGCATGAGCGTGGTGCAGCAGTTGCTGCTGCGGGCTTTGGTGGCGCGCTTTTGGGACAACCCCTACCAAGCGCCTGTGACGCGCTGGGGCACCGAACTGCACGATCGTTTTTTGCTGCCGTATTTTGTGCAACACGATTTTTCGGATGTGCTCACTGAAATGGGCCAAGCTGGTTTTCACTTTGACCCAGCGTGGTTCGCCCCGCACCACGAATTCCGTTTTCCCTTGGTCGGCAACTTGGAGACCCAAGGCCTGCGCCTGGAGTTGCGCACGGCCCTGGAGCCTTGGCACGTGATGGGCGAAGAAGGCAGCGGCGGCGGCACGGTGCGCTATGTGGACGCGTCCTTGGAGCGCCTGCAACTGCACGTGCAAAACCTCAATCCCAGTCGCTACACCGTGACCGTCAATGGCCGTGCCCTGCCCTTGCAACCCACCGGCACCGTGGGCGAATTTGTGGCCGGGGTGCGCTTTCGCGCCTGGGCCCCCGCGGCCTCGTTGCATCCCACCATTGGCGTGCATGGTCCGTTGACCTTTGACATCATTGACACTTGGATGAACCGCTCCATTGGTGGCTGTCAATACCATGTCTCGCACCCCGGCGGTCGCAGCTACGACCATTTGCCGGTCAACGCCTACGAAGCCGAGAGCCGGCGCTTGTCGCGCTTTTTCCGCATCGGCCACACGCCGGGTTGGCTGAAGATACCGCCGCCCAACATGCACCTGGTGGGCAGCCGCGAATTCCCCTTCACCTTGGATCTGCGCCGATGAGCGCCGCGCCTGGGGTGAGACAATACCAGCCCTGTGGACGCCCCTGATTCGCCCTCTCAGGCAGCCTTGCTGCCCACCTTGAGCCCGCAGGCCATGGCCTTGCGCATGGCGCCGCGCGCGCCCAGCGGGCATTTCGACGAGTGGCGCGGCCTCACCACCCCAACCAGCACAGCGGCGCCTGCCGAAGACCCTTTGTCCCCAGCGTGGTCGCAGTTCATGGACCATTTGGGCAACGAGGGCTTCTCTGACCTTGATCGCCGCACCCAAACCCTGGCGCGCCAAATCCGTGACAACGGCGTGTCCTACAACGTGTACGCCGACAACAGTGGGCCGCAGCGGCCTTGGTCGCTGGATTTGTTCCCCCTGTTGATCACCCCCCAAAGCTGGCAACGCATCCAAACCGGTGTGCACCAACGGGTGCGCTTGCTCAACGCCATCATGGGCGATGTGTACGGCCCGCAATCGGTGTTGCGTTCTGGTTTGTTGCCCCCGGCCCTGGTCCAAGGCCATCCAGGGTATTTGCGCGCCATGCATGGCGCGCATACCGCCCAGAAAACCCATTTGCATGTGGCCGCCTTTGACCTGTCGCGCGGCCCTGATGGATTGTGGTGGGTGGTTTCGCAACGCCTGCAAGCGCCCTCGGGCCTGGGCTATTTGCTGGAAAACCGCTTGTCGATTTCGCGTTTGTTCCCCCAAGCCTTTGAGACCATGCAGGTGCAGCGCTTGGCCAGCACCTACCAAGCCTGGATGGAGGGCTTGCGGCGCATGAGCCCGGCCGGTGCCAACGCCCACGTGGCTTTGCTCACCCCCGGCCCGTACAACGAAACCTATTTCGAACACGCCTATTTGGCGCGCTATTTGGGCATCAGCTTGGTCCAAGGCAGTGACTTGACGGTGCGCGACCAACGCCTGTACCTCAACACCTTGCGCGGTTTGCAACCGGTGCACGTGCTGCTCAAGCGGGTGGATGACGCCTGGTTGGACCCGTTGGAGCTGCGCGCCGACTCCACCTTGGGCGTGCCCGGTTTGTTGCAAGCGGTTCGCGCCGGGCATGTGTTGATGGCCAATGCACCTGGCAGCGCGTTTTTGGAGTCACCGGCCTTGCTGGGCTTTTTGCCTGCGCTGTCGGAGAAGTTGCTGGGCGAGGCCTTGCAATTGCCCAGCCTGCCCACCTGGTGGTGTGGCGAAGGCGCTGCCATGCAGCAAGCCCTGCCACGTTTGGGCGAGAGCGTGCTCAAGCCCACCTACCCGGGCTCGGACATCCATGCCCATTTCGAGCCCGTGCGCGGCAGTGCTTTGGATCAGCGCGAACGCGATGAATGGGCCGGGCGCATCTTGCGCGAAGGGGGTGACCACACCTTGCAGTCCGCCCTGCCATTGGCCCATTTGCCCACCTGGCAAAGCGACAACCAGCGCCAGCGCATGGTCACCCGACCGTACATGCTGCGCGTGTTTGCCTTGAGCGATGGGCCCCAGTCTTGGCGCGTCTTGCCCGGCGGCCTGACCCGCTTGGCCCCCGATGACCAAGGCATGGCCTCCATGCAGCGCGGCGGCAGCAGTGCTGACACCTGGGTGCTCAGCGACGGCCCGGTCGACCGCACCACCTTGCTGCAACCGGGGGCCGGACTGCCCGTTTTGCCACAGGCCAAGCGCTTGGTCACCAGCCGCGCCGGGTCCAATTTATTTTGGTTGGGTCGCTACACCGAGCGCGCAGAAAACAGCTTGCGCTTGGTGCGTTTGGCGCTGGAGGCCTTGAACGGCGAAGACCGCTTTTGTGCCCCCATGCTGCAATGGTTGTCGGTCATGGCCGAACAACATTCGCTGTTGCCCGCAGGCACGCCCACGGCCTTGCAAGCGCGGCGGGTGTTTGAGCGCTCGCTGATCGCCAGCCTGTGCCAGCCCGAACACGCCGCCAGCTTGGGCTTTAACCTGCGCTCGATCACCATCGCCGCGTCCGCTGTGCGCGAACGCCTCTCGCATGAGCAGTGGAGCCTGACGGTGCGCGCCGAGCGCGAGTTTTTTGACCGGTCCAAAGAGTTTGTGCACGCGGGCGAATACTCCACGGTGGATGCCTTGCGGGTGCTGGAGGCCACCAGCGCCCACCTGGCCGCCATGACCGGTGCCCAAACCGACCGCATGACGCGCGACGATGGGTGGCGCTTGCTGGCCATTGGGCGACAAATTGAGCGCCTGGGCTTTTTGACCTCGGCCTTGACCCATGGCTTTGAAACCCAATCGGTGCATGAGATTGCAGGCTTTGAGACCATGCTGGCCTTGTTTGACAGCACCATCACCTTTCATGCGCAGTACCAACAACAGCGCGAAGTGCCCGCCCTGCTGGAATTGCTGGTGCTCGACCGCGAGAACCCACGCTCTTTGAGCTGGGTGGCGCAAACCCTCAGGGGTCGCTTGTCCAAGTTGGCCGGTGCAGCGCCCCTGGAGAAAGACAGCTTGGCCCAGCGGGTCATCGACCCCGACACCTGGCAGCTCTCCGATTGGTGGGCCCAAGGCCAAGTGCTGCCGGCTTGGAGCGACTTTTTGCAATCGTGTAGCCAATGCGCGTGGCGCTTGTCCGAAGACGTGAGCTTGCGTTATTTTTCCCACACCGATGAAGCTGGTCGCAGCTTGGGCGCCTGATGCAATTGACCGTCATCCACGAAACCAGTTACGACTACACGCCGGTGGTCGAGACCGCCCACCACATGGCCTGCTTGCAGCCCATCCACACCGACCACCAAACCCGTTTGTCGCACCAACTCGACATCCACCCCGCACCCGCCCAATGCAGCGAACACCAAGATGTGTTTGGCAACCACAAGGTGTTTTTCAATGTGCTCGCACCGCACGAAACCTTGCGCGTCACCGCCACCACCCAGGTGTTGACCACGCCAGCGGCTGAACTCGCGGCCAGCGCCCCTTGGGAGTTGGTGCGCGAGGCCATGGCATTCAACGCCGGCAAGCCGCACCAAACCGCGAGTGAATTTGTGTTTGCCTCACCCCATGTGCAACCCCACGCCGATTTTTCGGCCGATGCCTTGCCCAGCTTCAGCCAGGGCGACGACCTGATGCAAGCCGCTCGGGCCTTGATGCAGCGCATGCACCGCGAGTTCACCTACGCCAGCCAAAGCACCGAAATCAACACCCCCGCACGCGAGGCCTTGCACCAGCGCCAAGGGGTGTGCCAAGACTTTGCCCACATC
>JBEDFU010000271.1:0-11128 GCA_041174965.1 Pseudomonadota bacterium | reverse complement strand
CCCCATCGCCACGCCCTACGAAGATTTCATGCGCCATGTGTACACGCATGGGGTGGAGAAGTCTGACCGCACCGGCACCGGCACGCGCAGCGTGTTTGGGCATCAAATGCGCTTTGATTTGCGCCAAGGTTTTCCGCTGGTGACCACGAAAAAGGTGCATTTGAAATCCATCATCGTCGAGTTGCTGTGGTTCCTCACCGGATCGAGCAATAACAACTGGTTGACCGAGCGCGGCTGCACCATTTGGGACGAGTGGGCCCGCGAAGATGGCGACCTGGGGCCGGTGTACGGCGTGCAGTGGCGCAGCTGGCCCACGCCCGAAGGCGGTCATATCGACCAAATCACCGAAGTCATCAAGACCTTGAAGACCAACCCTGATTCACGCCGCATCATCGTGAGTGCTTGGAACGTGGCCGACCTCTCCAAGATGGCACTCATGCCCTGCCACGCCTTCTTTCAGTTTTATGTGGCGCCACCCACCACCGCTGGCGGCAAGGGCCAGCTGAGTTGCCAGCTGTACCAACGCAGCGCCGACATTTTTTTGGGTGTGCCGTTCAACATCGCCAGCTACGCGCTGCTGACCCACATGGTGGCGCAGCAATGCGACCTCGAGGTAGGCGACTTCATTTGGACAGGTGGCGATTGCCACATCTACAGCAACCACCACGAACAAGTGGAGCTGCAACTCTCACGTTCGCCCTTTCCTGCGCCCACGCTGCGCATCAAACGCAAACCCGACTCCATCTTCGACTACCAGTTTGAAGACTTCGAGGTGCGTGACTACCAATGCCACCCCGCCATCAAGGCGCCGGTGGCGGTGTGACGGGCGGCACCAGCGTCATCAGCCGCCAGCAACTGATTGGCCTGGTGGCCCTGACCTTGATGTGGGGCCTGAACTGGCCCATGATGAAGCTGTCCGTGCGCGAGTTGCCTGCGCTGTACTTCCGCTCCATCACCATGTTCTTGGGGGCTGCTTGGTTGTGTGCGCATTACCTGCGCCAAGGCGTGCGCATGTGGCCCCAAGGGCGCGAGTGGCGCGACATTGCGGTATTGGGTGTGCCCAATATGCTGCTCTGGCACACCTTTGCCATCTTGGGGGTGCAAGCCTTGCCTTCGGGGCGCGCCTCCACGCTGGGATTCACCATGCCCGTCTGGACCGTGGTGTTGGGCGCTGTGTTCATGGGATTGGCTTTGAGTTGGCGCAGTGCAGCGGCGGTGGTGGCGGCCGTGGCCGGCATTGGTTTGTTGATCAGCGACGAGTTGAACGCCTTGCAAGGCCAACCCATGGGCGTGTTGTGGATGGAGCTGGGCGCCATCAGCTGGGGCCTGGGCACCTTGCTGATGCGTCGCCTGCACAGCACCCTGCCGGTTCAAGCGCTGACGGTGTGGATGATGTTGCTCAGCAGCCCGTTTATTTTGCTGGCGGCGCTGGGCAGCGAAACCTGGCGCCCCTGGAATTTATCGACCTGGGGTTGGATCAGCGTGGTCTATGCGGTGTTGATCAACTATGGCTTTGCCCAAATCATTTGGTTTGGCATGGCCCGCGACTTGCCAGCATCCACCAGTGCGATGAGCATCATGGCCGTGCCCGTGGTGGGAACCTTGTGCGCCACGGTGGTGGTGGGCGAAATCCCCCGCTGGCAAGATTACGCCGCGATGGCCTGTGTGCTGCTGGCGATTGCGGCGGTGTTGCTCCCCAGTCGACAGGCCCGCTCGGCCAGTCCCTCCTGAAACCCAGTCCACGACTCATGGAACTCAAACTCATTTACGCACGCTCACGCAACGGTGTGATTGGCCGCGATGGCCAATTGCCTTGGCATTTGCCCGCCGATTTGGCGCACTTCAAACAAACCACCCTGGGGCAAGCGGTGGTGATGGGGCGTAAAACCTGGGACTCTTTGCCCGAGCGATTTCGCCCCCTGCCAGGGCGCACCAACATCGTGATCACACGGCAAACCGACTGGCACGCCCCGGGCGCTTTGGTGGCGCACTCGCTCGAGCAAGCCATGTCCTTGTGTCCCGCGCCTGGCCCTCTGTGGGTGATCGGCGGGGCCGAGATTTATGCCCAGGCCTTACCGCTGGCCAGCACGGTGGTGGTGACCGAGATTGATGTGGAGGTGCAAGGCGACGCCCATGCCCCCAAACTGGGCCCTGAATGGAAAGAAATGTCACGCCAATTTCATACCATTGAGGGTGGATTGAGTTACAGTTTTGTCCATTACTACAAATAGGAGTTCTCCATGTCCGGTTCAGGTTTTCACGTTCACGGCCCCCACGATCACGAGTTAGAGCACGCCAAATTTGGTGATGCCCATTCCGAGGAAGGCAACAGCATGACGGGGCAAATAGCGCTGTTCACTGCCGTGATTGCCACCGTGGGCGCGATCTTTGGCTACATGGGCGGGGCCACCCAAGCCAATGCGGGTTTGTACAAAAACAATGCGGCCATCAAAAAGACCGAAGCGGCCAACCAGTGGAGCTACTACCAGTCCAAGAGCACCAAGCAAAACCTGAGCGAATTGGCTTTGGAGTTGTCACCTGGAACCAAAAAAGAGTTTTACGAGACCGAGATCAAGCGCTACAAGGAAGAAAAGGCCGAGATCAAGGTGAATGCGGAAAAGCTGGAGGCCCTGTCCAAAGACTGGGATCAAAAATCAGATGAGCAAATGCACCAGCATCACCGCTGGGCCCAGGCCACCACCACCTTGCAAGTGGCTATTGCCATGGCTGCGATTGCCTTGCTCACCCGCAAGAGCTGGCTCAAGACCTGCATGTACGTTGTGGGCGTGCTCGGCATTAGCGTTGGCGCATTGGCTGTGGCCCACATCTGAGGCCACCCCCTGACATACCCCCCTTGGGCATCGCTCAGTGCCCAAGGTTGGGTGGGGTATCAGGCGCGGCGCGGAGCCAAGGTCTTGCGGCCCTCAATGCGCGCCTTGCGCAGGTATTTTTGTTTTTCGTTGTTCACATACACCTCAGCGATGGGTGCAATCAAGCTGGCCATCAGGTGCAGCAGGTACATGCCGATGAGCAAGGGTGACATCAGCAAAGCCAGCACGGCAAATGCCCAGTTGTTTTGGCAATAGGCCCAGATATCTGAAAACTTCATGGCAACCCCTTAATGCATGCGCCTCATCTGAACCCTGGCGCAAAGCCAAGCCTCATTTGTGACACACAATTTTGAAAACCGCCTCGGCCACAGAGTCTGCTTGGATGGGGTACCAGTTGCCGCTGACCGAGTTTCTGAACACCACCTGGCCTTCGGCCATGGGCTCTGAAAACGAAGAAAAAGCCAAAGTGCGGCGCTTTTTGAGCTTGCACTCGTACTCCACCAGCAAGCGACGCGATTGCGCCCCGAGCTTGTTTTTCTTCTTCATGTCGATCAACTGCAATACCTTGGGGTTGGCCCCCTCGGTATAGATTTTTTCGCGGTCGATGTAAACCACTGCGGTTTGGGTCTCGTCGACCTCTTCCCACGCAGCAGCGGCTGGAAGTGCCAAGCAGCACACCATCCCCATCGACAACAAAAACCTCATCCAACACCTCCACAAGGGAATACAGCCCACCATAGCCAGGCATCGTAACCAATGTATCGGCAGCACTGGTGAAAAGTTGAGCCAAGGGGGGCCTGCACGCATACAAGCGCTGGCCCGACCTGACACCTCACTGGGCGTAGATGGCCAAGTCGGGGGCGGCGAAGTTGAGCAAGGTGAGCATGTGATTGAGCGTCAGGCACACCGAGTACAGGCCCAGTGCCCCATCGGCCTCGAGCCCAAAACCCAAAAAGCAGCCCGATGACAACACACAAACGGCATGCGGTCGTTCAGCTTCGGGAATGGCCATCCACCACTGCTGCAAGTCCTCCAAAGTCTCAGGTCCTTTGACAAAAACGACCATCAGCGGCACACGGTCAGACGGTGCACCCTGGTACTTGACGGTGGGTTTGATGTCGCGGGTCAATTGCCGGATGTGGGAGCACACCTCCCTCAAATACCCATCGTCTGGCCCAGGTTGATCGGCCACTTCAATCACCAAGGCCACAGCCTCGGCCAACACCAAGCGGCTTTTGCCATCGTGCAAGGGGAAGCTGGGCATGAAGCCGTGCTCCACGATGAGGTCCAACTGCTCGGTCAGGACACCATTGGCGTCGGTGATGCGGCCCGCCGTGAAACGGCGGTGGGCGGAGAACAAAGGCCGCAAAAACTGCTCGACCAACAGGTTTCGCAACGCCGTTGCATGCGCCGGGTCTTTGGGATCGAGTTGGGCGTAGGCGTTCAAGACTTGGTCTTGCACCGCCAACAGCCGGTCGATGATGAAGGGATTGGCTTCGCTCATAAATTTTCAAATGGTCACACTTGTTGACATATTAAAGGATGAACCATGCATCGACCGAGCGGCGCCAATCTTTATCTATGATCCAGCACCTTTGCCCCCGCCTTGACAGAAACCCACACCATGAAACTCGCCACCTGGAACGTCAACTCATTGAATGTGCGCCTGCCCCAGGTGCTGGATTGGTTACAGGCCCAGGCCAGCGACGCACCCATGGATGTGCTGGCCTTGCAAGAAACCAAGCTGACCGATGACAAGTTTCCACGCGCCGAGATCGAGGCCAGTGGCCACCAAGTCGCTTACTTTGGCCAAAAAACCTACAACGGCGTGGCCTTGATCAGCCGCCACCCCTTGCAAGATGTGGTGCACAACATCCCAGGTTTTGCAGATGACATGGCGCGGGTCATCAGCGCCACGGTACAAGGCGTGCGGGTGATTGGCGCTTATTTTCCGAATGGCCAAGCGCCAGACAGTGACAAGTTTGTCTACAAAATGCGCTGGCTCGAGGCATTACATGCTTATGTGCAAAGCAGTTTACAAACCCATCCGCACCTGGTGCTAATGGGCGACTTCAACATCACCTGGGACGACCGCGATGTCTGGGACCCGGTGGCCTTGGCAGGCACCATCCACTGCACCGATGTCGAACGTGCTCACTTCAAAAACCTGTTGGACTTGGGTTTGGTGGACGCATTTCGGCAGTTTGATCAGCCTGAGAAAAGCTATTCGTGGTGGGACTATCGTGAATTTGCTTTCAGACGCAACCGGGGCCTGCGCATTGACCACATTTTGGTGTCACAAGCCTTGGTGCCGAAGTTGAGAACTTGCACCATCGACAAAGCGCCCCGCAAAAATGAGCGCCCGAGCGACCACACACCGGTGGTGGTCGACTTCGATTTGGCGCCCGCTTGAACAGGGGCGGCAAAGCCTCAGTCGTCCAAGCCAAGTTCTTGTATTTTGCGGGTGATGGTGTTGCGCCCAATGCCCAGCTTGACCGCTGCTTCGATGCGCCTGCCACGGGTATTGGCCAGGGCCGCCATGATGAGCTTGGACTCAAAACGCCGGGTCAACGCGTCCCACACATCGGTGCGGCCCGACAACAACAAGTCCATGGCCTCGGCCTCCAGGCCCAACTCCCAATCGGCACCGGGCATGTTGAGCACACCGGCACGGGTGGGCGTGTTGGCCACCAAAGGCGGCGAAGCAGTGGGCGCGCTGTGAACGATATCGCCATGCCCATTCAAAGCCCCTGACGGGTGGGTGTCCAAGGCCATGCTGTCCACACCGTTGGTGCGCAGCGTCTCCGCAGGAATGGCGTTGGCCAGCGTTGACCCCCTGGACGGTGCCGATGCGCCATCTTGGTTCGTGCTGTGCACCACTTCGGGGGGCAGGTCTTTGGGCTCAATGACTTGGGCGGGAGCCATCACCGTCAACCAGTGGCAGATGTTCTCGAGTTGCCGCACATTCCCCGGAAACTGGAATGCAGTCAAACAGGCCTGGGCCGCGTCCGATATGCGTTTGGGCTCCACGCCCAACTGCTGCGCGCTTTGCTGCAAAAAGTGGCGCGTCAACACAGGAATGTCTTCCATCCGTTCGCGCAATGCGGGCAAGCGCAATCGAATGACGTTCAAGCGGTGGAACAAGTCTTCACGAAAGGCGCCATCTTTGACGCGCAACTCCAGGTCTTGGTGGGTGGCGGCGATGACGCGCACATTCGCCTTGATGGCGCTGTGCCCCCCAACCCGGTAAAAACTGCCGTCGCTCAGCACCCGCAGCAAACGCGTTTGCAAATCAAACGGCATGTCACCGATCTCGTCCAGGAACAAGGTGCCGCCTTCGGCTTGCTCAAAGCGGCCGCGGCGCATGCTTTGTGCGCCGGTAAAAGCCCCGCGTTCGTGGCCAAACAACTCGCTCTCGAGCAAGTCTTTGGGAATGGCCGCGGTATTGATCGCCACAAATGGCCCTTGGGCGCGCGGTGAGTGGCGGTGCAAGGCCTGGGCCACCAGCTCTTTGCCACTGCCCGACTCGCCAGTGATCATCACGGTCACATGGCTTTGGCTCAAGCGACCAATGGCGCGAAACACATCTTGCATGGCTGGGGCTTGGCCCAGCATTTCAGGCGCAGCAGCGGCACCAATCGTGCCCACTTGCTCGTGCTGGCTTTCCTCCACCGCACGCCGAATCAACTCCACCGCTTTGGGCAGGTCAAAGGGTTTGGGCAGGTATTCAAAAGCCCCGCCTTGAAAGGCCGAAACCGCACTGTCTAGGTCGGAGAACGCGGTCATGATGATGACCGGCAAACCCGGCATCAAGGTTTTGATGCGCGTGAGCAAATCCAGACCCGACCCACCTGGCATGCGGATGTCGCTGACCAACACCTGGGGCTGCTGCTCCACGTCTCCCGACTCCAGGGCTTGCAGCACTTCACGCGGGCTGGAGAAGCTGCGCGTGGGCATGTCCTCGCGCAGCAATGCCCGCTCCAAGACAAAGCGAATGGACTGGTCATCGTCCACGATCCAAATCGGTTTCATATCAACGCTTCACCTCAAGTCGGTCAGTGCATGAGCACTGTTTGCACACATCTTCAGGGCAATGGAATCACGATTTTGAAATCGGTCCAACCGGGCACGCTTTCGCACTCGATCAAACCTTGGTGCTGCTGCACAAATGTTTGGGCCAAATTCAGACCCAAACCCGAGCCACCATCGCGGCCCGACACCAAAGGCGAAAACAACCTGTCTTTCAAACTCTCCGGGACTCCAGGTCCGTTGTCAATGACATGCAATTCCAATGCCAACCGAAAGCGCTGCTTGCTCACCGTGATTTGGCGCGCAACCCGGGTGCGCAGGGTGATTTGGGCATCTCCCTGCTGGATGCGCTCTGCCAGTGCCAAAGCAGCGTTGTGGGCAATGTTGAGCACAGCCTGGATCAGCTGCTCAAAGTCCCCCCGGAATTCGGGCAACGAGGTGTCGTAGTCGCGTTGCACCCGCAAGCCACGCGGAAACTCGGCCAAGATGAGCGAGCGCACCCGCTCGCAGACCTCATGGATATTCACGTCGGTCACCACATGGGGCCGCCGGTGCGGCGCGAGCAAGCGGTCAACCAGGGTCTGCAATCGGTCGGCCTCGCGCACGATGACCTGGGTGTACTCGGTCAGCTCGCGCGACTGGATGTCCATTTCCAACAATTGCGCAGCGCCACGGATGCCGCCCAAAGGATTTTTAATTTCATGGGCCAGGTTGCGGATCAACTCTTTATTGGCTTGGGCTTGGCTGACCATGCGTTCTTCGCGGTCTTGGCGCGCTTGCTGCTCTTGGGGCAACAACTCGATCAACACCTCGTCGGCTTGCTCGCCGGGCGCCACAATCACATGCACTGGGGTGGTTTCTTGGTTGGCGCGCAGCAAGCGGGCGTCGTAGCGCAGGGCTGAAAAGCGGTACTTATCGGCATCGGCCAGGGCCTGGGACAGGGTGTCTGCCTCGCTCAAAAAGTCCAACAAACTCGCCCCTTGCAAAGCGCGGCGCGACACACCCAGCATGTCTTCGAGGGCCGCATTGGCAAAGCACACCCGCGCTTGGGTGTCGACCACGGCAACCAAGGTGGCCAGCATGTCAAAGGCCTGGTAGCGCTGGGCCAAGGGCAAAGATGGCGGTGGGTTCTGGCTCATGGTTTGGCCGCCACCGTGCCCAAGCGGGCCAGTTCGCGGCGCAATCCCGCGATGTCAGATTCCGAGCGCATCAAGGCCATGCGCATCTGCGCCACCCGCTCCTGGTACCTGGCTGGGTTTTTGAATTCGTCGCCTTGTTTGATCGGCTCACCGTTGTTCCAAGCCCTTGCGATTTCAGCTTGCAGCGCTTGGGCTTTGGCCAATTCGGCCTCCAAGATTTGGCGCGCCTGTTGGTCACGCTCTCGTTGCGCTTGTGCGTCCACCTTGGTATTCGGTGCCACATCCGACACAGCTGCGGCGCGTGGGTTGCTGACTGAACCGGTGGTTGCAGGAGAAACAGGTGCGGCAGGGGTGGCATGCACCCGCGTGCCCTCGATCACGGTGACAGGCGTGGCGCCCATCCGAGCGCAGTCCGCGCCGGCCACCGGTTGATTGGTATAGGCATTGCCACAGCGGTAAATCTCGGCGGGGGTCTGCGCCAGGACTGTCGCACTGAGCCACAAGGCAGCCAGCAGCACAGCGCGTCCCACCCCCAAGCCGATGGGGGAAAGGGTTACAGGATGGGGCCAAATAAGGTTCATGTGCTGGCAAACGACAAGGGACGGCAGCGCCGTCCCTTGTGCGTGAGCGCTGCCCAGATCAAAGAGAGTAATACATATCGAACTCGATCGGGTGCGTGGTCATGCGGAAACGCGTGACTTCTTGCATCTTGAGTTCAATGTAGGCATCCAACATGCTGTCGGTGAACACGCCACCTTTGGTCAAGAAGGCGCGGTCTTTGTCCAAGTATTCCAAGGCCTGGTCCAGGCTGTGGCACACGGTGGGGACCAATGCGTCCTCCTCGGGGGGCAGGTGGTATAGGTCCTTGGTGGCAGCCTCGCCGGGGTGGATTTTGTTTTCCACACCGTCCAAACCGGCCATCAGCAAAGCGCTGAAGCACAGGTAAGGGTTGGCCATGGGATCGGGGAAACGCGCCTCAATGCGACGGCCCTTATCGGACGCCACGTGGGGGATGCGGATCGAAGCAGAACGGTTGCGGCTGGAATAGGCCAACTTCACTGGTGCTTCAAAGCCGGGCACCAAACGCTTGTAGCTGTTGGTGGTGGGGTTGGTGATGGCGTTCAAGGCACGTGCGTGCTTGATGATGCCGCCGATGTAGTACAGGGCGAAGTCAGACAGACCCGCGTAGCCCTTGCCAGCGAACAGGTTTTTGCCGTCTTTCCACACCGACTGGTGCACGTGCATGCCCGAGCCGTTGTCGCCCACCAGGGGTTTGGGCATGAAGGTGGCGGTTTTGCCATAGGAATTGGCCACGTTCCACACCACATATTTCAGGGTTTGGGTCCAGTCAGCGCGCTCAACCAAGGTGCTGAACTTGGTGCCGATTTCGTTTTGACCGGCGCCAGCGACTTCATGGTGGAACACTTCAACGGGGATGCCCAAGGACTCAAGAACCAAGGAGATTTCAGCGCGCAGGTCTTGCGTGCTGTCAACGGGGGGCACGGGAAAGTAGCCACCTTTAACCGTGGGTCGGTGGCCGCGGTTGCCGCCATCCATTTTTTTACCGGTGTTCCAAGGGGCTTCGTACTCGTCAACGTGAACGAAAGAGCCTGACATATCGGCACCCCAGCGCACATCGTCAAAGATGAAGAATTCGGGCTCGGGTCCAAAGTAAGCGGTGTCGCCCAAACCAGAGGCCTTCAAGTAGGCTTCGGCGCGCTTGGCGATCGAGCGGGGGTCGCGGTCATAGGCCTTGCCGTCACCGGGCTCGAGCACATCGCAGGACAAAATCAGGGTGGTCTCTTCAAAGAAGGGATCGATGTTGGCGGTGTTGGGATCGGGCATGAGCAACATGTCCGAGGCCTCGATGCCTTTCCAGCCGGCGATGGAGGAACCATCAAACGCATGTCCGTCGCTGAACTTGCCTTCGTCAAAGTGGGAGATGGGCACGCTCACATGCTGTTCTTTGCCACGGGTATCGGTAAAGCGAAAATCCACAAACTTGACGTCGTGTTCTTTCACCATTTTGAGCACATCAGCGACGGTCTTGGCCATCAGTTTCTCCTGTCGGTTGGGGGTTGAAAAATAGTTACAAAGCCTTATGCAGAAACTGTGCCATCACAGCACCCTCTGGCCAAAAGCGGAAAACAGAATTTTGCCTTGAGTTTCTTTGATTAATGGCGTGATTGCGCGTCTTTTGAAATTTTCAAAAACCCAAAGCCGTCAAATGCACCATATTGGCGTTATTTAAGGGGCCCAATATTGGTGCACGGCTTATTTTCGCACCATTTCTGGGCCCGTCTGGAAATCGAAGGCTTTCAAGCCTTCCAACATGGCTGGGTAGGCCAACTCAACCACATCAACCAAGCCCTTGACGCCCAACTCCACGTGGCGACCATGCACCGGGTGGTCAACGCTGGGCAAGCTGAACACCTTGGCGCCGTCAAAACGCGCCTCGATGGATTGCATGAGGGGCGTGAGGGTGGCCTCCATACCGCCATAAATGACGATGGATTTCTCAATTTTTTCGGCCACATGAAACCAAGGCGCGTAAAAGGTGTCCAACACCCACTCGATCATCGGCCAGGCCATGACCGGAAAACCGGGCACAAAGTGCACCGGGCTGCGCGGGCCGTGGCAAGTGAAACCAGCGATCTTGTTATAGGGGTTGGGGATGACCTCTGCCCCTTGCGGGAACATGGCCATGTTCAATCGATGCAGGTGCTCCGGGCGCTCGGGCTCGTAAGGCACACCTTGCTCAGCCGCTTGGTCACGGATGCGCTCCAAAATGAATCCCTTGGCTTGGGGTTGCAAGGCCAAGGGCAAGCCCAAGGCTTGGCCGGCGCACTGGCGGGTGTGGTCGTCAGGGGTGGCACCAATGCCGCCGCAAGAAAACACCACCATGCCGCTGTTGAAGGCGCGGCGCAGGCTGTCGGTGATGCGCTGCGGGTCGTCGCCCACATACTCGGCCATCTCCAGGCCCAAGCCTCGGGCTGAGAGCAGTTCAATCACTTTGCTGAGGTGTTTGTCGGCGCGTTTGCCGGACAAAATTTCGTCGCCCACGATGATCAGGCCAAAGCCTTTCAAGGTGTCCAAGGGGTGGGGGGAAAAGGGTGGAGAAGCCATCAT
>JBEDFU010000270.1:0-12376 GCA_041174965.1 Pseudomonadota bacterium | reverse complement strand
CTGGGCACCGAGTCGCTGATCATGGAGCAGTCGGCCATCGGCAGCATCGCCGACTCGATCAAGGATTGCCTGCGGTGCGGCAAGTGCAAGCCGGTCTGCGCCACCCATGTGCCACGCGCCAATTTGCTCTACAGCCCGCGCAATAAAATTTTGGCCACGTCGCTGCTGATCGAAGCTTTTTTGTACGAAGAGCAAACCCGCCGCGGCGTGTCGATCAAGCACTGGCAAGAGTTTGAAGACGTCGCCGACCACTGCACCGTTTGTCACAAGTGCGAGTCGCCATGCCCGGTGAAGATCGACTTTGGCGACGTCACCATGAACATGCGCAACCTGTTGCGCAAGATGGGCAAGAAAACATTCCGCCCCGGCAATGCGGTGGCCATGACCTTTCTCAATGCCACCAACCCCGAGACCATCAAGTTCATGCGTGCGGGCATGGTGGAGGTGGGTTTCAAAGTGCAGCGCTGGGCCAACGATGTGTTGCAGCAGTTCATTCGCAAGCAAACCGCCCGCCCGCCATCCAGCGTGGGCACCGCGCCCATCAAAGAGCAGGTGATTCACTTCGTCAACAAAAAAATGCCCAAGGGCTTGCCGAATAAAACGGCCCGGGCTTTGTTGGACATTGAAGACCGCGACTACGTGCCCATCATCCGCAACCCACAAGCCACCAGCGCCGACAGCGAGGCGGTCTTTTACTTCCCTGGTTGTGGCTCGGAGCGATTGTTCAGCCAAGTGGGTTTGGCCACCCAAGCCATGTTGTGGCACGCCGGCGTGCAAACCGTGTTGCCCCCGGGTTACCTGTGTTGCGGTTATCCCCAGCGGGGGTCGGGCCAGCAAGACAAGGCCGACAAAATCATCACCGACAACCGGGTGTTGTTCCATCGCGTGGCCAACACGCTGAATTATTTGGACATCAAAACCGTGGTGGTCAGTTGTGGCACTTGCTACGACCAACTGCAAGGCTATGAGTTCGACAAAATTTTCCCGGGCTGCCGCATTGTGGATATCCACGAGTACTTGCTGGAGAAGGGCATCACGCTGAATGCTGCACAACAAGGCCAATACCTTTACCACGACCCGTGCCACAGCCCGATGAAGCAGCAAGACCCGATGAAAACCGTCAAGGCCTTGGTCGGCGACCAAGTGCTCAAAAGCGAGCGCTGCTGTGGCGAGTCGGGCACCCTGGGCGTGACGCGGCCTGACATTTCCACCCAAATTCGCTTCCGCAAGGAAGAAGAGTTGCGCTTGAACGAGGCCAGTTTGGCCCAAATGACGGGTGTCGAGTCGGGGCCCGTCAAGATCCTCACCAGCTGCCCGAGTTGTTTGCAAGGTTTGTCGCGCTACGGCCAAGATTTGCAAAACGGCTTGCTCGAAGCTGACTACATCGTGGTCGAAATGGCCAAGCACATCTTGGGCGACAACTGGATGCCCACCTATGTGGCGGCGGCCAATGATGGCGGCATCGAGCGGGTGTTGGTGTGATGGAGTCCCCATGGCTGGCCTGAGCACCACCACCCCCAATCCCACGGGCATCACCTTGCACAACAAGTCCAAGGTGCTAGAGGTGTCGTTTGCCGATGGGCAAACTTTTCGCATCCCCTTTGAGTTGATGCGCGTCTACAGCCCGTCTGCCGAAGTCCAAGGCCACGGCCCCGGTCAAGAGGTGTTGCAAACTGGCAAACGCGAGGTGGCGGTGATCGAGTTGGCCCCGGTGGGCAATTACGCGGTGCAGCCCACATTCAGCGATGGGCATGACAGCGGTATTTTTTCCTGGGACTACCTGTACATGCTGGGGTCGCAACAAGACGATTTGTGGGCCCGCTACCAACAGCGCTTGCAAGCCGCTGGTGTGGAGCGCGATGCGCCCATGGCCGGCAAGGCTGCAGCTGGCGGGGCACATGCTTGTGGCAGCCACTGATTCCAGGCAATGAGCAGCACTCACTTTGGTTTTCAGTCGGTTGACGAGCGAGACAAATCGCGCATGGTGCGCGGCGTCTTTGATTCAGTGGCCAGCCGCTACGACGTGATGAACGACCTCATGTCAGCTGGTCTTCATCGCGCTTGGAAGGCCTACACCGTGATGGTGGCCGATGTGCGCCCTGGCATGCGGGTGCTCGACATTGCGGGCGGCACAGGCGACCTGGCCCTGGCTTTTGCGCCCTTGGTGGGCGCCCAAGGTCAAGTGGTGCACACCGACATCAACGAGGCCATGCTGCGCACCGGGCGCGACCGTTTGATCGATGCCGGTGTGTCTTTGCCCACCTTGGTGTGCGATGCCGAGCAATTGCCGTTCCCCGATCAGTACTTCGACCGCGTCAGTGTGGCTTTCGGCTTGCGCAACATGACCCACAAAGACGCGGCCTTGAAAGAAATGTGCCGCGTCCTCAAACCTCAGGGCCGATTGATGGTGCTGGAGTTTTCCCGGGTGGCCAAGCCCCTGCAAAAAGCCTACGATTGGTATTCGTTCAATGTATTGCCCAAATTGGGTAAGTGGGTGGCGGGTGACCCCGACAGTTACCGTTACTTGGCTGAGTCGATTCGCATGCACCCCGACCAAGCGGAGCTAAAGACCCTGATGCAAGAATGCGGTTTGGGTCATGTGGATATTCACAACCTCAGCGCCGGTCTGGTGGCATTGCATGTTGCAATACGTTGTTAACAGCTTTTTTTGGTCTTTTTTGACGGAGTCTTTCCATGAAACTTTGGACCTTGATCCTTGCCAGCGCCCTGGCATTCACCAGTTTGCACGCCGATGCTTCTAAGCGCCTGGGTGGCGGCAAGTCAGTGGGGCAGCAGTCCAACAATGTGACCCAAAACCAAGCCGCCAAGCCTGCCGCACCGGCCCAGGCCACCCCGGCTGCGCCTGCACCGGCGCCCGCTGCGGCTGCACCTCAGCGCCGCCCATGGGGCGCCATGCTCGGTGGTCTGGCCGCCGGTCTGGGATTGGCTTGGTTGGCCCATTCCCTGGGTTTGGGCGCCGAATTTGGTCAGTTCTTGATGTTTGGCCTGTTGGCCCTGGTCATCATGATGGCGGTGGGTTACTTCATGCGCCGTCGCCAAGCCCAGCCAGCGTCCAGCCCCTATGCGTTTGAAGGTGCTGGTGCACCCGCACAGCCCCAAACCGCACCCCAATACAACCCACGCAACGTCGGCAATGACGCATCGGCCAGACCGTGGGAAGGCCAAACCGCATCCTTTGAGCCTGCAGCGCCTGCGCGCCAAGGCTTGAACATTGGCTCGGGCGTGGCTGGTGGGGCCTCCACTTGGAGCATCCCTGCTGGTTTTGACGTCGAAGGCTTTGTCTCTGCGGCCAAACAAAACTTCATCCACTTGCAAGACGCCTGGGACCGCTCTGACATCCCAGCCTTGAAGGCCATGATGACCGACACCATGCTGGACGAAATCAAGGCCCAGTTGGCCGAGCGCGAAGCCCTGGCACCTGGTCAAGTCAACAAGACCGAGGTGGTCAGCTTGCAAGCCCAATTACTGGGCATTGAAGAGCTCGAAAACGACTTCCTGGCCAGCATCGAGTTCACCGGCTTGATCCGCGAAGACCCCAGCGCTGGTCCCAGCCCGTTCCGTGAAATCTGGAACATGGGCCGACCCAAGCACGGCCAAATGGGCTGGTTGGTTGCGGGGGTGCAAGCCCTGCAGTAAAAATCGCTGCACACGATCGGGAATAATCGGGGACTATGGAAACACAGTCCCCTTTTTCTTGGTGGGTACAACAGGCACAAGCCTTGGCCAGCCGCATCCAACCGCCCGCTTGGCTCATTGATGAGGGCCAGCAACGGGTGGTGTTGCTCATCAACCATGTGTTGATGCAAGAGCCCCAAGCGTGCGAGCGCCTGCGCCGCGTGGCTGGCCAAAGGGTCGAAGTGCGCTGGCGCCAATTCAATTTTTGCGTGGTGTTCACACCGGCAGGCTTGATTGACAAGGCCGAGCCGTTTCAAAAACCGCATTTGGTGCTGGAAGTCGCCGAGCCCTCACCCTGGGCACTGGCGCAAACTGTGGCCAGTGGGCAAAAACCCCCGATCCACATCGAAGGCGATGTGCAACTCGCCGCCGAAATCAACTGGCTGATCGACCATGTGCGTTGGGATTTGGAAGAAGACCTTTCGCGTTTGATCGGGGACGCCCGCGCCCATGTGGTGATGGGTGTGGCACGGCAAGTGGCGCAAGCCTTGCGCCAATGGATGCCCCGCCCAGGGGCCGCCCCTGGGGGCCGCAATGGCAGCCAGGTTGGCTTTCCATGACGCGCATGTTTCGCGGTATTTTTATTCTCTGGGTGGTGTTTCGCCACGGCTTGGACGAGTTGGTGTTGTCGGGCTTTCAACAACCCGGCTTGCGACTGCTGCGCCGCCTGATCAGCCTGGGGCGCAACCTGTCCACCCCGCGTGGCCAACGCTTGCGCGAAGCGCTGGAGTCCTTGGGTCCCATATTTGTCAAGTTTGGCCAAGTCTTGTCCACCCGGCGTGACTTGTTGCCCACCGACATTGCCGACGAATTGGCGTTGTTGCAAGACCGGGTTCCCCCGTTTTCATCCGACGTGGCAGTGGCCACCATCGAGCGCGCTTTGGGGCGACCTGTGGATGAATTGTTCGTGTCGTTTGACCGAGTGCCCGTGGCCAGCGCGTCGATTGCCCAGGTGCACTTTGCCCAGATGCGCGGCAAAGACGGCCAGGTGCGCGATGTGGCGGTCAAGGTATTGCGCCCGGGCATGCTCAGCGCCATTGAAAAAGACCTGGGCCTGATGCGCACCATGGCCCAGTGGCTGGGCCGCTTGTCCAGCGACGGCAAGCGCTTGAAGCCACGCGAGGTGGTGGCCGAGTTCGACAAATATCTGCATGACGAATTGGACCTGGTGCGCGAGGCCTCCAACGCTGCACAACTGCGCCGCAACATGCAGGGCCTGGACTTGGTGCTGATCCCCGAGATGTTTTGGGAATATTGCCGCAACGAGGTGATCGTGATGGAGCGCATGAACGGTGTGCCCATCAGCCAAGTGGACCGCTTGCGCGAGGCAGGCGTGGACATCGCCAAGTTGGCGCGCGACGGCGTGACCATTTTCTTCACCCAGGTGTTTCGCGATGGCTTTTTTCATGCCGACATGCACCCCGGCAACATCCAAGTCAGTATCGCGCCCGAGAGTTTTGGCCGCTACATCTCCCTGGACTTTGGCATCGTCGGCACCTTGACCGAGTTCGACAAAGAGTACCTGGCGCAAAACTTCACGGCGTTTTTTCGCCGCGATTACAAACGCGTGGCCGAGTTGCACTTGGAGTCGGGTTGGGTGCCGGCCGACACCCGGGTGGACGAATTGGAGGCGGCCATTCGCTCGGTGTGCGAGCCCTATTTCGATCGGCCCCTGAAAGAAATTTCATTGGGCATGGTGTTGATGCGCTTGTTCCAAACCTCGCGCCGCTTCAATGTGGAAATCCAGCCCCAGTTGGTGTTGCTGCAAAAAACCTTGCTCAACATCGAAGGCCTGGGGCGCGACCTCGACCCCGATTTGGATTTGTGGAGCACCGCTAAACCCTTTTTAGAGCAGTGGATGCTCGAGCAAATTGGCCCCAAAAAGCTGTGGAACCAACTCAAGGCCGAGGCCCCGCGCTACGCCAAACTCATCCCCGAATTGCCACGCTTGGTGCACTTGTTTTTGCAACACCAAAGCCAGCACACGCCCAACCTGCAAACCCAGGCCTTGTTGGCCGAGCAACGGCGCACCAACCAACTGTTGAGCCGCTTGTTTTGGACCGGCTTGGGTTTTGTCGCGGGCTTGCTGCTCATGCAATTGTTTTTCAAAACCCACTGACCCCACACCCTTGACACCCCTTTGGCCAGGGGCGCCGGGTTATTTGTTTGGAGTTGTTTGCCATGTTGCTCACCCTGGTTTTTATTTATTTGTTGGTCACCATTGCCATTGGTTTGATGGCGGCCAAACGGGTCAACAACAGCGCTGACTTTGCCATTGCCGGGCGTCATTTGCCCTTGGTCATGATCGTCACCACCACCTTTGCCACCTGGTTTGGCTCTGAAACCGTTCTGGGCATTCCGGCCAAATTTGTCAACTCGGGCTTGGGCGGCGTGGTCGAAGACCCCTTTGGCGCGGGCACCTGCCTGATATTGGTGGGCGTTTTCTTTGCGGCCAAACTGTACAAAATGAACCTGCTGACCATCAGCGATTACTACCGCGAGCGTTATGGCCGGGTGGTGGAGGTGATGTGCTCGGTGATGATCATGATCAGCTACCTGGGTTGGGTGTCGGCCCAGGTCACGGCTTTAGGCTTGGTGTTCAATGTGCTATCGGGCGGTGCTATTTCCATCCCCATCGGCATGGTGATTGGCGTGGTGTCCATATTGGCCTACACCTTGTTTGGCGGTATGTGGTCGGTGGCGGTGACCGACTTCATTCAAATGATCATTTTGGTCGTGGGCCTGAGCGTGCTGGCGGTGTTTGCCGCTGACCAAGCGGGCGGCGCCGACAAAGTGGTGGCCCTGGCCATCGACCGCGACATGTTTGCGTTTTTCCCAGAACCCACCTTCAAAGACATCGCCTTTTTCTTTGCCGCGGCCATCACCATCATGTTGGGCTCCATCCCTCAGCAAGACGTGTTTCAGCGCGTGATGTCGGCCAACAGCATGCACGCGGCCAAGTGGGGCCCGGTGATAGGCGGGGTGTGCTACATCTTGTTTGCGTTTGTGCCGATGTTTTTGGTGGTCAGCGCCTTGATCATCATGCCCGAGCGCGCCGCCACCTTGATGGCCGAAGACCCGCAAAAAGTCTTGCCCACCTTGGTCATGGAGCAAATGCCGTTTGTCATGCAGGTTTTGTTTTTTGGGGCTTTGCTGTCTGCCATCAAGTCGTGTGCATCGGCCACTCTGCTCGCTCCCAGCGTGACCTTCACCGAAAACATTTGGCGCCAATTCCGCCCCTTCCATGGCGACCGCCAAGAGCTGCGCGCCATGCGCATCACCGTGTTGGCATTCAGCGCCGTGGTGCTGTCATATGCCATTGCCATGCAAGGCACCTCCATTTACGAAATGGTCTCTGGCGCCTACCAAGTGCCTTTGGTTGGCGCTTTTGTGCCGCTGGTGTTTGGTTTGTACTGGCAGCGCGCCACCACCCAAGGAGCGATTTTTTCCATGGTCTTGGGCCTGTTGACCTGGGGTTTGTTTGTGGCCACCCCAGCGGGCGAAGAATTCCCCGCCCAATTAGCCGGCCTGGCCGCAGCCCTGGTGGGCATGATCGGCGGCTCCTTGGGCCCCCAAGCCCTGACCAACCGCCACGGGCAACACCACCATTTGGTCGGATCTGTGCGCTGAGCATGGATTTCCGCTAAAGTAAGGATTCCTTACATTCGGATCAATCCATGCTTGCCAAAATCACTGCCAAAAACCAACTCACCTTGCCCAAGAGCCTGACCCAGGCTGTGGGAGCTACCGAATACTTTGATGTAGAGGCCCGTGGTGGCCAGCTCATCTTGACGCCTGTGCGCATTCAGCGCAGCGATGCGGTGCGCGCCAAATTGGCCGAGTTGGAGTTGACTGCCGATGATGTGGTTTCAGCGGTAGCGTGGGCCAGAGAGCCTGCGGTAAACGCAGCCATGGTCAACGAGCCTTCGACGGCATATGACGTGAGCCTCGCCAAGCCGAAGAAGGCGGCTGCCAAAAGGACCACGCCCAAAGCATGAGCTCCGCAGTACGCGTGGTGCTGGACACCAACGTGGTGTTGTCTGCGCTGGTGTTTCGCGGCGGCGCAGCCGGGCAGGTGCGGTTGGCTTGGCAGCGCGGCTTGCTTTTGCCGCTGGCCAGCACAGCCACGGTGCAAGAGCTGGTGCGCGTGTTGGCTTACCCCAAGTTCCGTTTGTCGCCAGCTGAACAAGACGAGTTACTGGCCGACTACCTGCCGTATGCAGAAACCGTGCGGATTCCGCAGCCACCACCCGCGGTGCCCGAATGCCGTGATGCTTTGGACTTGCCGTTCCTGCACCTGGCAGTGGCGGGTACAGCGCAGGTGCTTGTCAGTGGCGATCGAGACTTGCTCGTCATCGCAACCGAGTTCGAACGGAACAGTGCGTGTCCCATCGTGTCGCTGGAGACGTTTTGCAAGATGCATTCATTCGGTGTTCTCGAATAGCAAGCAGTCTATGGGAATGGCCCTTGAAGTCGGCCCACAAGCACCCAACTATAATCGCGTGCTTTGCATTGCGCGGCAGACTTTTGGTTTGTCGCCGTCTGAAACCATCCCTCCCTCACCATGCCCATTTACGCTTACAAATGCGAGTCCTGTGGCCATGCCAAGGACTTTTTGCAAAAAATGTCAGACCCGCCCTTGACCGATTGCCCGGCCTGTGGCAAACCCGCTTTGGTCAAGCAGGTCACAGCAGCTGGATTTCAGCTCAAGGGGTCGGGCTGGTACGTCACCGATTTCCGTGGCGGCAATTCGGGTGGCGCCAAAGAGGGTGGCGAGGCCAAGGCCGATGCCAAGTCTGAGACCAAAACCGACGCCCCCAGCGGCGACAGCGCCAAGTCGTCTGAGGCATCGAGCACATCGGCACCGGCCCCCAGCGCGCCCGCTGCGGCAGCTGCACCGGCCAGCACACCCAGCCCCAGCACCCCTGCGTCATCGTCTTGACCCGGCCCCATTGCGTTAACCGTTTGTGAGCACCAGACCATGAAGCTGCCGATTAAAAAATACCTGCTGGCTGGATTGCTGGTGTGGTTGCCCTTGGCCATCACCATTTGGGTGTTGCACTGGTTGGTGGGCCTGCTCGATAGCGTGTTCCTGGGCATGATGTATGGGCTTGACTCGGTCATCCCTGTGGGTGGCGTCAATCCCGTGGCGGGCTTGCGCGATGTGCCGGGCTTGGGTGTGGGTTTGATTTTGTTGGCCCTGTTGATCACCGGCGCTTTGGTGTCGAACGTGGCAGGGCGCTGGTTGGTGCGCCAATGGGACCGGTTGTTCACCCAAATCCCCATCGTCAAGTCCATCTACACCAGCGTCAAAAAAGTATCTGACACTTTGTTCTCGAGCAACGGCAATGCGTTTCGCAAAGCGGTGATGTTGCAGTACCCGCGCGCCGGGTCTTGGACGATTGGATTTCAAACCGGCTCGCCTTCTGGCGAGGTGGCCCAACACCTGGATGGCGAATGGATGAGCGTGTATGTGCCCACCACGCCAAACCCCACGAGTGGTTTTTTTCTGATGGTGCCGCGCGCCGATGTGATTGAGCTGTCCATGAGCGTGGACGAGGCCCTGACCTATGTGATCTCCATGGGCGCCGTCGCACCTGACGCGCAAACGGACACCAAAACCCTGACCCCGCGAGCTTGACAGGCCGGGTCTTTTTGACAAGAGAAAGCTAAGTATGGCCATGCGTTCCCACTACTGCGGTCTGGTGACCGAAGCCCTGGCAGGGCAAACCGTTTCTTTGTGCGGCTGGGTCAACCGCCGCCGCGACCACGGTGGCGTGATTTTTGTCGACCTGCGCGACCGCGAAGGCTATGTGCAAGTGGTGTGCGACCCCGATCGCCCCGAGATGTTTGCCATCGCCGAAGACTTGCGCAACGAGTTTTGCATCCAGGTCAAAGGCTTGGTGCGTCCCCGCCCCGAGGGCACGACCAACGATGGCCTCAAAAGCGGCAAGATCGAGGTGCTGTGCCACGAGCTGACGGTGCTCAACCCCTCGGTCACGCCACCCTTCCAGCTCGATGACGACAACCTCTCCGAGACCACCCGCTTGACCCACCGCGTGCTCGATTTGCGCCGCCCCTACATGCAAAAAAACCTCATGCTGCGCTACAAAGTGGCGATGGAGGTGCGCAAGTTTTTGGATGCCCATGGTTTTGTCGACATCGAAACCCCCATGCTCACCAAGAGCACGCCTGAAGGCGCGCGCGACTACCTGGTGCCCAGCCGGGTGCACGACGGTCAGTTTTTTGCGCTGCCCCAGTCGCCCCAGCTGTTCAAGCAATTGCTCATGGTGGCAGGGTATGACCGCTACTACCAAATCACCAAGTGTTTCCGCGACGAAGACCTGCGCGCCGACCGACAGCCCGAATTCACCCAAATCGATATCGAAACTTCGTTTTTGACCGAAGAAGAAATCCGCGCCTTGTTCCAAGACATGATCTCTGGCGTGTTCAAACACGCCTTGGGCATCGACCTGGGCGAATTCCCGGTGATGACCTACCAAGACGCCATGCATTTGTATGGCTCCGACAAGCCCGACTTGCGCGTCAAGCTCAGCCTGACCGAACTCACCGATGTCATGGCGGATGTGGACTTCAAAGTGTTCAGCGCCCCTGCCACCAGCAAAGGCGGGCGTGTGGTGGCTTTGCGCGTGCCAGGGGGTGGCGACATCAGCCGAGGCGAGATCGACGGTTACACCGAGTTTGTGAAAATTTACGGCGCCAAGGGCCTGGCCTGGATCAAGGTCAACGATGTCAGCGCGGGGCGTGACGGCCTGCAGTCGCCCATCGTGAAAAACTTGCACGACAAAGCCATTGCCGAAATTTTGCAGCGCACCGGCGCCCAAAACGGCGATGTGTTGTTCTTTGGTGCCGACAAGGCCAAGGTGGTCAACGACGCCATGGGCGCTTTGCGCCTGAAGGTGGGCCACAGCGACATGGCCAAAAAGAATGGTTTGTTCGAAGACCGCTGGACCCCGCTGTGGGTGGTGGACTTCCCGATGTTCGAGTTTGACGAAGAAGCCCAGCGCTACACGGCGGTGCACCACCCCTTCACCGCGCCCAAAGACGGACACGAGGACTGGATGGTCACGGCACCCGAAAAATGCATTGCCAAGGGCTATGACATGGTGCTCAATGGCTGGGAAATTGGTGGCGGCTCGGTGCGCATTCACCGCGCGGACGTGCAGCAAAAGGTGTTTGACGCCTTGAAGATCACCCCCGAAGAAGCCCAACTCAAATTTGGCTTTTTGCTCGACGCCTTGCAATACGGCGCGCCACCCCATGGCGGCATTGCTTTCGGCTTGGACCGCGTCATCACCTTGATGACCGGTGCCGAATCGATCCGTGACGTGATCGCATTCCCCAAAACCCAACGCGCCCAGTGCTTGCTCACCCAAGCGCCCTCGCCGGTGGACGAAAAGCAATTGCGCGAACTGCACATCCGCTTGCGCAACCTTGACGCTGTCAAAGCGGCTTGACGACGACGCAAACAAAGCGGGTTTGTGGGGATTGCCGCCTATAGGCGGTGCCGCAGTATGGGCACGTGCTGCGCCCCTTCCCCCGTTGTGTTGGCTACATACACTGGCAACGAATGCATTGAAACCGTTTGTTCGCTTGTGTGGGACCCTTTGCCCAGCACTTGCGAAGCGCTGGGTGCGCCCCATTTACGCCGAGGGTGGGTACATGCTCACCCATTGGCCCCAGCGCCCACAAGGCTTTGTCATGGTTTTGGCCGTGACCTGTGTTGCAATGGCCCACCTGTCGAACTGTCAAAGGATTGCCCCATGAACCACTCTTTCCAAATGCGGTTGCAACGCATGTTGCTCGCCCTGACCTTGGCCTTGGCCGCGGGTTGGGCTTTGGCCCTGCCCAGCCCCAAAGACATCGAGGCTGCCGTGGGTGCGGGCCAACTGCCCCAGGCCGAGGCCATGCTGCGCGAGGTTTTGCAGGCCAAGCCCCAAAGCGCCAAGGCCCACTATGAGTTGGGCCAGGTGTTGGCGCGCCAAGGCAAATACTTCGAGGCCCAACAGGCTTTGGACCAAGCCAAAACCATCGACCCCACGCTCAAGTTCGCCACCAGCCCAGAGGCTTTTGCCAAAACCTATGACACGGTGCTTGCCCAGGTGCGCGGTGCACCCAGCCCTGCCAGCGCGAAGGCCGATGTGGCGCCTCCTGCGGCGCCAGTTGCCCAAGCGGCGCCAGCCAGCCCAGCCCCGAGTGGCGGTTTCAACCTGATGTATGTGTGGATCGCGGCTGCAGGCTTGGTGGTGTTGGGCTTGGTCCTGCGCCGCCGCGCTGCTGCGGCCCCTGCCATGGCCGCCCCAGCCGCCAATTCAGCTGTCCACTCAGCTGCCCCTGCGGGCATGCCCCCAGCCGGCCAGCCCACGGCCTACACCGGTGCCACCATGGCCACCGGCGGCATCATTGGTTCAGGCCTGACCCCGGCGCAGGCCTCAGCCCCCGCACAGCGCGGCTTTGGTGCCCAATACGCACCACAGGCCCCAGCCCCGGCGCACTACCCACCAGCCGCTGCCCCCGCAGCGGGTGGCATGGGCGCCATGGGCGGTGCGGTTTTGGGCGGCGTGGCCGGCTTGGCGGCGGGCTATGCTTTGTCCAAGGCCATGGAGGGCGGCGCCAGCCAAACCAACCCTGCCTCCAGCAGCAACGCGGCCAACCCGAC
>JBEDFU010000269.1:0-36103 GCA_041174965.1 Pseudomonadota bacterium | reverse complement strand
AAGCAGAGGAAGCAGAGGAAGCAGAGGAAGCAGAGGAAGCAGAGGAAGCAGAGGAAGCAGAGGAAGCAGAGGAAGCAGAGGAAGCAGAGGAAGCAGAGGAAGCAGAGGAAGCAGAGGAGGGCGTCACTGCTCAACAGGTTGGTGATGAACCGCCCTCATCCGATGCCGAGCCCATGGTCGAGGCCGACCAAGCCCTCGAGGAAAAGGCACCCGCCGAAGATGATGTAGCAATGGTGCAAAACAACAGCTTGACCGAAGAAGGTGCTGAGCCACCTTCAAAGGCATTGGACACAGTCGCCTTGCAGGTGCCGAATCCGGGTGCTTTGGTGGCAGGTGCCGCCGCTGCCGCCGTCAAACGTCCTGCGCCACCCAAAACCCCAGACCCGACCGACAAAGCGCGCCCAATTGCAGTGGCGATACCTGAGCAAATGCCCAGCTGGGGTGAAGCCAAGGCGCCCTCTGAGCCCATGCCGATGGTGACTGCCACAGAACCAGGTCAACCCTCACCGCTCATGCCCAAAGCGTCTTCGCTGGAGGCAAGTCCCAGTGGCCCACTTTCAGATCCCATGGCGCACACTTTGGATCAGCCATCGCCAGCAGGCCAGCGTCAACCAGCGCCAACGGATCCAATGTCCAAGGACGCCGCCCAGGAAACCAAGCGCTCAACAATATGGGAGAAGCTCAGAGAGTTTTTAAGACTTTGATTTTTAAATGATTGAGTTTTGATGGCCCAATACAATTTGTAGTCATTATTTATTATTAAAGTTGTTTTAATCGCATTTGCCGACTTTGTAAAAGCTTTAATTATTTTTTAAGAAAATCCAGTAAATCATTGTAATGACCGTAAAACTCACTTAAACTGCCAGCCCAACCGTGGTATGCGTCATCGTTTGCTGACATGCCTGGGATGTTGGCCTGGGGCCGACATCTTTTCTTGGTCAGGATTTCCTTAGCACTTTTCATGAGGTTCATAAATGTCTGATAGTCTGCAGAAATGGGTGGGTCGTAATCGTCCTCCGCGGGTACAAATTACCTATGACGTGGAAATTGGTAATGCCTTTGAGAAAAAGGAATTGCCCTTGGTCGTTGGTTTGATGGCCGATCTTTCAGGCCAGCCTGAAAACCCCTTGCCAAAGTTCAAAGAGCGCCGGTTCGTTGAAATTGACCGCGACAATTTCAACGATGTCATGACCAAAATTGCGCCGCGTCTGGACATTTCGGTGCCAGATACCCTGAAAGGCGAAGGCAACCTGAAAGTCGAGTTGCATTTCAACCAAATTGACCAGTTTGAACCTGAGTCGATTGTGAATCAGATCCCCCGTTTGGCTCGTCTGCTTGAAGCCCGTCAGCAACTTCGTGACCTCCTGGGCAAGCTCGATGGCAATGATGAGCTGGATGCTTTGCTGGAAAACATTCTGCAAAACACAGAAGACCTCAAGCAGTTGAAAGGTTCAACCGAAGCGTCGGATGGGGAAACCACCGAAGCCACTGCTTAACCCGCAGCCACATAACCCCTTCAACGGTTTTAGAAAACGGAATGAACAATGGCTACTAAAAAATCTTCATCTGACGTCAGCACCGATGCGGTAAAAAACGAGGAATTGAGCCTCTTGGATCGAATCATCCAAGAGGGAAAAATGGCTGCCGAGCCCTCGCAAAGTGTCTATGCCAAGAAACTTCTGGGTCAGTTTGCGACCCAAATCTTGGATGAGGGCATGAAAAGTGCGCCGGACAAAGGCGTGGTCGCGATGATCAATGAGCGCATTGCGGAGATCGATCAAATTTTGACCGACCAGCTGAACGCCATCATGCATCACCCAGATTTTCAAGCGCTGGAGTCGTCTTGGATTGGCCTGCGCGATATGGTGTTTGGCACTGAAACCAGCACCACCTTGAAATTGCGTTTGATGAACGTGACCAAGAAGGAGCTGCTCAAGGACTTGGAGACGGCTGTTGACCACGACATGAGCGTTTTGTTCAAGAAGGTGTACGAGGAAGAGTACGGCACCTTCGGTGGCAACCCTTATTCTTTGTTGATTGGCGACTATTACTTTGGTCGCCATCCGCAGGACATGGCTTTGTTGCAACGCATATCCAAGGTTGCCGCCGCTGCGCACACGCCCTTCATCACCGCTGTCGCGCCAACGATGTTTGACATGACATCGTTCACCGATCTGGGTGTGCCCCGTGACTTGTCGAAAATTTTCGAGAGTGCAGAACTCACCACCTGGCGCAGCTTCCGCGACTCTGAAGACTCACGTTATGTTTCGATGGTGTTGCCCCGTTATGCGGCGCGTTTGCCTTACGGCTCCAAAACAAAACCGGTGGACAGCTTCAACTTCGAAGAAGATGTGGACGGACGTGACCATTCGAAGTACCTTTGGGGCAATTCATGCTACCAGTTGGGTTTGCGCATCACCGATGCATTTGCCAAATACAACTGGACCACGGCCATCAGGGGCGTGGAGGGTGGCGGTAAGGTTTCCGGCCTGACAGCGCACACCTTCAAGACAGATGATGGCGATGTGGTGCTGAAGTGCCCGACCGAAGTGACCATCACTGATCGGCGCGAAAAAGAGCTCAATGATCTGGGCTTTATCTCCATCGTCAACTCCAAAGGTTCAGACTTTGCGGCATTCTTTGGCGGTCAAACCACCAATAAGCCACGCGTTTACAACCTCGACACCGCCAACGCCAATGCGGCTTTGTCTTCCAGATTGCCTTACGTGCTGGCCGCTTCACGCTTTGCGCATTACCTCAAGGTGATCATGCGCGACAAGATCGGCAGCTTCCAGACCAAGGATTCTGTGGAGAGCTACCTCAATACGTGGTTGTCGCAGTATGTGTTGCTTGATGCCAACGCCACACAAGGCGAAAAAGCCCGTTTCCCCTTGGCCGAAGGCCGGGTGGATGTGGTCGAAGTGCCAGGTCGCCCAGGCGCATACCAAGCCACGGTTTTCCTGCGCCCTCACTTCCAGATGGAAGAGCTGACCACATCCATTCGATTGGTTGCCGAGTTGCCAGCCTCTGCTGCTTGATGTGGACTTCAAACCCGCCCAGCGGGTTTGCCCTTTTTTAAATTGGAGATTTAAATGTCTGACGTTCTGATCTTATGCATTGACAGCATTCCTGGTAATTCCACCATCACCGGATACACCGACAAAATTGTGGTCAGCTCTTTCTCGCACAGTGCGTCTATCCCGCTGCAACAAGACAGCGCTAAAACCGAACGCACTGCGGGTCGACCCATATTGTCTGAATTGAATTTCACCAAAATGTCCGACCTGTCCACCACGGCCTTGTACAAGGCGTGTACCCAAGGCAGCAAGTTGGGAACCATCAAATTGAATGTGGGTCGAGTTGAAAACGGCACCTACATGAACTTTTTCACCTACACCATGACCAATGGGATGATTTCGCACATCAGCACATCGGGTGGTGGTGGCATTCCTTCTGATTCTTTCTCGATCAATTTCACCAAAATTCAGTGTGACTACACACAGCAGAAGAGCGATTCGACGCAAAAAGGAACGGCCACATGGAACTGGAATTTGGAGACCATGAAATCTGACTGACCTGTGCCGTCAAAGGGGCGGATTTTGGGGGGTCTTGGGTTTAACAAATTTTTAAAATGTCAACTCGAACAGCCCCATCTTCCATTGCCCCTTTTTTTGATCGTCTTTGTGGTGTTGACTTTACGATTGGCAATGGGATTCATCTGGATGCCAAGGGATTTCAGTCTTCGTTGTTGTTGGACTTGTTTCGATTGCTCAACACCAGATGTGATTTGACGATTGATGAGTTTTTAAATTGCCAAGCCCATGTCATGAACTACGGCTTGCCAGCGACCAATACCTTATCGCCGAATTCCAAAACAGATTTGCTCAAGATCGAGCAACTGGTTCAGCATGTGATCAAGCTTTTTGAACCAAGGCTCAAACAAGTGCGTGTCAAGGCCTTGTCCAACCCCTTGGATACCAAGTCGGTGATGGTGGAAATTCAAGCAGCCGTGGTGTTTGGTGAACAGATCTTGAGATTCGCTCCATCATTCCATCTTCACCCAGGACAGGTGGAGTTGGTTGTGCAGCCGGAAGCTGTTTAAAGAAATGGCTTTTCTATGGTGAACCTGCAAGACGATTTGGTTGACTATTACCGCCGGGAAATTTCTTACCTGCGTGAAAGTGGTGACCATTTTGCACAGCGCTATCCGAAGGTTGCACAGCGTTTGTCTTTCAGCGGATCCGAGTCCAAGGACCCACACACTGAAAGACTCCTGGAGTCTTTTGCATTTTTGACCGCGCGTGTTCAGCGTGAAATTGATCGTGAATTTCCATTGGCCGCCATGGCCGTCTTGGAAAATATCTGCCCCAATCTGACGCAACCCACCCCATCCATGGGTGTGGTTCATATGAAACTCGATGCCACACAGGGCAAGGTCATGGCGGGCTTGAAAGTACCTCGAGAGACGATGCTGCAAGCAGCCGCTTCCTCGGGGCACATATGCAGATTTCAAACATCCTGGGACGCCGAGCTCTGGCCCTTGAGCATCGTGGATACGGCCCTTGAGGACAATCGAATTCTTTGCTTGAATTTCGCGACCCATGCCGGCGTGGATGTGGCTGAGCTCCATATTGAATCACTGCGCTTGCACCTGAGTGGTGACTTCATGACCACCATGCCCTTGCATGATTTGTTGGCCGCCAATCTGGAGCGCATTGAAATTACCGATCCCAAGGGAAAGCGTTTGTCAGAAATTCCATTGAAGCAACTGGCGGAAGTGGGGTTTGCACCAGAGGATCAAGTATTGCCATCGATTGGCAATATTCATCCTGCCTATAACTTGCTGCAAGAGTATTTCTCCTTTCCCGCCAAATTTTTATTCTTCGATCTCAAGGGACTGACGGGTCGATTGGGGCAGGGCGACGGGTTCACGATCAAATTCGCTTTTAAATCTGCGGCCAAAGTGCTGGCTTCTGTGAACAAGAACACCTTCAAGATGGGGTGCGTTCCAATCATCAACTTGTTTCCCAAAACCAGTGAACCCATCACCTTCGAGCGGCGTGATCACGAATACTTACTGGTTCCAGACCATCACAAAGAAACCTCCCATGAGATCCATGCGATTGAAGCTGTGATTGCCTCAGACCCCGAGGCTGAGCAACCGCAGACGGTTTCGAATTTATTCGCCGCAGAGCGTTTCACCGATGGCGGCCAGGAGATGTACTGGACATCGCGCCGCGAACAGTCGCTCAGACCAGGAATGAGCGGATCCGATGTGTTCATCAGTTTTGTGGACCGAACCAACATCAAAAAAACACCTTCAGAGCCCGTTTTATTTGCCAAGCTGATGTGTACCAATCGAAGAATGGCCGAGTTGGTACCGACAGGCGCCCGCATGATTGGTGAGTCCATTTCATCCAGTGTCCAAGTCAATAATTTATATGAGCCGGTTTCTCAGCGAGATGCGCTGACGTCCTCAAAATCTGTTTTCTCACTGATTGAAATTCTCCGGCTCAACCACCACTCGTTGATGGAGGACGATAGAGGCGCTGAAAAATTACGCGAGCTGCTGTTTTTGTTTGCCGGGGAAGCGTCCAAAAATCAAATTCAAGTCAGAGGCATCAAATCCCTGCGCGCTAAATCTTCGATTGCACGAATTGGCCGTGACACTTGGCGTGGTCATTGCGTGGGTACTGACATTTGGCTGGACTTGGACGAAGAGGCATTTGTGGGCGGTTCAACGCTTGTTTTCGCTGGCGTACTGGCTCGGTTTTTTGCCCTTTACACAACTGCCAACTCCTATACCCGATTGGGTTTGATGCGCAACGGAGAAGTGCGTCGCCGCTGGTCACCGATGGCAGGTTGGCAATGTCTGATTTGATCACCCAACTCAAACAAGACCCATTTCAATTTGGTCTTTTTCAAGCCGCGAGCTTGCTCGAGCGCATTGCACAGGAGCGCGGAGATCACCGCAGTTGGGGGCCCCATGACCACCCTGTGCGCTTCAAGTCTGACATCACGCTGGGTTTTCCAGCGGGTGACATTCAGTCGATTCGATCTGATGAGTCCGGCGCCTACCAGGTCTACACATCTTTGATGTGCTTGGCTGGATCGCGCGGTCCATTGCCACTGGTCTTCACTGAGATGCTGTTGGCCAGTCGTCGCAACAAAGACCATGCCCCGGTTGACTTCATGGATGTATTCAACCACCGGTTGCTGCATCTTTTATACCAGGCCAAACAGAAATATCACCTTTCTCTGGGTTCACGCCAACTGGTGGATATGCCCTTGTTGCGTTTTGTCGATGCCTCGGCCAGTTTGGGCTTCAGGGACAAAAAAGACACCGACGAGGCCATTTGGCTCAAGCATGCTTCATTCATGGGCGCGGCACCAAGGTCCATGGGTGCATTGTTGACAATGCTGCACGCTCGATTGGGCGTGCGTTTTGAGGCGCATCAATTTTTTGGCACATGGCTGCACATTGATCCTGCAGAGCAGGCCGTGTTGGGTCGTGGACGGGGGTGCTCTTCAGCGGCTCAACTGGGGGTGAATGCCACCTTGGGTCACCGGGCGTGGCATCAGGGTGCTGCCGTATTGCTACAGGCCAAAAACCTGACTTCGCAGGCGTATCAAAAACTCCTGCCAGGCGAATCATCACATCGCAAACTCAAATGGTTGGTCAAGCAGCATCAATCTGCCCACTATCGGGTGTGTGTCGAAATTCATCTCAAGGATAGGCATTTCAAATCGGCAGGCTTGGGGCCTCAAGGTCCCCGTTTGGGTCTGACCACTTGGCTCACCGATCCTTCGCCAACACAGGGCAAGAGAGTGGGTGAATCCAAAGTGTTGAGTCCCAGTCGTTTTTGGTTGACCGACCAGCCCATGCACCCACAAGGCATCAAAGCTTGATGCATAAAAAAATCACCACATGCCATGAAAATTGACCTCAGAACGCTGCTGACCAAACTCAATCCCACTTGCAAACAGGCCATACGTTTGGCCGCAGAGCTTTGTGGTGGCCAATCGCACTTCAACGTGGAGTTGGAGCACTTTATTTTTAAGTTGATGGAGGGCAAAGCCCCGGACATAGAAATATTGTTCGAGGAGTTTGGTGTTGATTACGCCAAGGTCATGGCCCAATTGCAGCAACGTTTGGACCAGCTCAAACGCGGCAACAAGGGCACGCCCGCGATGTCGGGTGTTTTTGCGCCCTTGTTCCAAGAAGCCTGGTTGTCCAGCTCGGTGTTGCTCGGGCAACAACAAGTTCGTTCGGGCACCGTTTTATTGGCCTTGTTGGAGGAAGATTCTGTCAGGGGTGTGACCTTTGAAGCGGCCCCCTTGCTGTTGGAAATCCCACGCGACCAATTGCGAACGCGCTTGGCTGAAATCCTCAAAAATTCCAGTGAAGATGCCGGGCAAAACCTGGCTGAGCCCTCGGGCGGTGCGGCGGCCAGTATGGGTTCACCCGCAGTGACCAAAATGCCCATCTTGGCGCCAGACGGAAACTCTAAGACACCCAACTTGGATCAGTTCACGATTGATTTGACGGCATTGGCCCGACAAGGAAAGATTGACCCCGTGCGAGGGCGGGATGCGGAGATTCGACAGATCATTGATATTCTTTTGCGCAGGCGTCAAAACAACCCCATATTGACGGGTGAGGCGGGTGTGGGAAAAACGGCCGTCGTTGAAGGCTTTGCGCAACGGGTGGTGCAAAAAGCAGTACCGCCCAATTTGCAACAAGTGGTGGTTCGCACCCTGGATTTGGGTTTGTTACAAGCCGGCGCAGGCATCAAGGGTGAATTTGAGAATCGTTTGAAATCCGTGATTGCAGAGGTCAAGGCATCTGCGGTTCCGGTCATTTTGTTCATTGATGAGGCCCATCAATTGATCGGTGCTGGTGGCGCCGAAGGGCAGGGTGATGCCGCGAATTTACTGAAACCAGCTTTGGCCAGGGGCGAGTTGCGAACGATTGCCGCCACCACTTGGGCTGAGTACAAAAAATATGTTGAGCGCGATCCTGCTTTGGCGCGCCGATTCCAGGTGGTCAAGGTGGAAGAGCCGGCCCCTGATTCAGCGATGGACATGCTTCGAGGCGTCGTTCCCACTTTGGAAAAACACCATGCGGTGGAAATTTTGGATGAGGCCGTCAAAGATGCTGTTCGCCTCTCGCACCGCTACATCACTGGCAGGCAGTTGCCAGACAAAGCGATCAGCGTTTTGGACACAGCTTGCGCACGGGTGGCTGTGGGGCAGGCTGGCAAACCGCAAGTGATCGAGGAAGTTGAGCAAAAAATTGCCAATTGCGATGCGCAGTTGCGCTTGATTCAGCACGGTGTTGCAACGGGCCTGGACCGCCGCGGTGAAATCAAACCCTTGCAGGATGAATTGTTGGCGCTTAAAAGCAAGCACGCTCAGTTGAGTGAAAAACTCTCCCATGAACGACATGCAGTCAATGAAATTCTGGCTTTGCGCCGCTTGATTGCGGCGGAAGGCGCGGACATCGACCGAACAGAAAACGAAGACAGTGTCAGCCACACAGAGCAACTCAAACGCCTGGAAAAAGGTTTAGAAGCCATTCAAGACGATGAGCCCATGGTTCCGGTGTGCGTGGATTCTCGAACAGTGGCGGAAGTGATTTCGGGCTGGACGGGCATACCTGTGGGCAAAATGATGGCCGATGAAATCCACACGGTCTTGCACCTGAAAGACCGTTTGTCAGAGCGCGTGGTGGGCCAGGGTGAGGCTTTGGATGCCATTGCCAGGCGGGTCAGAACATTCAGAGCTGATTTGGACGATCCTGAAAAACCGGTTGGCGTTTTTATGTTGGTCGGCCCCAGCGGTGTGGGTAAAACAGAAACTGCTTTTGCCCTTGCTGATATGTTGTATGGCGGTGAGCGCAACATGATCACCATCAACATGTCGGAGTTCCAGGAACCCCATTCTGTGTCGAGCCTCAAAGGCGCACCCCCCGGCTACGTGGGATACGGCAAGGGCGGGGTATTGACAGAGGCCGTCAGACGCAGACCTTACAGCGTGGTTTTGCTCGATGAGATGGAAAAGGCGCATCCCGATGTGTTGGAGGTGTTTTTTCAAGTGTTTGACAAAGGGTCCATGGAGGACGGCGAAGGCGTCACCATTGACTTCAAAAACACCTTGATTTTGCTCACCTCGAATGCGGCCCAGGATGTGATCACCCATGCCTGCCGCGGCGGTCTTCGGCCCAGCATGTCAGAACTCACAGACCTGCTGCGACCAGCCCTGCTCAAAGAGTTCAGCCCGGCATTTCTGGGGCGAATGGTCTTGGTGCCTTACTTCCCATTGGGCGATGAACAAATTTCCAACATCGTGAAGTTAAAGCTTCAAAAACTGGTCGAGCGTTTTTCGAGCAATCACCATGCCAAATTAACTTGGGACAGTGGGGTAATCAGCTTGATCACACAGCGCTGTACCGAAGTCGACAGTGGTGCGAGAAATATTGATTTCATTCTCACCCAATCTGTGTTGCCGGAGCTTTCATCCTTGGTTTTAGAGCGCATGTCTACCGCGACACCTTTTAGTGCCGTGCACATCCGTGTCAACGGACTTGGACAGTTTGATTACACATTCACTGACAAACCCATGAGGGTCTCTGATTGAAAACAGATTTTGTTCAATCCGGTGGTTTTTTGACCATTGACACCCCCTTTGGTGCCAATGATTTGTTGCTGGACGGACTCGAAGGCTCGGAGGGGATTTCAGAGCTGTTCAAATTCAATTTATTCATGCGCTCGGGAAGCACGAGCTTGTCGGCAACGACCATAGTCGGCAAAACCGCTACCATCACCATGGAGGTGGAGGGCGGTTCAAAACGATACATCCATGGCATCGTTTCACGATTCATACAAAGCGGATACGACGTTGACTTTGCAACCTACCAAGCTGAATTGGTGCCATCGCTGTGGTTGCTGACACTGAGCAGAGATCGAAAAATTTACCAGACAAAATCTATATTGGACATTGTCAAAGCGGTCTTGGGTGATGCCAGCATCACTTTTTCAGATAAAACTTCCGGCACCTATACCGCTTTGGATTATTGTGTTCAGTACGACGAGACGGATTTCGACTTCATCTCCAGGCTCATGGAGCATGCTGGAATTTTTTACTACTTCACCTTCACCAGCAGTGGGCACACCATGGTGTTGGGAGACGCCTCTTCTGCGCACATCAGCTGCGCGGGATCGAGTGCCTTGCGATTTTTCCCGCGTACGGGTCAAACCAATCCCATTGACACCGTATACCGATTTGAATATGAAAAACGAGTTGCCCTCAAGTCAGCCACGGTGTCTGATTACGACTTCATCAAACCAGCCACCTCTTTGAGCGGTAACAATGCCGCCACCTCGGGAAGTGGGGCCATTTATGAATTTGGGACTGGAAGTTTGGCTGCCAGCGAAAGCACGGCCAAAGCAAAAATTCGCGTTGAGGCAGCACAAGTCACCTCCACCTTGCTGCGTGGTGACAGTTTTGCCTATGGCCTGAATGCTGGGACCAGTTTCACCCTGTCTGAACACTTCATCTCATCTCTGAATGTGTTGCATGTGGTCAGGCGTGTGCAACACATGGCCCGTGATGATTTGTACAGCAACTCCTTTGAAGCGTTTCCGGCGGCAACTGCATTCCGTCCTCCCATGGCGACACCTTTGCCCAGGGCCATGGGCAGCGAAACTGCCAAAGTGGTTGGGCCCAGTGGCGAGGAAATATGGACCGATCAATATGGCCGAATCAAGGTCCAGTTTCCTTGGGACCGGGACGGCAAAGGCGACGATAAAAGCTCTTGCTGGATTCGGGTTTCCCAGTCACTGGCGGGTGTGGGGTTTGGAGCTTTGTTTTTGCCCCGCATTGGTCAGGAAGTGGTGGTCAGTTATTTGAACGGGGACCCCAGTCGACCGTTGGTCACGGGGTGTGTGTACAACGGTACCAACACCACGCCGGTCAAATTACCGGACCATCAAACCCAAAGCACCATCGCCACATGGTCATCCAAGCAGGGAACCGCAGGAAACATCGTCAGGTTTGAGGACAAGAAAGACGCGGAGCAGCTTTATTTCCATGCGCAGAAAGATCTGTTGACCGAAATCGAAAATGCATTGACCACCACGGTCAAAGCTGGGGCTGAGATTCACACCCTTGAAAAGGGCGACCGCACAGTTGATGTCCAAACAGGTAAAGAAATTCACAATGTCAAGGGCACCAGGACTTTGGACATCACTGGCGATGAAACACACAAAAACGGCGCCAAATTTACCCAGAACGTCAAGGGTGATTATGAATTGGTGGTGGATGGCAAGCTGACCATCACCGTCACTGGAGCTGTGGAGATCAAATCCAGTGCCGATGTTTTGCTCGACGCTGGAGCTTCGATGACCAGCAAAGCGGCACAAGCCTTGACCCAACAGGCTGGCACGGCGTTGACCAACAAAGCAGGGACTGAGTTGACCAACCAAGCTGGAACCAATTTGGTGAACAAAGCCGGTGTCAACCTCACCAATCAAGCTTCTGTGCAACTGGAAAACAAAGGGGCCATGATTGTGAGCAAAGCCGATGCCATGCACAACGTGGAAGCTGGTGCAATGCTGACCCTCAAGGGTGCGTTGACACAAATCAACTGATGGATCGTCAAGCCATGAATCAGAATTTCCCCACATTTCCTGTGAGTGCAATAGCTGCACCATTGGGTTGGGAGAATTTTGAAAATCTTCATCCGAATGGTTCTTTGTTTCGCCAAGGGACTTTGAAAGACGGCCAACTAGATGGCTTGCTCAGAGAGTTTGATGCAGAGGGCACGTGCCGCTTGATATCCAATTTCAAAGACGGTTTGCTCGATGGATTGACGCAAATTTTTGATTCGACGGGTCTTCCCATTCAAAAGGCGCACTACAAAGCAGGTGTGTCAGAGGGTGTCATGGAAGTTTTTGCCAGGGGTAAGTGTGTCCTCCAGCAAACCTACGCTGCGGGGGTGGCGTGTGGGACTTGTAAAACCTTTGATGCGGCTGGCCTGGTCAGCACTTTGATGAGCTATGTCGATGGAGAAATCGAAGGCCCTGCAACGTTTTATTTTGAAGGGCGAATGATCCGCGAGTCGACGTATCAAAAGGGACTGTTGCACGGTGTATCCATTGATTACGACCGAGATGGCAAATGCGTTCAAAAAGCCACTTACAAGGACAACCAGTTAGATGGCCCCTTGCTGCGCTATTGGCCCAATGGAAAGATCATGGAAGAGCTGCACTACAAGGCTGGAGTACCGATGGGCTTGCCCCAACGGTTTGACGCCAAGGGCAAGGAGGTGGAGCCTGAGCAAGGAACCGCTTCGATATTGCGACGACTCGAAACCATGGTCAGGGGGCAGTGATGGGCAATCAAGTTTGCATGGGTGCCATGCTCAAGTGCAGTTTTGGCGTGGCACCTGGAACCCTGATGGTCTTGCCCACCAGTTTGGTGATGACCAAAGTCCCAGATGCCAACATCATGGACAACAAACCGATGTTGAACATCATGCCCTTTGGCATGTGCCAATCCATGGCCAACCCGATGGTGATTGCCGCAACTGCAGCTGCACTGGGCGTGTTGACGCCCATGCCCTGCATTCCCATGACCATGGCACCGTGGGTGCCGGGGTCGCCGACCCAACTGCTTGGCAAGATGCCTACCCTCAATGACGCATCCAAATTGATGTGCATGTGGGGTGGCGTGATTGAAATCAGCATGCCAGGCCAATTCACGGTCACCGTGAAATAGGATTTTGAAATGGAATACAACTTCAGTGTGACTCGGCGCATGTTGACCTTGTTTTTGCTGTGCAGCTGTTTGCTGGTTGCCTGTGTTTTTTTCTTGGGTTTTGAGTTTGGTAAAAAAATAAGTTTGAAGCCAGAGAACGGTTTGCGTGATTTAAAAACCGAGATCAACCAAAAAATTCAGCAAGAGGCGCAATCGGTGTCAGCTTTGAAGGGGCTTGTCGAAACACCAGGCCCAGTGGTCGACAAAAAGTTGCCTTGATACGGGGAGCACCATGTTGAAAACGAACAGAAGAACCTTTTTAGACCGCTGGGGGCGATGGGCCTTGTCCGCTGGTGCCGTCCCGTGGGTTTTTCCGGTTCAAAGCGCGACACCCAAGAGACTGGATAGCCCCAGCGCCACGGAGGCATTGAGCCATGCCTCGGAGTTCCAAGGTCTCTTGAGCAAAGGTGAGTTGGTCGTTGGCTTTGTCAATGAGGACGATCTACCGTTCTTCTATGAAAAGGCTGGTGAGACTTTGGGTCTAGAGGTTGAGTTGGCCAAGCGGTTTGCCAAGTCCCTGAACTTGACACTCCGGGTGGACAGAACCGCCGCCACCTATCAGGACATTGTTGATTTGGTGGCCGACAAGAAAATCCACATTGGTTTTCACTCAACGCCGACTTTCAAGCGGGTGCAAAGGGTTACTTTCAGCGATGCGTATGCCAAATTGCCGCACTCCTTGGTGGTGAACCGAGTGGAAATGGCGAAATTGAGCAGCGGCGTCGGCATTCAAAAGGTATTGCGATCCTATTCAGGAAGCTTGGGCATTCTGGCCAACTCAGCTTGGGATGAATTCGCCAAATCTAATTTCCCCAATGCAAAAGTGATTGGTTTTTCCAACTGGGATGGCGTGACCAATGCAGTCCTTTCTGGGCGCGTTGTTTGTGGGTATCGAAATGAGTTTTACACCCGACAAATCCTTAAGGCAAATCCCAGTCGCGCTTTGTCGTTGAGGATCGTGAGTTTCAATGATCTATACCATGATTTGTCATGCGCAGTGAGCCACGAAAACAAAGTGCTCAAGGAACTGCTCAATGAATTTGTATCGCATCGATCTGGGCAATTGCAACTGGATCAAATGTTGCGAGCCCTCGCATGATGTCAAGCGTGTCGCCCACCTCTGTTCCTCAACGCTTGGTTTGGCTTCAGTCCCCTGGCATGCTGATCCTGGCACTGGTGTTGGGTGTGCTCTTTGGAATTTTTGCGCCACATCGAATAGTGGCCTTGGATGTCTTGGTTGATGGCTATTTGAATTTCTTGAAAATTTTGGTTCTCCCCCTCATTCTTTGTTCGATTATTTTGAATATTCAAGGCATGTTCAAGGAGCGCGCCTACGTCAGAACCAGTTTGCGCGCCATGTCGGGCCTGTTTTTGATGGCGCTATTGCCTGCCCTGCTGGGGATGGTTGTCGCGCAACTGCTGAACCCTGGAGCAGGCATCACCACAGAAAATTTATGGCGCATCGAAAAAGTTTTGGGTGGCCAAAACATTGACCAAGTCAGTCGCATTGATTTGTTTTCTGATGAGATGGAAAACCAGTCATCGGCCATCGATGGACTGATCAATGCATTTTTACCAAACAATATATTCCTGGCGTTGGCACAGGGAGATGAAATAAAAATTGGTGTTTTTGCCATCATGTTCGGTTTTGCAGTCTCTGTTCTTAACTCCCGATTGAAAGACGACTTCAATCAATCCTTGGAAGCGGTCATTTCTGCCTGCTTCAAAATCAGTCACCTCTGCAGTTTCGCCTTGCCGTTGGTGATTTTTATTGTTGCATCCCAAATATGTTCGCAGGTGGGCTCGGATGCCTTGGTGGTGATGGTCCATTTTTTAATTACCTTTTTGACAGTGACCTTTTTGCTGTGCCTCATTTCATTTGTGATTTTGAAATTTCGTTCTGATGCAAGTGGCCTTGGCGTGCTTTCTTCTTTGCTGCCAACCCTCAGAATCTCGATGGCCTCTGGCGAGCATTCTTCGGTGTGCATTCCCCAAATGATTGACACCTTGTCCGCTCGGTTGGGTTTTAGCCAAGAGAAGGTGGCGTTTCTGGTCCCCTTGGCCACTGTCTTTGTTCGGTCAGCGCCCATCATGTATTTCGCCGTTGCCACTGTTTTTGTGGCGCAAATATATGGGCATCCCATTACCCACACTGAATGGCTTCTGATCCTCGGCTTGTCTGTCGCGCAAGGTTTTGCCTCTGTGGGTTTGCAAGGTGCCAACAAGTTGGCGCTTTTGGCTGTGATTTGCAATCCATTGGGATTGCCCACCGAGGCCATCATCTTGTTGTTATTGGCCATTGAGCCCATTTGTGCATTTCTCAGCGGTTTGACCATGTCAATGTCGCAATGTGCTTATGTGGCAATCATTTCGAATAAACCGGTTCGATTGTGACGATCATGTCCATGAACCATCGATCCACTTGGATTCAGAATCCATGGCTTTTCATAGGTCTGCCAGTGCTGGGTGCAGGATTGGCTTGGGTCACGCCGTCGGCTGCCACGTGGTTTAACCCGCTGCTGAAAATATACGTCGACTTGCTGAATTTGTTTGTGTTGCCCTTGATTTTGTTGGCCATTGTCTTTGGGTTGGCTAACTTTTCCAGGCTGCCGGATTCACCGATGCGATTTTTCATCGCCGTTTCTTTGGGCTTTGCAGGGCTTGTGATCTGTGGTTTGGTGGCGGTGATGGTGGGCGCCATGTTCTCGCCAGGTGCTGGCTTGACTGAGTCGAACCATTGGAACCTGGGGCGCTTATCTGTGAACCAAGAAGCCCACCTCTCATTGCCTTTGTTTGAAGGGTCGATCGATACCCGCAACGACCTCGGCTATGCATTGATTCCCAACAATTTGTTTCACGCCTTTGCTCACGAGTCCATGGGTTTTGCCATGGTGGGTGCCTTGATTTTTGGCTTGGGATTTGCCCTGTTGCCCACCAAGGTCTGTAAACCACTGTTTGACAGGCTAGAGCTGATTTATTTGGCCCTAGAAACTTTGATCACGACCATCAATAAATGGCTTCCTTTGGTGGCTTTTTCCTACGCCGTCAATTTGGTGGCCGGTGTTGGACAAGGTGGGCTGGGATTGATTCCAGGATTCATGATGCCCTTCGTGATGTCGGTGTTGCTGTCTGGTGGTTTTTTTCTTTGGCTCATTTCATGGTCGGCAGGGACCTCCTTTTCCCAAACCTTGGGCGCATTGAAGGAGTCCTTGTTGATCAGTTTTCTGGCCAGGAATGCCGCAGCCAGTGTGCCCAGTGTGATTCATTGCTTGTGTGACATCTTTGGATTTCGCCGGGCCATGGTGAAGTTCATGGCCCCCCTGTTTCCTTTTTTCTTTCATGCAGGAGAGGTCATTTTTCTTACTTTGCTGGCCTTGTTTGTTGCCAACTTTTACCAAGTCCCCTTGGCTGTTTGGGATCATTTGCAAATACTTGTGTTGTCGATTTTTTGCGCCTTGGCTTCTCGTGCCATGGTGGGCAGTGGCACCCTCATCATGGCAGGGTATATGAACCAATTCTTTCAGTTGCCTTTTGAAGCCGTTTTGCCTGCTTTTGTGATCATTGATGTGGTGGTTTCAGGCTTTAAAAGTGTGCTTTCTGTGTTGCTCTCATGTGCCGTGATTTCAATCGTGTCCAAAGGCCTCACACCGGAAATAAGCACTGAAGACGCCCCAATGGATGCGCTGCCTAAAAGTTCACCCGTGTTTTTTACCGTTCGCACAAGCACCTTCATCATGTTGGCTGCCATGGTGCTGGCTTTGTTGGTCACAGTGTTCTCCATGGGTCTTGGCTTGGGTGCGAGGTGGCAGCTTGGGATTGCATTTTTTTCTTAATGCACCGCAGTTTTTTTGTGCCTGATATTCAACCTTAAGTGAGTAATTTAAGTGCACGATATTTATTGGTTTTTATCGCTTATTAGGATAGACTAGACAGGCATGTTGTACAAATTTTCATCCTCTTTTTTGGGGCTTAATCGCTGCTTCAAATCTTGCCTTCTGTGTGGGGCATGGCTTGCGATGATGGGTTGTTCGGTGCTGTCTTCTTCCAAGGTCGATTCAAGTCTGGCGGGCCCCAAGTCTTTTTCACCGAAATGGCCTGGCTTGGTGCTGAGCGCCGCCAACGATGTCAATGCCAACAGTGCAGTTGCAATTGACATCGTTTTTGCCGGCACGCTGGAAGTCCAAACCATCGTTCAAAACATGAGCGCAGGGAAATGGTTTTCAACCCGAGAAGGCACGATCCGTACTTTTTCGGAAAGCTTGAAAGTGATTTCCCTGGAGTTGGTTCCGGGACAAACAGTCATGCTCAATAAAAATGACTATGCGAAATTGATGTCGACAGGTGTTTTTGTTTTCGCCAATTATTCAACCCCTGGCGAACACAAAAGTTGGTTACCTCTTGACGAATCTGGCCATGTCATCACTTTGGAAAATCAAACTTTCAAAGTGGCCTCGGTCGTTAAAAAGCTTTAAATATGGCACTCTGAACCATGACAGTACCTGCGCCACTTCCCCACATTCAATGGCATGAAGGCATGCTGCTGTCGCCGCAGCATTTCCAACAAGAATCGGCACGCACCGATAACCTGGTGGCATGGCAGTCGCTGAATGCCAATGCATTGGCTTGGGGCGTCAAGCATTTTGATATCGATGACAGCTTATTGGCGAATGGTGTGCTGCGCGTGAATTCCCTCGTCGCCGTTTTTTCAGACGGAACGCCGTTCGTTTACAACGCGGAAAACGACGCTGGGCCTGCATTGGAAATTGATCTATCGCAATGGGAGTCCATCCTCAGCGCGGGCGAATTGAATGTTTATTTGGCCTTGGGTGTTAACCGCGCTTTGAATTCACCGGGTCAGATCAGTCGTTTCCAAGGTATTGACGCGCCAGCAGTGAACGATGAAATTTCTGAGGCCCTTCCCATCGACTTGCCGCGCATGACCATCAAAGGCATGCTGATGGCGGGCGATCGTCCGTCTTCCATCTACCGTTCCATGCGCTTGCTGTGCGTTCGCAAAGACAACGAAGTCTATAACCTGGCCCCCACACTGCCGCCCCTGTTGAGCTTGTCTGCGGAGCACCCTATTTGGCAAAGCGTCACCCACATCATCACGCAGTTGCGAATCAAAGCATTGTTCCTGGCCAAGCTGACCAGTTCGCCGTCCTCTCGCTTGGAAGAGAGGCTGGATGCACTGGAGCAGCGCCACAAGCTCTCTGCGTTGGTTCAAGCCTTGGCTGGACTGCAAGCTGTCTTGACCGCGCCAGAGGTGCCTCCGTTTCTCCTGTACACATCTCTTTGCCATCAGCTGGGTGTGTTGAGCACCTTGCGACCGGGTGCTGTTCCGATACAGGTGCCGCGCTGGCATCACGACGACCCTTTGGTTTCTTTTGAACCCGTGCTGGCAGAAATTGAAGATTTGATGGCGGAAGTCAGCCAAGACTGGCGCCCCGTTGTATTTGGCTTCGATGGCAATGTCTTTTCCTTGCCAGGCGATCGATTGCCCAAGTCCACTCATTTTTACCTGGGATTGCGTGGTCAATCTGATGCTGAACTGACCCATTGGATGAATGGCGCGGTGATCGGATCTCAAACGGTGTGGACATTGTTGAGTGACCGCCGCGTGTTGGGGGTATCTCGCAAAAAAGTAGATCAAGTCGAAGAATTGGGTTTGCGTGCCAGCTCTGGTTACACCATTTTTTCTGTGGAGCTCAGAGAGAGCTTTATTGTGACGGATCAACCCTTGTTGATCAGCAATGTGAACGAGGCCAATTTGATCCCCAGGCCGCGCGAAATTGTGTTGTTTGAGAAAGCCGTTAAATAAATTTTTGCAGCCGAACAGGCGTCAACATGCTCACCTCTTCCGTCACATTGCAGCAAACATCCCATGCCTCGCAGATCGCTGGTGGTGAGGATCTATCGTCGGCCCAATTTCGCGATTTTTTTCAGGTTTTGCACCGTGCCTCTCAACTCATCAAGCGCGTGGGTGAGGGCGAAGCGCCTGAGGCGGCACAGACCTTGAGCAAGGACTTGTTGCAACTCATTGAATTGCAAACCCTGGAAGCGCGGCGATCTGGTGGTTCCGCCGCGATGGAACATGAGTCTCAAGCACGCTACCTCAAGGCCGTTTTGGCGGATGAAATTTTGTTGAATTCAGACTGGGCAGGGCGCGAACACTGGCGTCACGAATTGTTGGAGGCAAAACTCTTTAAATCCAGTCATGCCGGTGAGCAGGTTTTCTTTCAGATCGAACAATTGCTTTCGGCCAGAGAGCCTTCGCAACGCCCTCTGGCAAAGCTGTATTTGTATGTGATCTCTTTGGGCTTCAAAGGCCAGTTTCGTGGCGATGCGGATTTGAGCAAAATTGCCAACTATCGAAACGACTTGTTTCAATTCATATACCAGAGATCCGCTGAACTGTCGGGCGCTGAAAGGCGTTTATCAGAGGTTCCATATGAGAGCACCTTGTCACATTTTGCATCCCGTCGACTTCCAAAGATCAGCCGGTGGTGGATTAAATTGGGTTTGATTTTTGCTGCCATGCTGGTGTTGTCAGAACTCGTTTGGCTGTGGCAATCATGGCCCGTTAGAAAATCATTGGACGTCACAGTGGGGAGCACATCGCCAACCCCGATGTCATCGCAGCATCGAGTGCCAGCATGCTGAATTTTCTTTCCGAAAACATGGTCGTTTTGACACTTTCGGCCTTGGCCTTGGTCATCTTGTTGGCGATTGTGTTTTTGCTCAAAGTGGCCATCAAGCACGGTACTCAAGCCACTGCTGGTGCCTTGCCTGCATCTGCAACCCCAACCATTCAAATCAGTTCGCTCAAGCAGTCGTTTCGCCGCGCTGTTGAGTTGATTGAAAACAACTTGGCTGAAAGGTCTGAGAGATATAACTTGTCGTGGACCTTGGTGATCAACGGTGTCGGCACCGAAGATTTACCTGTGTCAGCCAGCGGTCTGCAGAGTGCCCTGAGCAGTGACTCTGCCATCGCAGCTTCGGTCGATGGTGTGGGCTGGGGTTTCTATGACAAGGGTGTGGCTGTTCAGTTGCAAGCCAGTCAGTTGGGAGACCCCGATAACAAGACCGCCCAGAGTGTCTGGGATGAGTTCCTGAGCTTATGTCGGTCCTACAGGCCGGACAGACCGTTCGACTCCATTGTTTTCACCCTGCCTGCGGCGTCGCTCCTGGACTCTGGCCCTGAGAGCATGGCTTCTCTCTTGGCCATGGCCAAAGGATTGAGCCGGCGTTTGTGGTTGGCGCAACATCGATTTGCACTGCAGTTCCCGGTCTACATCGTTGTCAGTGGATGCGAAAAGATTCCTGGGTTTTCGCGGTTCTCTTCGGCATTGCCCTCGCCCATGCGACGCAGCATCTTGGGCTGGTCGTCCTCGTTTGATCTGTCTGCCCCATATCAGGACAAATGGATAGATCAGGGCATGGATGAGATCACCATGACGCTTTCTGAAGCCTGCACGGAACTCAGTGCTTTGGAGCTGCCAGACGGGGACTGCGCAGAGTATTTTTTGCTGCCATCGGAAGTCAACAAATTACGGCAGGGGCTGCATGCCTTCATGGATGAGTTGATGCGCCCGAGCGCATACCACGATCCATTTTTGCTCAGGGGTTTTTATCTAACGGGTGACAGCAGTGAGTCGGCTGTGTTGCTCGCCAACAACCATGCGCCCTATGCATTGGCGGAGCAAGACAACCTCTATCAGGTCAGAAATGCTCAGCAACCTGCATTTTTAAGAGACCTATTTGAGAAAAAAATATTCCCGGAAATTGGTCTGGTTCGATCATCACGCACCCAAAAAATGCGCAGACCCGCTGTACACACAGCAGTTCGCTGGGGAACGGGCGGCTTCGTGGCGGTTTGGTTGCTTGCCCTTGGGCTGGCATCTTTAAAGATCAATTACGTGGCCGGCGAATTGGTGGTGGTGATTGAACAATTCAACCAAGAAACCAGGGATGCTTTGCGCCGAAGTCGTGATGAAACCTTTGACATAGAAAAAAGCAAATATCGAGCATTGCGCGCTTTGAGATTGTTGGATTCTTTGAATGCGGGCGCTTTGTGGGCTTTGCCCATGCCAGGGTCCTGGTCGTATGTGGATGATTTGAATTCAAAGGTTCAAAATCGCATTGCCGATGGTTTTGCAAAAACAGCATTCGATCCCATTCGAATCAGCCTCAACTCGGCTGTGGCAGACATGACGGGTGCATCCATTGACAGCACCAATGGTTCTTTGTTGACTGGCTCCAGCTGTGGCTTACCGAAATCCTGGTCGGACAGGGCCACATCCAATGGACAGCGCGATTTGGAAGTGGATGAGCAAGTCGAATTTGTTTTGTTGGAGCAATATGTCAGGCGAGCCGAAGAGTTGCAAAGAGCTGTGATGGCATTGGCTCGCTTGACCGATAAAACCCATGCCGCTCACGGCGAGGATTTGCGATTGTTGGTCAAGGTGCTGATGGGTGTCGAGCTCAATGGCAACACGGGCCAAATTGCGGAAATTTTTCGCAAAAGTGCGCCCAGCGGTGGCATGGTTGATTTGACCGCCATGCGCCAAGCCTCAGCTTGTGCATTTGGGTTGATGTTTGATGAATTGACCCAGGCGACTTTGTCGAAAAATCATCTCTTGTACGTCGAGTCGCGTTATTCAGAGCTGATTGCGCAGGTCAGCACGGAGACCACATCATCGTTTGATGGCACCTTGGGCATTCAAGCTTGGGATGAGCTGTCCTTGCAGTTGCGTGATCAAGCCAGTTTTTTGCAGGCAGGCAAGGGTGTTTGGATTCAACGTCGTGCGCCAGAATTTGGAGCCAATTTCGACAAACTCATGCAAGCCGCCAAGGCCAACTCCTTGTTGGGACCTGAAGTCACCGATGCAGCCCTGAAGCGACTCAACCTTTCATTTGCGAAATTCTTGGCCGACTGGGACAGCATTGGCAGCGAAAACGCCACCTCTTTGGTCGGCAAGTTGGATTGGAACGACAAAGACAATCGATGGATGTTCAATGCGGAAAGACAGGCTTTGTCGGACGCATTGATCAAGATGCTGGCCTTGCCCTATGTGAAAAATAATTCGCCCAAAAAATTGACCGAAGCGAATGGCGCGGCTGTGAGTTGGGATCGCCAACGGCTGGACCAGGCATTGGCGTATGGAGATATCAAGAGAGCCCTGGAAAATGACCTCTTGCTGAAATTTCCTGCGCAGTTGAAGCCGCAGGCCACGCGATTTTTGTATGGTGCACTGACCTCCAAGGTTCTAGAGTCGACTTCCCAAGCCATGTTGACCACTTCGAGGCCGGTTCAGCAGGTTTCATTGACCGATTCAGATCAGCCCAGATTGGCCCGGCTGGTTGCGTTGCTCAACGAATTGGGGGCTTCAGATGCGGCTGCGACGCTCAAAAACATCATCTCGCGCGACATCATGACCCGGTTGAGATTGCTGGATGATGCATTTGTACAGGCCAATTTGTTTCTGCCAAGAGATCCTGAATTCAAAGCGTGGTCCGGTGCTGGAAGTCCTTTGGTTCATGTTTATGAGGCTTCAGATGCAGCTGGTCTTGCTGCATATGTGGCCCAACAGGTGGCGTATATCGAAAACGCAACCAAAGAAGCCGAGCCCCTGTTGCAAATTTTGAACAGTCTTCAGCCCAATCATCCATTGGTCCAAAAATGGGTGGGCTTGAGCGCTGATGTCGCCCGCAGCAAATTGAAAAGTCCAACCAGTTCGTTGGGCGGCTTGGTTCAATTTTTGCAGAGCAATGGCAGCGAGTTGGAGTTTGCCAACTGCATCGAACGGCTGTCAAAAGTGAGCACGGCGCGGCGAAACTATGACATGTTTGCCGATCGATTGCAGGCCTTGCAATCGGGCTTGTTGAACCGATGCGCTGTTCTCAAAGACCAAGAGCGCAGGCAAATTTGGACCCAATTTTCCAATGTGTTTAACCGCGATTTGTCGGGGCGGTGGCCTTTCAAATCTCTCCCCGTCATGGGCGCCCAGGCATCGGGTGGCAATGCGCTGCGGTTGGAGTCGCCCCCTGCGGACATGGATGATGTCGCCACATCCTTGACCCAGTTCGACCGCGTCCAAAAAACCATGGGGGAGGTGTCATCTGTGTCCGTTGGCACCAAGTCATTGATGGGCTACCCACCGCACATCAAAAAGTTTGAAGAGCAATTCCTGCGGGTGCGGCAATTGTTGGCGCCGTTGTTCCCGCTGGAGCCTGGCTCAGCGGCTGGCTACGATGTCAGCGTGGATTTCAGGGCCAATCTCAGTGATGAAAAAGAGGGTGGCCGAATCATTGATTGGTCTGTTTCCTCGGGCAATCAGATTTTGCGATTCAAAGACACGGGCAAGACACTGTATTGGGAGCCAGGGTTGCCCATCGTGGTGTCTTTGCGCATTGCCAAAGACAGTCCCCTCAAACCCAGGGCCGATGCCAAGCAGGCGCACATGTTCATAGAGGAAAAAACGGTGAACTACCGTTACAACGACCCTTGGGCGTTGTTCAGTATTTTGGCGGTCCATAAAGAGGCCGAGCGCAATGCCCGTGCGGATGGCCGTGTGCAGGTTTTGCGGTTTGAATTTCCTTTGCAACCACAGTCTGAGGATGGCAAAAACAGCGGTACTGATACCCAAGCCAGAGTCTTTCTTCGAATGGGAATCAGCCCTGCTGGCAAAAAAACATTATTGGCATGGCCTTCTTCCTTTCCCACCAAAGCGCCTGAATGGTGAATACCCTGACGTCTTCTTTATGAGCACAGATCTTTTATTCAAACTGGGGGAAGTCCTGTTGCCCATGGGTGAGCAGTCGCCTTGTGGGCCTTCGCTGCGGTATGAGCCCATCTATACGGACATCCGATTGGCCCGTGAGGAAGACGACCCCCATTTGCCCATGCGCCAATGGGAGCGTCCACTCAAAAAGGCCGATTGGCTGTATATCGAAAAGCAATGCTTTGAGGCCTTGACCCAAAAAACCAAAGACTTGCAGTTGGTGGCGTGGTTGACCGAGGCTTGGATGCGGTTGCACGGCCTGCAAGGACTGGCTTGTGGTCTCAAACTCATGCACGAATTGTCTGTTGCGTTTTGGCAAGAAATTCATCCTCAGATTTCAGAGGACGATGCCGAGGCCCGTAAATCACCCTTTGAGTGGATGAGTGAATCGCTGGCCGTCAGCTTGAAGATCCATGTGGTGATGATGACCATCTTGGAGCGCAGCCCCTCCAAGATCACCCTGGTCGAGTGGGATCGCTTGACCGCAGAGGATGTCCACGCCCAGGATATTTTGCAACCCAAAAAAGAAAATGTGAGCGCAGAACTTCAGCTGAAGCCGATCAGCCGCTCTGAGCTGTTGTCATTGGCACAAAGTCCTGTGCATGCCAAATCTTTGCGCTTGCAATTGTCCCAGGTGCGTGAATGCATACAGACCGTGCAACATTTGCAAAAGTTTTTGGATGAGAAACTGGCCATGGATGCGCCCAATTTGAGCAAACTGATGTTGTGCTTGACGGCCTTTGATCGCACGTTGGCTGCGCTCACGCCTGATCTTGGCAATGCCCAAACATCAATAGAAGCTCAGTCGGTATCCACATTGGAAGACCTACCCGCTGAAGGTGATCACGTGATGCAAGTAACCGATGAGTCTCATTCAAAAGCGCCCGATTGGCAGTCTGGGCAATGGCGCACACGTGAACAAGCCTATGCAACCTTGGAAGCAGTTGCCGCCTATTTGCAACAACGGGAACCGCACAGCCCTACCCCTTATTTGATACAAAAGGCGGTACGATGGGGACGATTGCCCCTCCCTGAACTGATGAAAGAAATCATGCGAGAAGAGGGCGATTTGAATCGCATGTCCAATTTGTTTGGTCATTCGGACCCGAATGCAGGCATGGACCCATGAACCAATGAGTGAACTGCTGTTCCATGAGGATGCTTCATGTCAGACACCACTGAAACGTCAGTCAAGAAAAAATTTCTGCTGATCAATCCCAATACCAGTGAAGAGACAACCCTGAAGTTATGTCAAACCCTGCGGCCTTTGCTGCCTGTGGGGTTCGACCTGGATGCCAGAACAGTTGCCAAAGGTGCACGCTATATTGCCTGTGAGGCCAGCCATGCTGTGGCAGCGGGTGCTTTATTGGAAACCTGGTCAGACTACCTTTTGGAACAAGCAGCCCCGGAGGGTGTGTTGATTGGATGCTTCGGTGATCCCGGTTTGTTCGCCCTGCGCGAGTCCAGCGCCTGCAGGGTCACGGGCTTGGCTGAGGCTTCCTTCATGGAGGCTTCACAACGGGGTGCGTTTGCAATAGTCACAGGCGGTCTTCGATGGAAGCCCATGTTGCAGCGCTTGGCCATCAGCTTGGGTTATGGGCAGGCGTTGCGCCACATAGAAACGGTGACGCCAACGGGGGCCATGTTGCAAGCCGATCCTGCGATGGCCATTGAATGCCTGACACAGGCTTGTCAGGCTGCGAGCTTGCCAGGCGTTGAGTCGATCATCTTGGGTGGCGCAGGCTTGGCGGGGCTGGCTGCATTGATTCAGCCACATGTCCGATTGCCATTGATTGACAGTGCCCAAGCTGGGCTGCGTGTGTTGATCCATGGTGGAATGCCCCAGCCCAGTCGAAGCACAAATGGTTTTGTGGCGCGCTTGGAACATTTGTCGCCATCTATCTTGAGTTTGGCCGACTAAATCAGGGCCCCAACGGATCAAACCGAACGACAGAACTGGGTGGGGTGTCACTTATGTGCGCGAATGTGTGCCAATTGCTTGCTTGATGGCCTTCTCGCTGGCAAAATATTTTTATGAATACCTCTCAAGCATCTCAAATCAAGGCGAAAGCCACCCAGTACTATGCCGTTGGCATTGCATTCTTTTCAGTCATTGTGGGGATCGTGGTCACCATCATGGTGATCGTCAACCGCAACAGCTGACCCAGCCTGGCCTGCTTGGATTTTTGGCAGGTGTCGATCGCTCAAGTGCCTTGGCCGAAGGGTTGATGGGGCAATCAATTGATGCCTTTCATGGCTTCGGCAAACAGCGCGTTTTGGTCTTTCAGATATTGCTTGTATTCAGCTGGATTCAAGTGTTTTATTTCAGCGCCAAACAACTTTAAATTACCTGTGATTTGGCTGTTGTATTTTTCGATGGTCTTTTGGGTGGCCACATAAATTTGGTCGATCACCTCTTTGGGTGTGCCCTTGGGTGCAGAGATGCCGTAATAAGCCGGCCCTGCAATTTTGTACCCCAACTCTCTCAAAGTCGGGACTTCAGGCAATGACTTCAGCCTTTGAAGGCTGAACACTGCCAGGGGCCTGAGTGCACCCGATTCCACATGTGTTTGCACTGCGCCCACGGCGGCAGAAGAGAGTTGAACATGCCCGCCGAGCAATGAGGTGACGGCTGGGCCACTGCCTTTCTCTGGAATATGGGTCCACTTGAGGCCAGCCTCCTTGCTGAAAATCTCTGCCAATAAATGGGTGATGCCCATCGCACCGGATGTGGTGTAGTTGATGACCCCGGGGTTTGCTTTGGAATAGTCCACCAACTCCTTGAGTGTTTTCCAAGGGGCATTTTTGGAAACAACCAACATCATGCCCCCCTCAGACAGGCTGGCGATGGGTTCAAAGGAGTCAAACGAATACTTCACATCTTTGTTTGCCAGCGGCACCACCACGATGGAGCCAGGGGATGTTCCGACCAAAGTCTGGCCGTCTGGTTTGCTCGATGCCACTGCCCCGGCCCCTATGGCGCCACCGGCCCCCGGTCGGAAAGACAAAACAACAGGTTGCCCCAAAAACTCGCCCATTCTGTCTGCGAAGGGCCTGATCATGTTGTCGGTGTCACCCGGGGCAAATGGAATCACCAGTTGTATCGGTTTGCTGGGATACGCATCGGCGGCGTGAATCGGCAAGGCAGTGGTCAACAAAGAGGCGGCGGTGAGCGATAAGCCCCAGCGAATTGATTTTTGGAGGCTTACTAAGGCCCTGTTGGCCTGTGTGATGAGGCCGTTTGAATGGGTGTGTTTCATCTGTTCTCTCCTTGTGATCAATCGCATTTCGCAGTCATGCCGCCATCAACAATCAACTCTGTGCCGGTGATAAAGCGTGCTTCGTCAGACGCCAAAAAAAGTGCCGCATTGGCAGTGTCGCGACCATCTCCCACAAAAGGCATGGGGATGCGTGCTTGTCGGCGCTTCAACAGAGTTTCAAGATCGCCGCCGCTTTGCGTCTTGGCCAGCACTGCATCCACCAAAGGCGTGTGCAATTGACCCGGCAGAATTGAATTGATGCGAATCCCTTTTTTGGCGTATTCAATGGCCACAACCCGACCAAATTGAATGACACCCGCTTTGGACACGGCATAGCCAACTTGGGCGGCGCCGCTGAAGCGAATGCCCGAAATGGATGCGATGTTGACGATGGATCCGGCGCCTTTTTGCTCCATGACGGGAATCACATACTTGCATGTCAAAAAAACCGACTTCAGATTCAAGTCGAGTTGTGTGTCGAAAGTGGCCTCCGACATGGAAACGGGGCCACCCGGTGCAGGCCCACCCACGTTGTTGACCAAGATGTCAATGTTGCCGTATCGATCCAGGCAGGCCTGAACCATGGATTGAACGGATTCGGCCAGCGTGACATCCGCCACATGGGGTGTGAAGTCGCCCCCAAATGCATGGATCATTTTTTGGGTTTCAACCATGGCTTGTGCATGGATGTCGACGGCAAAAACCTTGGCCCCCTCTTGGGCGAAGCGCACGGCCGTTGCCCGTCCATTGCCCCATCCGGGCCCGACACAGCCAGCGCCGGTGATGATGGCCACTTTGTTGGCCAATCTGAGTGCGGGTTGATGCATGGGTTGTCCTGGTGCGTGTTTATCGGGTGGCGGCAATCAAACCGCCATCGACCACGATGCTTTGTGCCGTGATGTAGCGGCTCTCGTCGCTGGCCAAAAAAAGCACGGTATTGGCCACATCCCAAGCATCACCCATGTGACCGGTGGGAACTTGTTTGTGGCGATGTTCCACAAAGGCCTCAAACTGTCCGCCTGCATACTTGTCGGCTAATCGTTTGACCAAAGGTGTGAACACCAGGCCGGGCACCACGCAATTCAACCGGATGCCCTTGTGGGCATACAAGACCGCTGTGGTTTGGGTCAATTGCATCAATGCCGCTTTGCCGGCGGCATAAGCAACCTGTGGTTTGCCCACGTACCGCAGCCCGGCCACCGATGAGATGCTGACGATGGAGCCGTTGCCTTGGGTTTCCATGATGGGCAAGACATGCTTCATCGTTAAAAAGGCCGTCTTGACGTTCAAATCCATTTGACCGTCCCATGTTTCTTCACTCATCTCCACCGGGCCGCCCGGCTCTGACTGGCCCACGTTATTGATCAAAATGTCGATGCGACCATACATGTCCATGCAATGCCTGACCATCTCTTGGACGTCTTGAGCGGACGTCACATTGGCGGTCGACACATGCGCTTGACCCCCTTCATCGTGGATGATTTTTTGGGTGACTTTGGCGGCATCAAGGTCTCGGTCCACACCATAAACGGTAGCGCCTTGACGCGCCAACAAAACGGCAATGGCTTTGCCGTTGCCCCATCCTTCGCCGCGGGTTCCGCAGCCCGTGACCAAGGCCACTTTTCCGTCCAGTCTCAGCATATCGGTTCCATGAAATGAGTTGCAGAATTGCAGGCCAGCTGTTTTGCCTGCGGCAGCCTGAGAGGTTTGAATTAAAGATGGGCAGAGCCAGTCATTCCAGTTTCATGTCGCGAATAATGGTGCGAAATTGCTCCATTTGTTTTTTCAACATGGCATCTTGTTCAGCGGGTGTGGAGCCCACGGCCTCTGCGCCCAAATCGTTGAGGCGTTTCACCACATCGGGGTGACGCACTGCGGCAATGACCTCTTTGTTCAGCCGTTCAATGATGTCTTTTGGGGTCTTGGCTGGGGCAAAAATGCCATTCCAGCCCTCGAGCTCTAAGCTGGGAAGTCCCAGTTCCTTCACCGTCGGAACATCGGGCAACTCTGGAATTCGTTTGGAAGCGCTGGTGGCCAAGGCCTTGAGTGTTCCTGCTTTGAGTTCCGCCAGTGATGAAGACAGCTGATCGCCCCCAATTTGCAATCGACCGGCCAGCAACTCTTGCTTCAGTGGCGCAGCGCCTTTGAATGGAATGTGCATGATGTTGACCTTGGTGGTTTTTTTATAGGCCTCCCCCAAGACGTGCATGGTCGAGCCCGGCCCCGTCGAGCCATAGTTGTATTGCAAGCCCGGGTTGTTGCGCAACAGGTTGGCCAATTCTTGGAGGTCTTTGGCGGGAACCGTTGGGCTCGCCGTCCACACAAACGGAACATAAACCGCTATCGACACGCCGGCAAAATCGGTCTCCACGTTGAACGGCGAGCGGTTCGCCAATGATTGGGCCACCGATGCCAAAGGAAACGATAAGTTGTGCATCAAAATCGTATGGCCGTCTGGCGGTGCCTTGGCCATCAAGTCAGCACCAATGGATCCGCCAGCGCCAGCGCGGTTGTCCACCGTCACCGGCTGCCCCATGGATTCACTCATTCTTTGGGCCACCATGCGGGCCACAATGTCAGTCGTGCCCCCCGCAGGAAATGGCACGATCATTTTGATGGGCTTGGAGGGGTAGGTTTGCGCGAATGCCAGCGAACAAAATCCCAGCATGAAAAGTGTCAAGCAACGCTTGAATGTTGCTTGCAAAGAGCAATGTGATCCCACCATGATGACCCCTGAGCAATATGAGATTTGGGCTCACTGCCACGCCTGCGGCGGACATAACCCCGACCTGACGAACCGTTTCGATACTAGATCGACTTTGCGGTCGACAAGCTAGGGTTTTCGATGGGTTGCCAAAATAAATGAGTGCCAGTCGGGTCTGCTGTTCAAACCTGTGACGACCTTGTTTGGCCCATTGCGTCAGTCGTCCTGTCCCTTGATGATGGGCATGACTTCACCCTTGTTGACAAAAAGTGTGAGCGCTTGGGCCAGCTGATCGGTTCGTTCTGAATAGCTGTGGTAGCTGGCTTTGCCGCAGGGGTCAGACCACCGGTTTCCACCGATGACGGTCATGAGTTGACCCTTGGGCGCATGTTTTTCCGCGTAGCCATAAGGGGTGAAGCGGCATAAATCATTTTGATGGTGAAGGTAAACATAGGGCACCTTGGATTCGGCATGCTTGAAGCGATTCATGCTGGAAGCGTATTGCGTGTAAGGGCCTCCGCCGCCCACCGATTGGGTGGCAGAGTGAATGACAGCTTGAATGTCGTCCTTGTTGAGGTAAGTCGACAGCCAATGGCTGCTGATGGCGCCGTAGCTGTGACCCATGATGAACAGCTGATCTAAATTTTTGGTGCTCTTTAACTTTCGAATCAGTTCCAAAACATCTTTGGCATGTTGTTCGCTGGATCTATAACGGTCATCGCAGGCACTGGGGTTTGGCCCTCGCACGCCCCACTGGTCGGTCGGGCAATCCACGGTGACGGTGGATATCCCAGCGGCATGCAAGGCAGGGCGCATTTTTTCAAAATGTTCCTGCAGGTAGAAAAAAGACGGCACACCTTCTTTGGTTTCGATGCGCGGTATGCCAGGCCAGCCAGGAAAAATCAGCACGGCACGGCCGTTGGGTTGAGGCGCCATTTGCAGCAAAGCCGACATCACCACGGGTTGGCCTTCGTGGGTTCGTGCGAGATCCGCAGTGATCACTTCCCTGGACCAGGCCAATGCAGAACCAAGGATGGCCCAGACAAAAAACAGCGAATGAAGAATGGAGTTCAATGGTTTCATGTTGGTTGGTGTTGGTGTGGCTTGTCTTTCCGCGCCCAGAATGAAAAGGTCCAGCCATCATCTGATGATGGGGGATTCTAAATTCATGCCTCAGCCCACCAACCCATCTCTCTTATATGATCAACCCGGTTTGCCAGACGCAAACCCAACAGCTGTACCTGATGCAATGCCTTTCAAGACCTCATAGGAACACCCCATGTCGAAACTCCCGCCAGCTCTTGCGGCTCTCCCATTCCCTGTCATCGGCTCTCCGCTGTTCATCATCAGCAACCCCAAGTTGGTGATTGCCCAGTGCATCAATGGCGTGGTCGGCTCCATGCCCGCTTTGAACGCCCGTCCTGCCGCACAGCTTGATGAGTGGCTGGCAGAGATCACCGAGGCGCTGGCTGCCCACAATAAAGCCCACCCCGATCGACCAGCCGCACCATTTGCCATCAATCAAATCGTGCACAAAAGCAACGATCGCCTAGAGCACGACATGGCTTTGTGTGTGAAGTACAAGGTTCCAGTGATCATCACTTCTTTGGGGGCTCGCGAGGAAGTCAATCAGGCCGCTCACAGCTATGGCGGTGTGGTGTTGCATGACATCATCAACAACAAATTTGCCCACAAGGCGATTGAAAAGGGTGCGGATGGCCTGATCGCGGTGGCCGCAGGTGCCGGTGGACACGCCAGCGTCAAAAGTCCTTTTGCGCTCATCCAAGAAATCCGCCAGTGGTTTGACGGCCCCTTGGCGCTGAGTGGCTCGATTGCTTCAGGTGGTGCGATTTTGGCGTCGTTGGCCATGGGTGCAGACTTCGCTTACATCGGTTCAGCTTTTATTGCCACCGATGAGGCGCGCGCCAGCGAGGCCTATAAACAATGCATTGTGGACAGCAACTCAGACGACATCATCTACAGCAACTTGTTCACGGGTGTGCATGGCAATTACTTGGCGCCATCGATTCGCAATGCCGGCTTAGACCCTGAGCATTTGGCTGAAAGCGACCCCAGCAAAATGGACTTTGGTGGCGACAAGTCCAAGGCTTGGAAAGACATTTGGGGTTGCGGCCAAGGCATTGGCGCCATAGACAAGGTGCAAAGTGCGGGCGCATTGATCGCGCAACTCAAGGCTGAATTTGAAGCGGCCAAGGCGCGTTTGCTGGCTTGACTGCCGCGTCGCTTCGCTCCTCGCAATGACGTCATTGCGAGCGAAGCGAAGCAAACTGGACTGCCACGGCCTTCGGCCTCGCAGTGACGATGTCATTGCGATCGCGCCTTTCGTCATTGCGAGCGCAGCGAAGCAATCAGCCGAAGTGGCAAATATAGTGGTAAACCTCAGTCACTTTGATGTCAAACGATGAATTGGCCGGCACTGAAAACTGCGAACCTGGTTCCGAAGTTTTCCATTCGTTGCTGCCAGCCACTTTGTATTCGCATGAGCCCGCCACGCATTCCATGATTTCCGCCGCTGCGGTTTTGAAGGTGAGGGTGGCGGCCAGCACCACGCCCACCGATTTTTTCTCACCATTGGCCAAGGTGACGGTGTGGCTGACGCACTTGCCATCAAAAAACACATTGGCTTGGGTGGCGACGCTCGCGCCTTGGAGTTGTTCGGTCACCATGGTCAGGCTTTCTTTTTGGATGGCGTTTTAACGGCCTTGGCAGCGCGTTCATTTTTCAGGTTGGCGGCTATGCGCAAACGCAAAGCGTTGAGCTTGATGAAGCCGCCGGCGTCGGCTTGGTTGTAAGCGCCGCCGTCATCGTCAAAGGTGGCGATGCGGGTGTCAAACAAGCTGTCGGTTTTGCTCTCGCGCCCCACGCACATGATGGTGCCTTTGTAGAGCTTCAAGCGCACCTTGCCGTTGGCGGTGGCTTGCGAAGCGTCGATCAAACCCTGCAACAACTCACGCTCGGGGCTGAACCAGTAGCCGTTGTAAACCAAGCGGGCATAACGCGGCATCAGGTCTTCTTTGAGGGTCAGCACTTCGCGGTCCAAGGTGATGGACTCGATGGCGCGGTGGCCCGCCAGCAAGATGGTGCCGCCCGGGGTTTCGTAGCAACCACGGCTCTTCATGCCCACATAGCGGTTTTCCACTTTGTCCAAGCGGCCAATGCCGTGCTTGCCTCCCAAGGTGTTCAAGTGGGTCAGTACTTTGGCGGGGCTCATGCGCACGCCGTCAATGGCCACCACATCGCCGTGTTTGTAGGTGAGTTCAATCACCTGCGGTTTGTTGGGCGCTTTTTCAGGGCTGACGGTCAAGCGCCACATGCTGTCGTCGGGGGCGTAATTGGGGTCTTCCAAAATACCGCCTTCGTAGCTGATGTGCAGCAAATTGGCGTCCATGGAGTAGGGCGCTGGGCCTTTGCGTTTGGCACCGTCCACGGGAATGCCGTGTTGATCGGCGTAGCGCATCAGCTTTTCACGCGAGAGCAAATCCCATTCACGCCAAGGCGCGATGATCTTCACATTGGGCATGAGCGCATAAGCGCCGAGCTCGAAACGCACCTGGTCGTTGCCCTTGCCGGTGGCGCCGTGGCTGATGGCGTCGGCCTTGGTTTTGCGGGCAATCTCCACCAATCGCTTGGCAATGAGTGGGCGGGCAATCGAGGTGCCCAAGAGGTATTCACCTTCATACAGGGCGTTGGCGCGAAACATGGGGAACACAAAATCCCGCACAAACTCTTCGCGCAGGTCTTCGATGAAGATGTTGCTGGGCTTGATGCCCATCTTGATGGCTTTGGCGCGAGCGGGTTCAATTTCCTCGCCTTGGCCGATGTCGGCGGTGAAGGTGACCACCTCGCAGTGGTATTCGTCTTGCAGCCATTTGAGGATGATGGAGGTGTCCAAACCACCCGAATAGGCGAGAACAACGCGTTGGGGGGCTTGTGTTTTGCCAGAGGCTGGCTGGGTTTTGCGCATGGGAAGCACCAGTGAAAAATCAAAGGCGCGATTCTAGGCCAAGCCCGCCCAAAGGGCGTTTAAAAGGCCGCATGTGCGGCCTGATCGGGTTTTAGCTTTGCGGCGCTGAGCCCAGGGGGGGCGCACCATAGGGCGTGCCCACGGGTGGTGGGGTGATAAAGGTGGGTGTTGGCAAGATGGCCGCCGCAGGTGGTGGGGCCATGGGGGTGATTTGCAAACGCACCGATGGGCCTGGGTCTTGCGGCATTTGCACGCTGTATTGTTTGCCCGCAAATTCGTAGACCACGTTGTAAGCGGTGGTGCGATTTTCGTAAAACACTTGGTTGCTGCAGTTTTGGACGTGGCGCACTTCATTGGCAGGGGTTCCTTCGACCTTGTCGCCCATCAAAGCCCCGCCAATCAGGCCCAACATGGTGGCTGCATCGCGACCAAAACCTTGGCCCACGTTATTGCCAATGGCGCCCCCAGCGATGGCACCCATGAGCGCGCCAGCGCCAGATTTTTGCCCCGGGGTGACCACTTGGTTTTGGGTGCAGACCTGGCGGGGCACGGCCACCTGTTGGATGATGGGGGTTGACGAGATGACCCGGCCAATTTCTTGCGCATGTGTGGCAGAGGCCAAAACACATCCCAGGGCGGTGGCCGTGGCCATGTAATTCAAATGTTTCATTTTTTGATCCGTTCAATGATGTGGGTCAATCATTCTTTAAATAGGGCTATCCCTCAATAACGCCAAGCCACGCCTCGGGGTTGACACCGACCACCACCTTTTGGCCTTTCACCACCACGGGGCGTTTGACCAAGCTGGGCCACTGCAGCATCAATTGCAGGGCTGAGGCATCGTCTTTGACCAGCGCTTGGGTGGCCGCGTCCAGGCCACGCCATGTGGTGCCTTTGCGGTTGAGCAACACGGTCCAGTCCACTTTGGACAGCCAGAGCGACAGGTGTTCAGCGCTCAAGCCTTGTTTTTTGAAGTCATGGAAGTCGTGGGCCACTTGGTGAGCGGTCATCCACTCGCGGGCTTTTTTCACGCTGCTGCAGTTGGGGATGCCATATAAGGTAATGAGGGAGGAAGACATGACTCGAATGATGCCGCATTTTCCGGGCCTTTGGGGGCTGGTTCACAATCTCGGCATGAATCTCACTGACTGGCTGGCCCATTGCGAAAAATTGCACCCCCACAACATTGACATGGGCTTGGAGCGCGTTAAAAAGGTGGCTCAACGTCTGGAATGGCACTGGGCTTGCCCGGTGGTGACCGTTGCGGGTACCAATGGCAAAGGATCGACTTGCGCCATGATTGAAGCGGTTTGCCGCCAATCGGGTTATCGCACCGGGGTTTACACATCGCCCCATTTGGTGCATTTTGAAGAGCGTTGTCGCATCCAGGGGCGATCGGTATTGGCGCAGGATTTGGTGCCCCATTTTGAACGGGTGGAGCAAGTCCGCCAAGGCGAAGCCTTGACCTATTTTGAATTCACCACCTTGGCCATCATGGATTTGCTGTGCCATTCGGATCTCGATGTGGTGGTCCTGGAGGTGGGTTTGGGCGGTCGATTGGATGCGGTGAATGTGGTCGACGCGGATGCAGCGGTGGTCACCTGCATTGATTTGGACCACACCGAATGGCTCGGCCCAGACCGCGAGTCAATTGGGCACGAGAAGGTGGGCATTGCGCGTGCAGGTCGACCCTTGATCGTCAGCGATCCCATGCCCCCGGCCAGTGTGCTGGCCCATGCCCAAGCCATTGGTGCAGATCTGTGGCTGCATGGGCGTGATTTTCATTTCAGTGGCGATCGCCAACAGTGGCACTGGATAGGGCGTGATCGGCGTTACCACGGACTGGCCTATCCAGCCTTGCGGGGTGCGAATCAGTTGCTCAATGCCAGTGGTGCATTGGCCTTGTTTGAGGCCCTGCGCCAACGCTTGCCCGTGACGGCGCAGTCCGTGCGCAATGGCTTGGCTTTGGTCGAGTTGACGGGCAGATTCCAAACCTTGGCGGGACAGCCCACCGTGGTGTTGGATGTGGCACACAACCCCCATTCGGTGGCCGCTTTATTTCAAAACTTGGATGCGATGGGTTTTTATCCCCAAACCCATGCGGTTTTCGGCGCCATGGCTGACAAGGATTTGGCGGCCATGATGGCGCGCATGAGCCCTTTGGTGACCCATTGGCATGTCTGTGATTTGCCAAGTCCGAGGGCCGCCAAAGCTGAGCATTTGGTCAGCCAATTGAAAGGCCAGCCGGGGGTAGATGCCCAGCAGGTTTTTGCCCATGCCAGCCCGGCCCAAGCCCTGGCCGCAGCCCAAGAAAGTGCAGACCCCACTGATAGAATTATTGTGTTCGGGTCGTTTCTGACCGTGGGGGGCGTGATTGAAAACGGCTTGCCCAGCCTGAACGCCCCACATTTGAACAACTGAATCATCCATTCATGGCATTTTTTAAATTTCGCATGCCTGGCCAGGCCTCTGCCGCCCAAGCGGCGGCCGCCGAAAACGCAGCATCTGAAAGTGCCGAAGTGCTGCGACAGCGGGCGCGGCACCGCTTGTT